>JBDLUD010000007.1:0-34554 GCA_039805465.1 Pseudomonadota bacterium
GACAGTGCCTTGGTTGCGCTGCTGGTGATAGTACTCATGTTCTGGGAATCCGTAGTCAATCGTTAATAAGACACCCATGTCTAAAATTTCAGAGATGCTGTTCATCCAAGCTTTTGCATTCACGTTGATTTCGGTGGTGTAGCCATTTTCAAATGATTGTTGATGCAAGTATGTTGGGAGCACTGCTTGAGGCACTTCTTTGCCGAGGCAGTGTCTGAAACTAATTGCATCTTCAGTGGATTCTTTGGTCAAGGTCACATCTTTAAATAACCACTGCTGATCTTGGTAAGTGATCAATTCAATCGGCATGGCATCTAAGACTTCATTGGCAAGGATGATGCCTGTGAAGTTTTTTGGTAATTGATTGATCCAGTTGACCATGGGGAATGATTGAGCAAGCCTCGATTGTTGGCGCTCAATCAAATCACAAAATCGATTCGGCCAAGGCGCCGGTGCCTGCGCCAAATTCAAGAATTTTGACCGGTAGATTCAAGTTTTGAAGATGTTCGATGATAGGCAGTAAGGTTTGAACGATGGTTGCCCCAAATAAAGGGCTGATTTCAGGGGCTGTGGTGAAGTCACCCTTGCTGCCAAGCTTATTTTTGCCAGCAGCGTAATAGCCTAATCCTGGCGCATACAAGGCCATTTCCATATACTTGGCAAAAGAAATTTGCCCATTTTGAGCCTGAATTTCTTTTTGAATTAAACGAGCCAGCGTTTGACTATGAGACGCTTCTTCAATACTAGGGTTAATATCCATACCTCGCGAGTCTACAACTCTTATAAGTGATGCTGCAAAAAATATGAAAAACCCAAAAATTGCCCTAGTTACTGGAGCCGCCAAACGCGTTGGCCGCGCTATTGCGATTGGCCTGGCCAAGGATGGCTGGGATGTTGCAATTCATTATGGCAACTCCAAAGATGCTGCTGAGCAGACTGTCAAAGATATCTTGGCAACTGGGCAGCGTGGTGTTGCTTTGCAGGCAGATTTATCAGATGAATCTCAAGCCAGTCAGTTGATCAATAGATGTTGTGAAGCGCTAGGTTTGCCATCATGCTTGGTGAACAATGCCTCTTTATTCCAATACGATGTGGCATCAAGTTTTAGCTATGCCTCTTTGGATCGTCACATGCTCACGAATGTGGCTGCGCCATTGATCTTGTCGCGAGACCTCTACCGTCAGCATGCAAAGCTAAGAACAGCTGATTCTCGTGGCCCAAGTGGGGTAGTGATCAATTTGCTTGATCAGAAATTAGAAAATTTGAATCCAGACTTTTTGTCTTACACCCTATCAAAGGCAGCGCTGAACTCAGCCACTAATTTATTGGCGCAGTCATTTGCCCCAAATTTACGCGTTGTGGGATTGGCCCCTGGCATCACGATGGTGTCTGGCGATCAGTCTGAGGATGGCTTTGCCAAAGCCCACAGCATGACCCCTTTAGAGCAATCATCAACGCCTGATGATATTGCTGATGCAGTGATTTATTTGGCTAAGGCAAAAGCCATCACTGGTACAACTTTGTATGTTGATGGTGGGCAGCATTTACTTTCGACTAATCGTGACGTTATGTTTTTGACGGAGTAATTTATGCAAGCATTGTTATCTCACCCTCGCCTGATGGATTGCCGCAGATTGTTTTTGAGCAATTACGAGATTTATATCAATATTGGTATTCATGACTTTGAAAAGCGCGGGGAGCAACGCGTTTTAATCAATGTTGATTTATTTGTACCTTTGGTCGAAAACACACCATCCAAAGACAGTCTTGATGAGGTGGTTGATTATGACTTCATGCGTCAAAGTATTTTAGAAAGAGTTTCTAAGGGCCACATACATCTTCAAGAGACTTTGTGTGATGATGTGGCAAAAATCATGTTGGCTCATCCAAATGTGAGAGCTGTTAAAGTTTCCACTGCAAAGCCAGATGTATATCCTGACTGCGAAGCAGTTGGTGTTGAAATTTTCCTGATCAAAGAATGAAAGATCCGCGCAAAGTAGCCTACGAAGAGAATAAGCTAGACAAGAAGCTTTGTCGTCTAGCTGGGCAGGCCATCGTTGATTACAACATGATCGAGGACGGTGACAAGGTCATGGTTTGTATGTCCGGCGGCAAGGACAGCTATGCCATGCTCGATATTTTGATGAAATTAAAAGAGCGCGCACCGATTCATTTTGATTTGGTGGCCGTCAATCTTGATCAAAACCAACCAGGCTTTCCAAAAGAAACGTTGCCTGATTATTTTAAAAAATTAGGTGTTCAGTATCACATTGAAGACCAGGATACCTATGGCATTGTGAAGCGTGTGATTCCTGAGGGAAAAACAACTTGTGGCCTTTGCTCTCGTTTAAGACGTGGCATTTTGTACAGGGTGGCTGGTGAGCTCGGTGCCACCAAAATTGCGCTGGGTCATCACCGTGACGACATCATTGAAACGCTGCTGATGAATATGTTCCATGGCGGTAAGTTAAAAGGCATGCCACCGAAATTAAAGTCTGATGATGGCAAGCACATTGTGATCAGGCCTTTGGCTTATGTGCCTGAAAGTTATCTTGAAAGATATGCTGCGCAGATGGAGTTCCCAATCATTCCATGCAATTTGTGCGGCAGCCAAGAGAATCTTCAGCGCAATGCCATGAAAGCCTTGATCAAGGAATGGGAAAAGAAATACCCGGGTCGCGTAGAAAGTTTATTCAGCTCTATTCAGAATGTGGTGCCATCACATTTAATGGACGCCACCCAGTTTGATTTTAAAGATTTAAGTCAGGATGAAGCTTCTAGCGATTTGGCAGAGCAGAACGCTTGGCAGCCAATACAGCTGACTCTTTGATCAGCTCCTGAACATCTAGAGCCCAAGTTTCAACTCGTCCGCTGGCATATTTTCTTTGTTCATCATTCACAACCTGAGTAATGAATGAACTTAACTGAATCCCAAGCTCAGCCCTTTTTTTGCCAAAGTCTTGCTGTTCTTTGCTTGTCCCGTATTCAAAGTTTTTAATGTAAGTCGTCAGCAACTCTTCCGCTTGTTGCTGATTCAATTTATTTTGATTGATTGATTTAACAATCTTGATCAAATCATTTTGACGACGCAGGCGTTCTTGATAAACCATGTTCATATCAAGGGGGTTATTTTTGATGTGTTGTCTAATTTTTTCTTCTTGCTCTTTGTTGATACTTCCAAAAAGCCACTCGACTCGATCAATGACTTTGTCTGCCCTGACTTTGTTTTGTTTTTCTAAAGTTGTTGGAAGCCATTCTTTGACGAATTTCTCATTACCCTTCTGCATTCTTTTTTGCATTGTTTCGATTTGATTGCTTTGTAGCGTTACAAAAAGTTTTGCGGCATCTGGGGTGGTTTTCTTGGCAATTTTGTAAATGAACTTTTTGAGGTCATCAGAAAATTGGCTGACTTCATCTGTGGAGAGTGGGCGATTGAGTTGACGGCGCAGTTGCTCTAGGGTTTTGGAAACATCTGTGAGTTGTTCTGTGCGATGCCACCAAAACTGTTGCTCCAGGAGTTCGCGGGTTAGAAATTCTTGCTCTGCAGTTAAGCCAATATGGTCGTCAATCCACCAACGGATGAGTGTGTCGCCCTGGTTGTAAACAAACCTCACGGCACTGCAGGCGGTGATCAACAAAAAAAGGCAGCAAATGGCCGTTATTTTGATTGTTTGGAGAGGTTTGGATAAGCTCATATAATTATTATTAATGAATATTGTCATATTAGCTGCTGGACAGGGAAAGCGCATGCGGTCAACGCTGCCCAAGGTCCTCCATCCAATCGCCGGTCGGCCCATGTTGGAGCACGTGCTCACCAGCGCCAAGGCCTTGGCGGGCGATCATGTCACCATCTTGGTTCTTGGTCATGGTGGAGAATTTGTTCAAGAATTTCTCTCAAAGACAGCTTTTCAAGCCAAAACAGCACTTCAGTCGGAGCAAAAAGGCACGGGCCACGCTGTTTTGCAGGCCTGCGATCAATTGTCTGATGATCCGGTGACATTGATCCTTTATGGCGATGTGCCTTTGATACAAACACAGACTCTTCAACAATTGGCTCAGTTGGCCCAGTCTGGCGGTCTTGGTTTGTTGACTCAAAACATGGCAAATCCAACCGGATATGGTCGAATTTTGCGCAATCAAGATGGCGATGTGTCTGGCATTGTGGAAGAAAAGGATGCCAGCGCAGAGATTCGTCAAATTTCTGAAATTAATACTGGCTTCATGGCTTTACCTACGGAGAAATTAAAGCATTGGTTAAAACAGTTAAAACCAAACAATGCGCAAGGTGAGTATTACTTGACGGACGTGATTGCTTTGGCTGTTGCCGAAGGTGTTCCTGTTTATACAACCCAGGCAAGCAATGATTGGGAAACCGTGGGTGTTAACAGTCGTGCGCAACTTGCTGACTTAGAGCGAGTTTGGCAGCGTGAATTGGCCAATCGTTTATTAGAGTCAGGCGTTACATTATTAGATCCATCTCGAATTGATATTCGTGGAGAACTTCAATGCGGTACAGATGTCAAAATTGATATTGGTTGCGTCTTTGAGGGAAAAGTTGTCCTAGGTTCAGGCGTATCCGTTGGCCCGCATTGCGTGATCAAGGATGCCGTGATTGATGCTAATGTCAAGATTCAAGCGTTTAGTCACATTGATCAAGCAACAGTGGGCGCAGGTAGTGTGATTGGGCCTTATGCAAGATTGCGCCCAGGCACAGTGCTTGCCGAAGAAGTTCATGTGGGCAATTTCGTTGAAATCAAAAACAGTGATGTGGGTGCAGGGAGTAAAGCCAATCATTTGGCCTACGTGGGCGATGCGACTATTGGTAAAAAAGTGAATATTGGTGCTGGCACCATCACTTGTAACTACGACGGTGTGAACAAGCACCGCACGATCATTGAAGACGAAGCATTCATTGGCTCAGATACTCAGTTGGTGGCCCCTGTAACAGTTGGTAAGGGTGCAACTTTGGGAGCTGGCACAACATTGACAAAAGATGCGCCGGCCAATCAATTGACTGTAACAAGGGTGAAGCAAGTTTCAATCAATTGGCAAAGGCCAACAAAAAAATCGAAGTAAATACTTTTCATTAAGTATTGGTGAATAGGGAAAATCATGTGCGGGATCGTTGGAGCAGTTTCTAAAAAAAATGTGGTCAGTATTTTGGTCGAAGGCCTGCGCCGACTTGAATATCGTGGCTACGATTCCTGCGGTTTTGCTTTATTGACAGGCCAAAACTTGGTGCGTGCTCGCACCACTGCAAGAGTCGCAGACTTGGCTGATCAAGGTCAGACGATGTCAGGCAATGTTGGAATTGCTCACACACGTTGGGCCACGCACGGTAAACCAGACACTGTTAATGCGCACCCACATTTTTCAGATGATTTAATTGGCTTGGTGCACAACGGCATCATTGAAAATTATGAAAGCTTGCGCGAAGAATTAAAAGCAGCGGGCTATGTGTTTGTGTCTCAAACAGACACTGAAGTGATTGCACATTTAATTCATCAGACCTACGTCAAAATGCCTGTGCGAGATTTGGCAAAAGCTGTGCGTGCCGTGGTGCCAAAGCTTCATGGTGCTTATGCCATCGCGGTGATTGCCAAAGATGCGCCAGGTTTATTGATTGGTGCTCGAGTTGGTTCACCTTTAGTGGTGGCTTATGGCGAACAAGAAAATTTCTTGGCTTCAGACGCATTAGCTGTATCCGATCATGCGAGCATGATGGCGTATTTGGAAGAGGGTGATATCGCTGTTTTAACAACAGATCAAGTCATCATCACCGATGTGTCTGGCAAAGTTCAAGAGAGAATCAAAAAGCCAGTGCCAACTCAAAGTGCTGAGGTTGATTTAGGCCCATATCAACATTACATGCAAAAAGAAATTTTTGAGCAGCCAAGAGCTGTGGCTGATACTTTGGGTCATGCTGAATTTGCCGATCTAAGTTTGTTTGGCGCAAACCAGGCTGATTGGAAAAATATTGACAGTGTTTTGATTTTGGCTTGTGGCACCAGTTATTACGCAGCAAGCACTGCTAAATATTGGATTGAGGATGTGGCAGGTATTTCAACCCAGGTTGAGATTGCCAGTGAGTACAGATACCGCAAAACGGTGCCCAATCCTCGTTCATTGGTTGTGGTGGTTTCTCAATCAGGAGAAACAGCTGATACGCTTGCTGCATTAAGACACGCACAATCTTTGGGTCATCATGAGACTCTTGCAGTTTGTAACGTGGCCACCAGTGCCATGGTTCGAGAAACAAAGTACCAATTTCTAACCCATGCTGGAACAGAAATCGGCGTAGCTTCAACCAAAGCTTTCACGACTCAATTGGTGGGACTTTATTTGTTGGCCTTGACCTTGGCGAAGAATAAGAACTGCTTAACAGGTGAGCAAGAACGCAATGCCTTCAATCACTTGCGTCATCTCCCTTCAGCAATTCATGCAGTGCTGGCTCTTGAGCCCCAAATCATTGCATGGAGTGAAGCATTTGCTCAATGTGAAAATGCCCTATTTTTAGGTCGTGGACTTCACTATCCAATCGCTCTTGAGGGAGCGCTTAAATTAAAAGAAATTTCCTATATTCATGCTGAAGCTTATCCTGCTGGAGAGTTGAAGCATGGACCATTGGCATTGGTCACAGAGCAAATGCCCGTGGTGACGGTAGCACCTAACGATGCATTGCTCGAGAAGCTCAAGTCGAATATGCAAGAGGTGAAAGCGCGCGGCGGTAAGTTATTTGTCTTTGCGGACAGTGATACACAAATACGTGCTGAAGATGGCATCCATGTGATTCGAATGCCTGAGCACTATGGTGATTTATCACCAATCTTGCACGTCATTCCATTGCAATTGCTGGCGTATCACACCGCATGCGCAAGAGGTACTGATGTTGATAAGCCTCGCAATCTTGCAAAATCGGTGACAGTCGAGTAACTTCGTTAATGCTGCGTGTGGCAAAAGGCATCATTCAAGATGCTGGCCAATAAGAGGTTAACGCCTAAACCCCATATGGTTGTTATCATCAACTAATCAAAAAAATTACGAAAGCAATCAATGTCAATATATGGCTCAAATGAACATGAAGAAATGGTCAAAGAAATATTGGGTATTCTTCCCCCAGAATATTTAGCAATTGCAAATAAGATTCCCAATCTAACACCTCACGAAATCACTATTTGGCATTTGACGTCTTTATGGATGACTGCTGCTCAAAGGCTCGATCGAGACAAGTTGGCGATTCACAAAGAACAATTCAAATTCACTTTATATGCTGTTGGGCATATTGTTGAATTACTTGATGATATTGAATGGGATCAAGTTGAAGCAGAGTGGATGCAGCACCTGGCCTGCCTAAGAACTTTTAATGACTCATTCTTGGGTTTGTATTTTCAAAAGAAACAACTTTCAGAAAGAACGGCTGAT
This sequence comes from Pseudomonadota bacterium, assembly GCA_039805465.1. Classification (GTDB taxonomy): domain Bacteria; phylum Pseudomonadota; class Gammaproteobacteria; order Burkholderiales; family Burkholderiaceae; genus Polynucleobacter. The sequence continues at coordinate 7,423 of JBDLUD010000007.1, forward strand.
TTTTACAATATTTATGCTTGGCTCATTGCTTTGCATTACTGGTTTGGTATGAGTGTTTATAAAAAAATTGAGCCCAAACTAAAAGATCAAGCAAGTGAAGAATATGTGATTGCCACAGAAAGTATGAATAACTTAGCAGCCAATATTTCCGCATTCACTGAGCGCTATGATTTAGGCGCTGATGTTTCTGACTTTGTTCAGCAGGGCCTTAATTTGGTCGTCAATAAACCTTCTGATTCTCCATGGGAGATTTACTTTGAAGCACTTAAAGATCAAATCAAGATCCCCTCTTTTTCAATTGCCCAATAAGATAAGGCTGGCGGAAAAAACTTTATGGTGATGGTGAGGTGAAGCCAATCATTGTTTTAGATACCAATATTCTTTTAGATATTTTGGTATTTGATGATGAGCGAGCTCATCCTTTGCGAGCAGCGCTTGATGCAGAACTGCTTGACGCAGTGGCGACTGATAAAACTTTTGCAGAATTCTTGGATGTCATTGGGCGCAAGCAATTTTCTTTAGAAAAAGATCAGCAAGATCTCATCAGTGAGCAATGGAAAAAATGGGCGCGAATCATTTCTGATGAAGAACTTTGCCAGGCGCCATGGAAATGCAAAGATCGAGACGATCAGGTTTTCATTAATTTGGCCTACAGTCTCAGACCATCTGCTTTGATCAGCAAAGATAAGCAGGTCTTAAAAATTGCTAAACGTGCCATCAAAGAAAAAGTCACAATCACATCAGATCATGAAGTCTGTATGACTTTATGAGGCTAAATCCCTTATCTTTAAAGTGGGTTTTAAGCCAGTTTGAGCCTTGAATGAAGGGCTTAGATTCAATCGCCCTAGGGTAAACACCAGTCATTTAAAAAATTACTTTTAGTGATTTTTCTTAATAATTCCTTACAATCATCATGTTGATTTGCTTCTTTTACGGCAACAACCATACAGGAGATATTTATGAAAAAAAGTATTCGTCATGCCATGTTGGCAGTAGGTATTATCGCTGGCAGCCTTTCTGCTGGCGCGCAAGCAGCATTCCCGGCTGACAAGCCAGTAACAATGGTTGTTCCATTTGCTGCTGGTGGTCCAACTGATAAAGTGGCTCGTGAAATCGCTCTAGCCATGGGCAAAACTTTGAAGCAACAAGTGATTGTTGATAACTCTCCAGGCGCTGGTGGCACGATTGCTGCTAAAAAAGTAATGAATGCACCTAAAGATGGTTACACAGTGTTGATTCATCACATTGGTATGTCTACAGCTCCAGGTTTGTATAAAAACTTGGGCTACGATCCAATGACAGATTTCGAGCACTTAGGTCAAGTGGCTGATGTGCCAATGATCATGGTTGGTAATAAAGATTTGCAAGCTAAGAACTTAACAGAACTATTGGCCTACATCAAAGCAAACGGTACTAAGGTTGCTTACGCAAACGCGGGTATCGGTTCAGCTTCACACCTATGCGGTTTGTTGTTCATGAGTGCTATTCAGCAAGATATGACAACAGTGCCATACAAAGGGACAGCTCCTGCGTTGACAGATTTGATTGGTGGTCAAGTTCAGTTGATGTGTGACCAAACCACAAACTTGGCTGGTCAGTTGAAAGCCGGCTCAGTGAAGTCTTACGGTGCAACAACCATGCAACGTATTGCTGCATTTAAAGATATTCCAACATTGAATGAACAAGGTTTGAAGAACTTTGAAGTGAACGTTTGGCACGGTGTTTATGCGCCAAAGGGAACTCCAAAGGATGCAACTGACAAGATTTCTGCAGCTCTTCAAGCAGGTATCAACGATGCTGGCTACAAAGCAAAAATGGCTGAGTTAGGCGCTAATATTCCTAATGCAAAGAATGCAAGCCCGGCAGGTCACAAAGCTCATTTGAAAGCTCAAATTGATTTGTGGACTCCAATCATCAAGAAGGCTGGCATCTACGCTGATTAATTGTTTAATTTAATTAAATAACAGTAAAAAAAGTTTGACCCCATCTACCGTTGGTAGGTGGGGTCAAATTATTTGTAGATCGGTATTTATTTGGATTTTAGGTTTGAGCGCTCTTCAAGCAGTTGCCAAACAGATTCTTTTTCTTCTTGATCAAGGCTGGACCATAAAGCAATTTCATCCAGCGTTCGATGGCAACCCAAGCAGTAACGATCTTCATCATCCATGGTGCACAAATTGATACAAGGCGACTCAGGGCGCTTAATGAGTTGTGGATTATTCACTTTTAGGATAATTTTTTTCTAAGATGGTTTGGTAGCGGGCATTTAACTCATTGCTATTTTTGATGCTGATGCCAAGATCTCGCACTTGCCCATCTTTTAAATCATAAATCCAGCCGTGCACAGTGACTTCCTGATTTTTAGCCCAGGCATCTTGAACGCTCGAGGTTTGGCAAACGTTCATCACTTGCTCAATCACATTTAATTCACATAACTTATCAAATTGATCTGACTCTCTCAAGATTTGTCCTAAATACCTACCGTGCTTATCTTGAACGTCTTGAATATGCCTGATCCAGTTATCAGCTAAGCCAATTCTGGTTTTTGTTTGTGCAGCTTTCACACCTGAACAACCATAATGGCCAACCACAATGATGTGTTTGACCTTGATTTGATCAACAGCAAATTGAATGACTGATAGGGCGTTGAGATCAGTGTGAACTACTACGTTGGCAATGTTGCGATGAACGAAAACTTCACCTGGTGCAAGCCCCGTGATTTGATTAGCCGGAACGCGAGAATCTGAGCAGCCAATCCACAAATATTCAGGGGCCTGTTGGTGCACAAGTCTGCTAAAGTAGTCGGGATCGCTTTTGGTGACAGACTCGACCCACTCTTTATTGTTCTCAAGAAGTTTGCTAAGAATATAAGGATTGTTTGATGTGATCATGAGCTTCATTTTCGGTATTAATTGAGCATCATGGGGCGTCACAATTTTTACATGATGCTGTGACGCCGATGCTGATAAATGAATATTACAGGTAGTTGATGAGTGCGCTGTAAAAACCCTATAAATGAATATGCAAAAAATTATCTATCCGTTTGATGAGCAGATACCCAAGACCGGCGCAACCCAAGCGATACATGCTGGCTTGAAGTGGGTGCGCATGCCTTTACCTTTTGCTTTAGATCACATTAATTTATGGTTAATCAGAGATTGCTTTGAGGGTCGAGATGGTTGGACTTTGGTGGATTGCGGAGTGTCTAACGAAGCAAGCAAAGATGCTTGGTTGAGTATTTTTAATACAGAGCTAGAAAATTTACCCATCGTCAGAATCATTGTGACTCACATGCATCCAGATCATATTGGCCTGGCCTCTTGGTTATCCGAAAGATGGTCAGCGCCGTTGTGGATGACGATGACGGATTATGTTTTAGCAAAATGGTTATCTGATCCAAGAGGTTCTGAAGTTGGATCGGTGGCGGGCGGAGGTGGTGCTGCCGATCATTTCGCGAGACATGGTTTAGCCAATGAAGAAGACTTGATAAAAATCAGAGCCAGAGCCAATTATTTCAGCAACATGGTTCCTTCAGTGCCTCCAAGATTTAGAAGAATCATGGATCAAGAACTGATTCAAATTGGTGGGAAGGATTGGCAAGTATTGGTGGGTTATGGACATGCACCAGAGCATGCGTGTTTGTGGTGTCATGAAACTCAAACATTGATTTCTGGTGACATGGTTTTGCCACGCATTTCAACGAATGTCAGCGTTTTTGATACGGAGCCTGATGCAGATCCATTGGGTCTTTATTTGAACTCACTGACTTCTTTAAAGCAATTGCCAGAGGATGTTTTGATTTTGCCGTCCCATGGAAAGCCTTTTCAAGGGCTTCATGTGCGCATTGAGCAATTGCATGCCCATCATCGGGATCGTTTGGCAGACACCTTGGCAGCCTGTAAGAACAGCCCGCAAAGTGCCAGAGATTTGGTCCCGGTTTTATTCAAGCGGGATTTAGATCTGCACCAGTTAACCTTTGCGATGGGCGAAGCCATCGCTCACCTTAATCACCTTTGGCGCGGCGGGTACTTGTTGCGCGAGGTTTGCTCTGACGGGGTTTTGAGGTTTTCTTGCCTGTAAAGCTGCCGGAGGCCATTTCGGTCGCCATATCAGAGGCAGCTTGAGTGGCTTGGCTGGCAGCCTTTTGAGCAGCCTTGGTGGCTTCAGCCAATGCCTCTGGGGTCATTGCAGCACTGAAACTCTTTAATGCCGCCAAAGTGGCTCTTTGAACTTCGAGTCCTTGAATGGTGCTGCGCAAGACGTTCATATTCAGTTGAAGCCAGTTTTCAACGCTTTTGAGGTCCTGAATGCGCTTATCCAGCTCTTCTATATCCAAGGTTGGCATGCCGGCACCGCCCCCAATTCCAGCGCCAAAGCCTGACATATCGCCTGGGGTCGGTGAATTGCCCCACATGGTTTTGAACATTTCTAGGCTTTGATTGAAATCTGGCATGGCTCCGAACATTTTGACCCCCAAATAAAAAAGTGAATGTAATCAGATAAATATACGTAATACCGATAAAATATAGGTTTAATCAATTTGTCGCAATCATTTGTGACCAAATAAGAGTTTTACTTATGCTTTATACCCGCTGCGCAAACTTGCCCCAATTATTAAAAGACCGTATTTTGGTCTTGGATGGTGCCATGGGCACCATGATTCAGCAACGCAAATTAAATGAACAGCAATACCGCGGTTTGCCAGAATCCACTCGTTTTGAAAATCATGCCATTGATTTAAAAGGCAATAATGAGTTGCTCAATATCACGCACCCAGAAATCATTTTAGATATTCATCGTCAGTATTTGGCAGCTGGTGCAGATTTGATTGAAACGAATACATTTGGTGCAACCACGATTGCCCAAGATGATTACAAAATGCCTGAATTGGCCAGAGAGATGAATTTGGCTGCGGCCAAATTAGCCAAGCAAGCTTGTGATGAATTTTCAACACCCGACAAACCAAGGTTTGTTGCTGGTGCCGTAGGACCAACGCCAAAGACTGCCAGCATTTCTCCTGATGTGAATGACCCAGCAGTGAGAAACGTGACGTTTGAGCAATTGCGTCAAGCATACAAAGAGCAAGTAGAAGCTTTGTATGAGGGTGGTGCCGATGTATTTTTGGTTGAAACAATTTTTGATACGCTCAATGCAAAAGCTGCCTTGTTTGCGATTGATGAGTTTTTTGAAGAAAAGCAGGTTCGCTTGCCAATCATGATTTCTGGAACAGTGACGGATGCGTCGGGACGAATTTTGTCCGGCCAAACAGTCGAGGCATTTTGGAATAGCTTGCGCCACGCCAAGCCTTTGACCTTTGGACTTAATTGCGCTTTAGGTGCAACGCTGATGCGTCCATACATTGCTGAATTAGCCAAGGTGTGTGATGTTGCGGTTTCTTGTTATCCCAACGCAGGCCTGCCCAATCCGATGAGTGATACAGGCTTTGATGAAACACCAGAAATGACATCCAGATTGTTGGATGAATTCTCTAAAGATGGTTTGGTGAATTTGGTGGGTGGCTGTTGTGGAACAACGCCTGCGCACATCAAGGCAATTGCAGATGCTGTTGCCAAGAGACCAAGTCGTCGCTGGGATGCGTATAAGGAGTCTGTGTGATGTCAGTAAAAAAACAGATCCCTCCAATGAAATTATCTGGTTTAGAGCCATGCAATATCAGTCCACACGTGGGCTTTGTGAACGTTGGTGAAAGAACCAACGTCACTGGTTCAAAAGCATTTGCAAGAATGATTTTGAATGAGCAATACGATGAAGCTTTATCAGTAGCAAGACAGCAAGTTGAAAACGGCGCACAAATCATCGATATCAATATGGATGAGGCGATGCTGGATTCAAAAGCGGCGATGGTGCGCTTTTTAAATTTAATTGCTTCAGAGCCAGATATTTCTAGAGTGCCCATCATGATTGACTCATCAAAGTGGTCAGTCATCGAGGCGGGCTTGCAATGTGTTCAAGGTAAGGCCATCGTTAACTCGATTTCCATGAAAGAGGGCGAAGACTTATTCAGGCAGCAAGCCAAATTGATTCGACGCTATGGTGCAGCGACAGTGGTCATGGCTTTTGATGAAAAAGGTCAGGCTGACACGTATCAAAGAAAAATTGAGATTTGCCAAAGAAGCTACAAGATTTTGGTGGAAGAGCTGGACTTTCCTCCAGAAGATATTATTTTCGATCCTAATATTTTTGCCATTGCCACTGGCATTGATGAGCACGACAACTATGCCAATGACTTTATTCAAGCAACGGCTTGGATAAAAGCTAACTTGCCGGGCGCAAAAGTGAGTGGCGGTGTTTCTAACGTGAGCTTCTCATTCCGCGGCAACGATGTTGTCCGTGAGGCAATTCACACGGTGTTTTTGTACCATGCAATCCGCGCTGGATTGGACATGGGCATTGTGAACGCTGGTCAGCTCGGTGTTTATGCTGATTTAGATGCAAAGTTAAAAGAGCGTGTTGAAGATGTTGTCTTAAACCGCTTTGCTGAAAAAGAAGGTAAGACTCCTACGGAACGTTTGCTAGAGATTGCAGACGAATACAAGGGTGGCGGTGCGCGCGCAGAAGAGACCTTGGCTTGGCGTGAGGGCTCTGTCAGAGAGCGCTTAACTCATGCGTTGGTGCATGGCGTGACTTCACACATTGTTGAAGACACCGAGGAAATGCGCCTCGAGATATCAACAGCTGGTGGTCGTCCGATTGAGGTCATCGAAGGACCTTTGATGGACGGCATGAATGTGGTCGGTGATTTGTTCGGCGCTGGAAAGATGTTCTTACCTCAGGTGGTGAAAAGCGCCCGAGTGATGAAGCAAGCCGTGGCACATTTGATCCCATACATTGAAGAAGAAAAGCGCCAAATTCTTGAGAGTGGTGGTGATGTGCGTTCTCGCGGAAAAATCATCATGGCAACCGTGAAGGGTGACGTTCACGATATTGGTAAAAATATTGTGACTGTTGTTCTTCAGTGCAACAACTTTGACGTTGTGAACATGGGTGTGATGGTGCCGTGTAATGAAATCCTCAAAAAGGCCAAAGAAGAGAAAGCTGACTTGATTGGTTTATCTGGACTGATCACGCCATCATTAGAGGAAATGGCCTACGTTGCCGAAGAGATGCAGCGTGATGATTACTTTAGATCTAAAAAAATGCCATTGATGATTGGTGGAGCAACAACGTCACGTGTTCACACTGCAGTAAAAATTGCACCGCATTATGAAGGCCCCGTTGTTTATGTGCCAGATGCTTCAAGAGCAGTGTCTGTTGCATCCAGCTTGCTTTCAGAGGAAGGCGCTGAAAAATACATTGATGACTTGCAGGCGGACTACGAAAGAATTCGGGTTCAGCATGCCAATAAAAAACAAACTCCCATCATCAGCATTGAAGATGCTAGAGCCAATAAAGAAATCATTGATTGGGGTAAACAGAAAATCACCAAGCCTAAGTTCATTGGGCGCCGCGTTTTCAAGAATTACGATTTGGCCGATATTGCTCAGTGCATTGATTGGACGCCGTTCTTTCAGACTTGGGACTTGGCAGGAAAATACCCGCAGATATTAAAAGATGAAGTGGTTGGCGACTCTGCGCAAAAAGTATTTGCTGATGCTCAGGCGATGTTGCAAAAAATTATTCAAGGCCGTTGGTTGCAAGCACATGCTGTCATTGGTTTGTATCCGGCCAACAGTGTTGGCGATGATATTGAAATATATGCTGACGAATCACGTCAAGATGTTTTGTTGACTTGGAAGAATTATCGTCAGCAAAGTGATCGACCTGTTGTAGATGGCATCAAGAAGCCAAATCGTTGTTTGGCTGATTTTGTCGCACCGAAAGATTCAGGTGTTTCTGATTATGTTGGTATGTTTGCTGTGACTGCTGGTCATGCGATTGAAAAGAAACTCAAAGAGTTTGAAGATAAGCATGATGATTACAGTTCAATCATGCTCAAGGCTTTGGCAGACAGATTCGCTGAAGCGTTCGCTGAAAAGATGCACCAAAGGGTCAGAACTGAACTTTGGGGTTATGCCACTGATGAGGGCCTCACCAATGAAGACCTGATTCAGGAAAAGTACCAAGGTATTCGTCCGGCGCCTGGTTACCCAGCATGCCCAGATCACTTGGTTAAAAAGGATATGTTTGAGTGCTTAAAGGCTGATGAAATTGATATGGCTTTGACTGAGTCAATGGCCATGACACCATCGTCTAGCGTCAGCGGCTTCTATTTGGCAAACCCACAGGCTCAGTACTTTGATGTGGGTCGCATTGGTGATGATCAGCTCGAGGATTTTGTTAAACGCCCCAAGACACCATCTCTTTCTTAAGCAAAGCCTCTTTGAGTAAGCTGATGAATGGATATGCTCTTTGCCCCAAGCGATCATGGTTGATGCTGTGGCCAGATTCTTCAGAAGATTCTGAGGGGGTTTTTTCAGAGGCGTTCTTTTTGCGTTCGATGTCTTCTGCAATGGCAGCTTCTAACTTTGCAATGGCGATGGGCAATTGTTCAAGCAGAAAGACACCTCTTGGCTCTAAAGGTCTTTCGATGATGGCAAAGATCTTTGAAGTCAGGTCTTCTAACATCAGAACATCCGCAGCTTTTTTGCATTGAAATTTATATAACATAAGCAAAGATTAACACCAAAAGTTAACTGATAAACTAAGCCTCTATGCTACCAGCCATTAAAAAACAAATTATTTCATTGATGCAAGCCGCTTTAGCTGAGATCGCTAAAGAGCGAAGCATTCTGGATCCATTGCCGGAGCCTCATGTGGAGCGACCAAAAGTCGTGGAGCACGGAGATTTGGCCACCAATATTGCCATGCAGTTGTCCAAGGCGTGGAAAGCCAATCCAAGAGAATTGGCTCAGGTGTTTGTTGAGAAGTTAATGGCTCAAGTAGGCGCCACAGAATTAATTGCGAGTGCTGAAATTGCTGGACCAGGATTCATTAATTTGCGTTTAACGCAAAAAGCCCGTTTGCAAGTGATTGGAAAAATCTTTGCTGATGGCAATTGTTATGGTCAGCAGGCTGAGCTAGGTAAAAAAGTATTGGTTGAGTTTGTTTCTGCCAATCCAACGGGTCCACTGCATGTGGGTCATGGTCGCCAAGCAGCCCTGGGTGATGCCCTATCGAACATTTTAAAAACGCAAGGTTGGTCGGTTCATAAAGAGTTTTATTACAACGATGCTGGTGTGCAGATACAGAATTTAGCCATTTCTGTTCAGGCAAGAGCAAAAGGTTTGAATCCTGGTGATAGCGGCTGGCCGGAGTCTGCCTATAACGGTGAGTACATTGCTGATATTGCAAAAGACTATTTGGCCAAAGCCACTGTGGCAGCTTCAGATGGTCAGCCTGTGCATGCGGCTGGTGATATCAACAACATCGAATCTATCCGTCAATTTGCTGTGGCTTATTTACGCAAAGAACAAGACATTGACTTGAATTCATTTGGCGTTCAATTTGATTGTTATTACTTGGAATCATCTTTGTACAGTGATGGCAGTGTGGCATCGGTTGTTGCGGATTTAGCATCTGTTGGTAAGAGCTATGAAGCCGACGGCGCGCTTTGGTTGCGCACCACTGATGATGGCGATGATAAAGATCGTGTCATGAAAAAATCAGATGGCAGCTACACATACTTTGTTCCAGATGTTGCCTATCACGCCAGCAAATGGTCGCGAGGCTTCACTCATGTGATCAACATCCAAGGCAGCGATCACCACGGCACGATTGCTCGTGTGCGTTCAGGTATTCAAGGAGTTGCGCAGAAGCGTTCTTGGGATATTCCGAAAGATTATCCGCAGTACGTGTTACACAAGATGGTCACCGTGATGAAGGGTGGCGAAGAAGTCAAGATATCTAAGCGCGCTGGTTCTTATGTGACTGTCAGAGACCTGATCGAGTGGTCTGGTGGTGTGACGGCTGAGATGAGTGATTCTGAGCGACAAGATGCGATTCGTCGTGGCAGAGATGCGGTTCGATTCTTTTTAATCTCGCGTAAAGCAGACACTGAATTTGTATTTGATGTTGATTTAGCCCTAAAACAGAATGATGAGAATCCTGTTTTTTATGTGCAATACGCACACGCCAGAATTTGTTCAATTTTGAGACAGTGGGCAGGAGATGAGAGTAGTCTGAAGTCAGCAGCTCTTCTGGCATTAGATAGTCATGCATCCAATATGCTCTTGACTCGTTTATCTGAGTACTCTGATGTATTGGCTGAGGCGGCAAAAGACATGACGCCTCATTCCTTGGCATTTTATTTAAGAGACTTGGCCAGCGATTTCCACACTTTTTACAATGCAGACAGAGTGTTGGTCGATGAAGAAAATATTCGCTTGGCACGATTGGCTTTACTTTTGGCAACCAAGCAAGTGATTGCCAATGGATTGGATATTTTGGGTGTATCTGCACCCGAAAAAATGTGAGGAGTTAATTCGATGAAAAAGAATCAGCAGCAGGTATCTTTAGAGACTGGCGCATCAGGTGGCACATTGATGGGTTTTGTGCTCGGCTTATTGCTGGGTTTAGCCATTGCTGTGGGCGTTGCCGTCATGTTGACCAAAGGTGCCCCAGGACCAAAATTAAACCAAAGAGCACCAGAAGCAGTTAGCAAAGCCAAGCCTATGGAATCTATTGAAGAGGGCGAGATTCAAGTTGAAGACAAGCCTAATTTGAATAAGCCACTGCAAAGTAAGGTGCCATTGCCAAGCGATATGGCGCCTAAAGATCCGATTGCTTCAATTGCAGCGGCAACTCAAGGGCCAGAATATTGGTTGCAAACGGGGGCATACAGCAATCAAGATGAGGCTCAACGTCAAAAAGCCATGCTAGCGATGCAAGGCTTAGAAGCCCTCATTTCTGAAAGGGAATTGGAGGGTGCAACTCTTTGGCGTGTGCGTGTTGGGCCATTTGTTGGTCAAAGTGAAGTGACTCAAACAAGGTCCAGACTGCAAAGCGCCGGCATTCCTTCTACAATCATTCGTATCAATAAATCAAATTAATCCTGATATGAAAAACATCAATTTATTCACTCTGTTCAAAAATGTTTTCTTGGGGCTTATTTGCCTTGGGTTTTCTCAGTTAGCGCTATCGCAAGGTAGACCGATTGAAGAAGGTTTTGATTACCGCGTGATGCCAGTGGCACAGGTCACGGAATCAAAAGGCAAGATCGAGATCCTAGAGTTTTTTTGGTACGGCTGTCCGCACTGTCATGATTTTGAGCCAGAGCTCAGTGCTTGGATTGCTAAACAGGGTCAAGATGTTGTCGTTAAGAAAGTACCAGTTGCGTTCAGAGATGAATTGTTGCCTCATAGCCAGTTGTTTTATGCCTTGGATAGCCTGGGTAGAAATGACTTACACGCCAAGGTCATGGTCGCAATGCACGTTAACAAGAAAAAACTTCTGGCAGAAGCTGAAATAGCAGAGTGGGTAGCGAGCCAAGGTGTTGATCGCCAAGCTTTTTTGAAGGCCTTTAAATCATTCACCGTGATTTCAAAAGCAAGGGCGGCCAATCAGATTGCTCAGACTTATAGAATTGATGGCGTACCAACAGTTGCAGTTCAGGGTAAATATTTAACTTCACCATCAATCGCAGGCGGCTCAAAAGCCAGAGCGATTCAGACAATGGATTTTTTGGTGAACAAGGTTAGAAAAGAAAAAAAGTAAAACTCTAGAATTTATAAATTCGAGTATTTATTTTGGGCCTGTATTTATTGACGGGCCCTTTTTTTTAGCCAACGCATCAGTGTGCCCAAGACAGGAATTTTTTCATAAAGCTCTTCAGCGGCATCCCAGTAATCACGATGCTCTGTGATCAGTGATGCTTCATCGAAGGTCATCCAGGTGCAGCCTCTGATGACTTGATTGATCTCAGGAGATTGCTTGAGTTGAAAGATAAATTCCCAGATCAAGCAAGCATGAGAGCCATCTTCTAAAGTGTTTTTAATCACAAAACGTGGCTTGTTCACTTGCGTGAACATGTGAGTAAAAATATGCCTGATGTCTTCATGCCCTTTAACTTCATTGAAAGGATCTTTGAAGAAAGCATCTTTTGAGTAAAGCGCTACCAAGGCATCAATAGAATTGGGTGATAGAGTTTCAAACTGATCAATCACCCGTTGAATATGCTGACTTGTCATTTAAATTTTGATGAATTTTTTGATAAGAAAGAAATAAGCTGGGTAAGGCAATAATCGTAAAAACTTCAAGAAATATGAAAATCTCTTGGGAAAGTGAATGTCAAACTCTCCAGCCTGTATGCCATCTAAAATTTCAATAGCGGCTTGCTCTGCTGTGATCAGGGCTGGCATTTCAAAATCATTTTTAGCGGTTGCTTCCGTGGACACAAAACCAGGGTTGATCATATAAACAGCCACGTTTTTTGGTTTCAAGTCGTAATAAAGTGTTTCGCAAAAATTAATCATGGCAGCCTTGCTCGGCCCATACGCCAGGGATTGTGGCAAGCCACTGTAGCCAGCAACACTGCTCACGATGGCAATCCCGCTAGATTGTTGTTGGATGAAGTCAGGCAAAGTGATTGAGCAAGCGCTCATGGCACCAATGATGTTAGTGTTGATGATGTCAGTGGCTTTGGCCAAATCAAAGTTGTCGGCACGCATAGGTTCATAGATGCCGGAAACATAAAGTAGCAAATCAACACCACCCCATGTTTGCTTGATTGATTGGTATGCAGAATTCAATTCATCATTGCTTTGTGCGTTGGCTGGCAGGCACAGGGTTTGATCGGCTGGCCATTTATCTTGAATGGCTTTGAGTTTCTCGATGCGACGTGCACTGAGGGCTACTTTGGCACCATGGCTCAGAAAAGCTTTAGCACAAGCTTCGCCAATGCCACTGGATGCGCCGATGATCCAAATTCTTTTGTTGTAAAAACTAATCACTCGCTGATTAAGCGCCATTTGTGTCAGGCTTTCTTAAGGTGAATTGAATGACATCGGTGCTCTTCTCAGCAAATCCCGCGGCACAGTACATCAAGTAAAGATTCCATAGGCGGATGAACTTTTGATCAAATCCTTGGGCTTTGATGGCTTCTAATTGCTGATTGAACTTTTCATGCCATAAGACCAAAGTTTTTTGATAGTCCTGCCCAAAGCGATAAACGCTTTCAGTCACAAGACCCTGCTTCGCAGCTGCCTCTTTGAATTTTTCTTCTGAGGGCAGCATGCCGCCAGGGAATACATATTGTTGAATAAAGTCGGAGCTATTGCGGTATTTTTCAAATAAATTATCAGCAATAACGATGGTTTGAATGCAGGCTTTTTTTCCGGGCTTTAAGCATCGTTGGAGCATCTCAAAATAACTCGGCCAATAATTTTCACCAACGGCCTCAAACATTTCAACCGAAGCAATGCCATCGTACTGTTCTTGATGGTCTCGATAGTCTTGCAACAAGATTTGATGGCGACCCAAACCTTTGGCCTGAATTCTTCCGCCACGTTCACGCGCATATTTGGCTTGTTCTTCAGAAATGGTCAAGCAGTCAATGTTGATGCCTCCAAGGCAAGCTTGTTCCATGAGGCCACCCCAACCACAGCCAACCTCCAGAATTTTTTCTCCACGAGCAACATTGAGTGATTCAATAATTTTTTGATACTTTGCAATTTGTGCCTCGACCAAAGGCGTGTCTTTACTATCGAAGCAAGCGCTCGAATAGGTCATGCTGGGATCTAACCAAAGAGCATAAAAGGCGTTACCGATGTCATAGTGCGCATGAATGTTCTTTTTGCTACCAGCTTTGGTGTTTTTATTGAACCAGTGCTTGATGCGATAACCGAGACGACCCCACCAATTGCCATAAATGATGGTTTCAATTTCTTGCCTGTTGGCCAATAGCAATCTAAGCAGTGATAGAAGATCAGGAGAGTCCCACAGACCTTTGATATAACTTTCTGCAAAACCAATGTCACCAGATTTCAAGCAAGCTCTGCAAACTTCCCAGTTATGAATATGAATGCTTGCTTCGATGCCGCTATTTGTGCCCTTGAAGCTGAGGTGCTCACCTTCGGGAGTGATGATTTGTAAATGACCAAGCTGAATATTCTTTAGGAGCGAAAGAACGGCTTTGGCATGCCAAGGCAAACTTGGCAAGAAACCATCAATGGTATTGGTGTTTGAACTCATTTACTAACTTCCGTAGAAGGTGGTGTTGGTTTGCTGTGAAATTGGACACCTTTTAACCATAAACGCAAAGCTTGCCAATGAATTCTGACAATCACCCCAATGCTCATGGCTGGATATCTAATCGCAGACCAAATGATACTTTTTAAATCAATATTCTGTTCAATTCCACTAACGCTGGTGATCAGGAGGGGGCCCTGGTCATGGTATTCAATCCGCGCAACGTGCTGCCCAGATGATGATTTGGAGAAAAATCTGAATTGGTACTCACCTTTGACTTCGCAAAATGGGGATACATGAAAGACCTTATTCGATAAAAAGCATTGACCCCATTGAAGATGCTGACCATTCGGATCGCTCAAGAGGTAGCAATGTCTCTCACCAAAGGTGTTGTTGACCTCGGCCAAGATGGCTCTCAAATCTCCTGAGCGATTTTCAAAAAACCAAAAGCTAACAGGATTGAATACATATCCTAAAACCCTGGGGAATGTTTGGAGCCAGACTTCGCCATCAATGTCTGTGATGCCTTCGCTTTTGACCAGATCAAGAGCCCATGCAAGGGAATCGCTTTCTCCTCGGCCGTGGTCTTTGTCATAAAAAGTGAGCCAAGAAAGCTTGTTGTCGCCCAAGCCGGTTTGAGATATCCCACAGGGGTTATTTTTTCTTTGGCGCATTGGTATGCGCAAGGTAAAGACAGAGTACGCAAACTTATTGATTGCTGGCTTTAGGCGAGCATGTCGAACTTGGCCAAAACAAATTTTTGCAATGCTCATGCTGATATTGGTGTTTTTCTCGCGAATCTTAAAATTTCCTGGATTGCTTCAGCCACAAGTTCACCTGAGCGTAGGCCATCTTCGTGGAATCCGTAACCGGTCCATGCCCCACAGTACCACGTATTGTTCAGACCTTGTATTAAAGACAGGTTTTTCTGAGCAAGAATGGCTGCCTGATCAAACACGGGGTGCGCATATTGAATATCCGCATGAATTGTTTCTGCTTTAGGCTCAACCACGGGGTTCAAGCTGACGATCACTGGTTGATTGTCCCAGCTTTCAGGTAATGGTTGCAGTTGATTGATTAAATAGTTAACGCAAACTTCTTGATCTTGGAGGTTTTCACTTTGGGTGCTGGCATAGTTCCAAGCCGCCCAACATTTTTTCTCTTTTGGCAATAAAGAACTGTCAGTGTGTAAAACAGCGCGGTTATCTTGATATTTAACAGAGCCAAGAATGTTATTTTCTTCAGCGCTTGGGTCGTGTAGGGCATTCAGCGCTTGGTCACTGTGGCAGGCCATCACCACATGGTCATAACTGATGGTGCCATGAGTGGTGCTGATATTGACTTGATTATTATTTCTTGAAACAGAGGTGACGTGCTCTCGGATGAATGAGCCGTGATTCTGTTCAATGTGCGCACACAATTTTTTGACGTATTCTCTTGAGCCACCTTTGACTGTTAACCATTGGGGTCTATCAGCAATTTGAATCAAGCCATGGTTAAAGCAAAATCTGATCATGGTTGCAATTGGGAATGCCAACATTTGTGAAACTGGGCAGGACCAGATGGCGCCAACCATCGGCAAAAAATACCAATCTTGAAATTGCTGACTGAAGCGATGGTTTTTAATGAATTCGCCAACAGTTAAATCAATCTCATCCAAATGTTTGCCCGCCGCCAATTTTGTACAAATTCGATTGAATCGAATGATGTCCTTGACCATGCGCAAGAATGAAGGGCTCAAGATATTTTTTCTTTGAGCAAACAATGAGTCAATGCTAGTTCCTGACCACTCCAGTACATCACCATTTTGTTTGGGGATGGACACAGAAAAAGACATGTCAGATTGAGCAATCTCTACGTCAATTTCATGAAACAAGCGAATCAATCTTGGATAGGTTCTTTGATTGAATACTAAAAATCCAGTATCTACACCGTGGCTAACTTTGCCTGATGGGGTATCAAGGGTCAAATCAACTGTATTGCTGTGTCCACCAATGTGATTGCCACCTTCGTAGATGGTGACTTCGCAGTTATCTAATTTACTAAGAGCATATGCACAGCCAAGGCCGGATATGCCAGCGCCAACGATGGCTATTTTCATGAGACTCTTTCATTGGCTTTGAATAAGAAAACCACAAGACACCCCTGAGCATAAATAAGGGAGGGAGAGAAACTGCGCTCAGCGGGCTTCATGTCTTGTGGTTAAAAGGGTTAATGGGTGTGACGTTTATCTTTGGCTAACCATGCATAAGCAGAGTGGTTGTGAATGGATTCAAAATTTTCTGAAGACACTTCATAGGCAATCACTTTTTCTGAGTGATCAAGTGCCACAGCAATGTCTCTGACCAAATCTTCAACAAATTTAGGATTGTCATAAGCTTTTTCGGTCACGTATTTTTCATCAGGACGCTTTAATAAGCCCCATAGTTCACAAGATGCTGCTTGCTCAGCTATTTTGATCAGGTCTTCTGCGTCCATGTTTTCAGTGATCTCAGCAGCGATCACGATGTGTGAGCGCTGATTGTGAGCGCCGTACTCTGATATTTTTTTCGAGCAAGGGCACAAGCTGGTCACTGGAACTTGCACTTGAAGTGTGTAACGCAAGGCACCTTTTTCAAAAGCTGCTTTGATGTGTAAGTCGTAATCAAGCAAACTCTCAACACCAGATACTGGAGCCACTTTATTTAAGAAAAGTGGCATCTTCATGTCGATGTGACCTTCTGTGGCTTCTAGGCGCTCAAGCATGGTGCTCATGAGTTCTTTAACAGAATCAAACTCAAGAGGCGTGTGTTGATTTTGTAAAACTTCCAAAAATCTAGACATGTGAGTGCCTTTAACATCTGATGGAAGCTTAACAGTCATATCAATCATTGCAACGCTTGCCTGTGAACCTGCTTTGGTTTTAATCTGAACAGGATGGCGCACAGATTTGATGCCCACCTTTTGAATCACAATGTTGCGTTCATCAAGACTTGCCTGAACATCAGGGAGAAAAATCTTTTCTGGGGCATTCATTATGGTTTCTCCTGAAGTAACTTTTCAAGTTGAGCAACAATCTTTTTGCTGCTGGGGGAAGTCATGCTGCTGTATGCGTCAATGACATTACCTTGACGGTCCACCAAATATTTGTAGAAGTTCCAACGAGGTTTGGTCCCCGTTTGTTCAATCAAGTGCTTAAACAGTGGGTTTGCATCAGGACCCGTGACCGATGATTTGGCAAACATGGGAAATTTAACCCCATAGGTGTTGTGACAAAAATCAGCGATTTCTTTGTTAGAGCCTGGCTCTTGTTTGCCAAAGTCATTCGATGGAAATCCCAAAATGACCAAACCTTTGTCTTTGTACTGGCTGTAAAGCTTCTCCAGGCCATCATATTGGCTTGTAAAACCACAATAACTGGCTGTATTGACGATAAGAACCACTTTTCCTTGGTATTGGCACAAATTCTGAGGCGCTTCGTCTTGAAGTCTTAGAAAGGTGTGGGACAGTGTTTTAGAGCAATTCATCGCAACAGCTTCCTTTGGCCAAAAACTCCACATAAGAACTACCAGCAGAAGGGCTGTGAAGGCCATTCTGTAAAAATGAGCCCCCGGGCTTTTAACTGCCTCTTGTGGGGCTCTGGATCTGTTCTCAGCTCCGACCATCATTGGGTTTGTCTCCTCGACCCATCTTTATTAGTATTTGCTATTCACCATGGACAAGGTCTAATTTTGTCTAGGGCAAATGAACAATGTGTCGCAATATTAAGCATAAATCAAAATAAATGCAAATTATGTCTAAGACAGTGTAGAATTTATTCGTCGATTCCTCGTATTCACTTGGCGACAAACCTGAGTTTTTCCTTATGAATGTTAGATTTAACAACTTGCCAGACATGTTGAGCATCGCTGCAGTAGAGCGAGACACTGGCATTGCTAAAGACACACTCCGAGTATGGGAAAGACGATATAACTTCCCAATGCCCCTTCGGGATAAGAATGACGACCGCGTTTATCCAGCGGATCAAATCGAAAAGCTGCGGATTTTAAAAAGATTATTAGACTCAGGATTCCGTCCTGGGCGCATCGTGCCTTTGCCTATTGAGGCGCTCAAAGAGTTGAGTGCAAAAACCAATCAAGCGATTGAGCAAAACCCTCATTCTGCATCCATCATCACCCAAGACGAGATGGATCGGTATTTGGATTTATTGAGATCTCATCAAACCGAAGCCTTGAGACTGGCGCTGTCTACTACTTTGATGAAAATTGGTCTAGATCGATTTGTTGTTGAAGTTGTGGCTCCCTTGATCAGAAATATTGGTGAGTACTGGGCCAATGGTAAGTTAGAGATCCACGAAGAGCATTTGTTCACAGAACAAATCAAGCATTTGTTGAGAACGGCCATTAATTCAGTGCCACGTGGGCACATTGGTCAAAATGAAGAATCATCTAGGCCAAGAATTTTATTAACAACATTCCCGCAGGAGCCCCACAGCTTGGGTCTTTTGATGGCTGAAGCACTGATGGCTTTAGAAGGATGTTCTTGTGTGTCTTTGGGAACGCAAACCCCTATCCTTGAAATTGCTCAAGCAGCCAGAGCTCAAAAAGCAGATGTGATTGCTTTATCTTTTTCTTCACAAATGAACCAAAACCAAGTGGTCGATGGTTTGAATGAGCTCAAGTCAAAGTTGGCACCAGGTGTGGAACTTTGGGTGGGTGGCGAGAATCAGGCTTTGCGCAAACGCACCCCTGATGGTGTGAAGGTCATGGCTGCGCTACAAGATATTTCTGCCAACGTCAAAGGTTGGCGCACAAAGCGCTCAGACAGTTGATGTGAAAAAACTTGTCTTAGTTCTGGGTGATCAATTAAAGGCCGATAGTTCGGCCTTTAATCATTTCGATCCATCAAAAGATGAGGTGATCATGATTGAGTCTGAAGTTGAGGCCAATTATGTTTGGACACATAAAGCCAAGATCGCTCTTTTCTTATCTGCCATGCGACATTTCGCAGAAGTATTAAAAAAGAAAAAATATAAGCTGACCTATGTGAAGGAAAGCAAGCTATCAATAGTCTCAGTACTCAAAGAACATATTCAGAGGCACCAGTTCACTCATTTGGTTTGTGTCGAGCCTGGTGAATGGCGCTTAAGAAAAGAATTACAGGATTTAGCCAGTGAGCTAGAAATCTATTTGACCCTTGCCGCGGACGATCATTTTTATTGCGGCCTTGATGAATTCAAAGAATGGGTGGGCAATAAAAAAGAAATTCGGCTTGAATATTTTTATCGATACTTGCGCAAAAAACACAACATCCTGATTCAAAAAGATGGTGAGCCTGAAGGTGGTCAGTGGAACTTTGATGAGCAAAATAGAAAGCCATATCCTAAAAAAGGACCGGGGAAAATAACTGAACCTTTGTGGTTCACGCCGGATGCAATCAGCAAAGAAGTGATCGAATATGTTGAATCGACATATCCCAAGCATCCTGGGGAGCTAGAGAACTTTGCATGGGCCGTGACAAGGGAGCAAGCCTTGTTGGCCTTGGATCATTTCTTGGAGTATCGCTTGCCTTTGTTTGGGGTTCATCAAGATGCCATGTGGACGGACACGCCATTTGGTTGGCACTCCATCATGTCAACCGCACTTAATTTAAAGCTCATTGATCCAAAAGAAGTGGTGGATGCAGCCATACAGGCCTATAAAAAGAATCAGTTATCACTGAGCGCCGTTGAAGGCTTTGTGCGTCAAATATTAGGTTGGCGAGAGTTTATTCGTGGCATGTATTACTTGGATATGCCAAAAATGGCAGAAGATAATTTTTATCAGCATCAGAGAAAGTTGCCTGATTGGTATTGGACGGCGGATACCAAAATGGCTTGTATGAAAGATGCTATTCAACAGACCTTGAAATATGGCTACGCTCATCACATTCAAAGATTGATGGTCACGGGCAATTTTGCTTTGTTGGCTGAATTGTTGCCTCAGCAAGTGTGTGAGTGGTATCTCGCTATTTATGTCGATGCGATTGAGTGGGTTGAGTTGCCTAATACTGCTGGCATGGCTTTGTTTGCGAATGGTGGAAGATTCACGAGCAAGCCCTACGTTGCCAGTGGCGCATATATCAAAAGAATGAGTAATTATTGTGAGTCTTGCGCATATCAATCCAGTAAAAGGTATGGACCTGATGCTTGCCCCATGACCACCTTGTATTGGAATTTTTTAATCAATCATCGAGCTGAGTTTGAGAAAAATCCTAGAACTCGTTTGATGACGGCTAATTTACAGAAAATTGAAGCAGAAGAGCAGTTGCTGATCACGCAGCATGCTCAAACATTGCTAAATAATTTAGAAAATATCTAGTCAGTTGTAAGATGTTGCCTATGACAACGCCAAATCTTAATAAATTACCATTGCCAGCATTTGAGAAGAAAATCTGTTCTGTAGAAAATCTACAGGAAGCTTTGAAGCATTTGCCAAAGCCAGTTGTTTTTACAAATGGTGTGTTTGATATTTTGCACAGAGGTCATGTGAGTTATTTGGCTCAGGCCAAAAGCCTTGGTGCTAGTTTGGTGCTCGGCGTGAACGCAGACAGTTCTGTGCGTCTATTGGGTAAAGGTGATGCCAGACCACTCAACGCTCAAGATGACCGCATGGCGCTATTGGCGGCTTTGGAGTCTGTTGATTTGGTCGTGATGTTTGAAGAAAAAACACCGGTTGAACTGATCGCTAAAGTCAGACCTGATATTTATGTCAAAGGCGGTGATTATCAAATTGATGATTTGGCCGAAACAGCCTTGGTCAAAACTTGGGGCGGCAAGGCTTATGCCATCCCTTTTATCCATGATCGATCAACGACTGCTCTTGTCAACAAGATCAGGGCTTGATGGTCCGGGCGATGTTGATTGCGCTGGACTCAAAAGTTTGATTTGATCGTTTTCTTGGGCAGCGGTTGTTGATCCTTGAAACGCAGTTTCCACCCAAGCATTGATAGTACTTTGAGCTCTGAAAGAGTTGGCGGTGATTTGTAATGCCAACAAAATAACAATGCTGATGGCAATGATCAAAGCAGCCATTAGTTTTTTACTCATGATTTAATCCCATCTTGTTCCAAGCCAAAAGCCCTTTAAGCACCAATTGTTCCTCATGATGAACTGGCACCGCTGAAGAACTTTCTTTTAGAAGTGCGGCCAATGTTTTGGCATTACCACCAGTAACAATCATCAGATCTAATTTAATTTGTTGATTCTTTGCATATGCTTGTGCCATTGAGATGGCGCCCAGGTGACTAGCCAAGATCCCTTGGTGAATGGCATCGTTGGTGTTGGTGCCAATCGTTAACGAAGATTTTTCTTGATCAGTTGAAACCTTGGGCAGTTGAGCGGTATTTAAATTGAGTGCGTTGGTCATCAATGCCATGCCGGGAATGATCCATCCACCCATGTGGTGAGTCGGTGTGATGAGATCAATGGTCGTTGCAGTGCCAGCACCGATCACTAAAACATTTTTATCTGGAAACATTTGGTGAGCGCCAAGTGCCATCGCTCTTCTATCTGTGCCCAATTGCTCAGGTTGATCGTATTGGCTGCCCAGATGCTCTATGGCTGACGCTCCATTGATTTGAAACCACGGTGCTTGAGGCATGATCGTTTTTAAATGGTTTTTAAGAGCAAGTGTTTGGTCTTTGCTGATAACGCTTGAGCAGATGATTTTTTCAATGGCTTGATTTTTTGATAGTTGATCAAATTGAGCAAGTTGATCAGGTGAATCGTTCTTGCTCGCACCTTGACCAATAAAATCAGCATGCAGATCACCATTGCTAGAAGCTATGGCCCATTTGAGTCTGCTGTTGCCGATGTCGATCAATAAGATGCTCATGCTTTTGCCTTCAAAGAAACATCACCACTGATAATTTTTTGTATTCTTTTGTTAGATTCAATGAGTAAGTGACCTTGATCATCCACTCCTCGCTCAAAACCCTCATGCTGTATTTGCTCATTCTGAATAATGGCACAGCTTTGATTTTTAAAAATGTCCCATGAGTTCCATTCTTCCTGAAACTTTACAAATGAATGTTGCTCAAAGAGTTGGATGGTTTCAGCCAATTCTTTGAGTATGGCAAGCCACAAAACATCAGCATCCATCGCTTCAACTTGACTGATCTGATCTAAGCTGGCAATCGGACGTTGAATGCTATTTTCCAAAGCCTCATCGGTCGTTAAATTAATTCCAATGCCAATCACCAACCAAGTTGATTGAGTTGAATCTAATTGACCGCCCTCCAAGAGCATGCCAGCTAATTTTTTATCATTGAGGAAAATATCGTTGGGCCATTTAAGACCAAGACCTTGTTTTTTTAAGTCTTCTTGAGAAATTCCGCTGGCTTGACTGATGCCTTTGATCACGGCAAGTCCGCAGGCAAGGCTCAATCCTGATAGCTCAGAAATATTTTTTTTGAATGGGTAGGCAACTGAAAATGTCAGAGCTTGTTTGGCATGACTGACCCATGCTCTCCCAAGGCGACCTTTGCCAGATGTTTGTTTGATGGCTTTTCTGGCAATGGGTTCCCATAGCTGACCAGCTCGCCACCGAGCCATCAAGTCTTCATTGGTTGAAGTACTTTGATCAACACTTTCTAGGATCCAATTTATCGCCATATCAATATTGTAGGTACTATGTGGTTATGACAGGGAATTTTCAAAGACCTCAACGCCTTAACTGGCCAGATTTGCCGATGCCAACTGCAAGGATGGCCTGCTTCTCATATATTTTATTGATCATTTACGCCAGTATTTATCCGTTTAATTTCAATATCAGCGTGGGTGCTACTTATTTGGATTGGATTTTTGCACCAATCCCTCAGTACATCACATCATTTGATGTTTTTACCAATATCTTGGGTTATTTGCCCTTGGGGTTTCTAATTGTTTTTGCTGTTTATCCTCGCCTGAAATCTTATCGCGCCCTGTTGCTATCAATCATCATTGGCGCACTTCTTTCCGCAGGTTTGGAATCTTTGCAAACCTGGTTGGTTAGTCGAATACCCAGTAATGTGGATTGGTGGGCAAACATATCTGGTGTGGCGATAGGGGCACTTATTGCCATCACATTTGATCCCACTTGGCTTTCTGGAAGCGTTTTTCAAAGAAAAAGGATTGAATGGTTTGGGGTTCGATCCAGCGGCATTTTGTTGTTAATGGCATTTCCATGGGCGCAAATTTATCCTCAAACAGCATGGCTGGCCATGGGTGGGCTTGCAACCAATTGGCCCAATTCAATTCTTTGGACAAGCACTTTTAACTTTGCCACGATTGAAATCGCCACAACCATGCTTGCGTGGATTTTTGCTGGCATCGCCATTGCATTGACCATGCGCAAAGATGCTCCAAAATTAGCACTGTTATTTTCTTTGCTGATCACCACCATCATTTTGAAGGGCTTATTTTCAGGGATGCAGTTTGGCGCTGATAAAAGCTTTGCGTGGTTAACACCCCCAGCATTGTGGGGAATGATATTTTCAACAATTCTATTGTTTGGCGCATTGCAATTGAACAGAGCGTATTTATATTTGATTGGTATTTGCGCACTGCTAGGAATGCTTTTCTTGGTCAATTTCTTGCCACAAAACCCATACTATTTGGTGACCATTCAAGAATGGCGCCAAGGTCGTTTGTTGCACTTTAATCATTTGATGTCATGGCTGGCTTGGATTTGGCCAGTGGCAGCGAGCTTATCTTTAATAAAAGGCTTGAAACTCAAGTCGTCTATATAATTTTCAATATGAGCCACTTTAAATACCACTTATTCTTTTGTTTGAACCAGCGTGAAAACGGTAAAGACTGTTGTGCCCAGCACAACGCTCAAGGCCTTTTCGAGCACGCCAAGCTTCGTTGCAAGGAGCTGGGCCTGTCCGGCGAAGGCAAGGTGAGAGTTAATAAAGCGGGATGTTTGGATCGCTGCGCTCATGGCCCGGTGATGGTTGTTTACCCAGAGGGTATTTGGTACACAGCCGTTGATCAAAACGATATTGATGAAATCATTGATACGCATTTTGTTAAAGGCCAAGTGGTTGATCGATTAAGGATTGATTAAGTGAATCGAACCATCAAAATTCATTTGAAGGGGCCTGCAGGAATCATTGAGGCTTCTTTGGATCTGCCTGAAGGTTTGAAGCACGATCCGGCAAATTTTCGCCCAAGAGGCATTGCTTTGGTGGCGCACCCTCATCCGTTGTTGGGTGGCACGATGGATAACAAGGTGGCGCAAACCTTGGCTCGCACTTTTGCACAATTGAACTACGTTACTGTAAGACCCAACTTCAGAGGTGTTGGTGCATCTGAAGGCATACACGATGATGGCAAAGGTGAAACCCAAGATTTGTTGGTCGTCATTGCCTGGATGAAAGATTCTTTTGGTTGGCAAGAGATCCCTGAATTAGAAGGACAGGGCTGGCCATTATTGGTTGCTGAATTACCTTTGGTGATGGCGGGCTTTTCTTTTGGTAGTTATGTCAGCAGTTATGTTGTGAAGCATTTAGAAGAAATGAATATGCCGCCGGAGCGCTTGATCATGGTGGGCTCTGCAACGGGTAAGTGGGATGTTGCACCAGTGCCTAAGAACACGATTGTGATCCATGGTGAAGTGGATGATGTGATTCCTTTATCCAGTGTTTTAGATTGGGCCAGACCACAAGAGTTGACGGTTCAAGTGATTCCGGGCGCCGATCATTTTTTCCACCGTAAACTGCATTGCATCCGAGATTTGATTGTGAGTGCTTTTCATGGGCAACCCAATCCTCAAGGTGATCATTGATCATGGATATTCCAGCAGAAGAATCACTGATCAAATACCCGTGTGACTTTCCGATCAAAGTCATGGGTAAGTCTGTACCTGGTTATCAAGAGGCTGTTCAGAATATTGTCTTACAGTTTGACAAAAAATATGACATCAGTACCACTGAATGCAGGCCATCAAAAAACGGTAATTATTTGGGTTTGACAGTGACGGTGCATGTCATAAGCCGTGAGCAATTGGATGAACTCTACAGAACCCTATCGACTCACCCGATGGTGAGCGTTGTTTTATAAATAATGACCATCATCATTCGTCAATTGGGGTTGCAGGAGTATTTGCCAACATTTGAGGCGATGAAAAACTTCACGGCGCAACGCTCAACTGAAACACCGGATGAACTTTGGGTTTTACAACATCCACCAACTTACACATTGGGCCAAGCTGGAGATGCCGCACACTTACTTCAGCCTAATACGCAAATACCTTTGATCCCGATTGATCGAGGCGGTCAGATCACGTATCACGGCCCTGGGCAATTGGTCGTTTATCTATTATTGGATTTAAGACGCAAGCGATTATTTGTTCGAGACTTGGTGCATCGCATCGAACAATCAATCATTGATACTTTGGCAGATTTTGACATTGTGAGTCAAAGAAAAGCAGGGGCGCCAGGCATCTATCTGGCCAGTGAGCCATCAATCCCTGCGAAGCTCCACGGGGCAAAAATTGCTGCCTTGGGGCTTAAAGTGACCAAGCAATGTTGTTATCATGGTCTGGCACTCAATGTGGATATGGATTTGAAGCCATTTTTGGCAATCAACCCCTGTGGTTATGAGGGTTTAAAGACAATTGATATGAAGAGTCTTGGGGTGAGCGACAATATCGACATTGTGGCAAAAAATATAGTGAGCCATTTATCTCAACAATTAGAGGTGCGGTCATGACCAAGACCTACGATCCAAATCAAAAACAAAAATCTGCTGACAAGACATCGCGCATTCCAATCAAGATTGTGCCGATTGGAGAAGTTTTAAAAAAACCTGATTGGATCAGGGTCAAGGCTGCTTCTGGCAACTCTCGTTTCAATGAGATTAAAAAGATTCTTCGTGAAAATCAATTGGTGACTGTGTGTGAAGAAGCCAGCTGCCCAAATATTGGTGAGTGTTTTGGTAAAGGTACTGCAACATTCATGATCATGGGTGATAAATGCACGCGCCGTTGCCCGTTTTGCGATGTTGGTCATGGCAGACCAGATCCTCTTGATTTAGAAGAGCCTAATAATCTTGCTAAAACAATTGCAGCACTCAAACTGTCTTATGTGGTGATTACCAGCGTTGATCGTGATGATCTTCGTGATGGTGGAGCCCAGCACTTTGTGAACTGCATCACCAAGACAAAAGAATCATCCCCCCAAACAAAAATTGAAGTCTTGGTGCCAGACTTCAGGGGTAGACTTGAGAAGGCTTTAGATATTTTCAATGATGGCTTGCCAGATGTGATGAATCACAACTTGGAGACTGTGCCCCGTTTATACAAAGAAGCACGCCCTGGTTCAGACTACATGCACTCTTTGAAGTTGTTAAAAGACTTTAAGGCTCGCTATCCTCATGTTTCAACCAAGAGTGGTTTGATGGTTGGTCTTGGTGAAACAGACGAAGAGATTTTAGAAGTGATGAAGGACATGCGTGCGCATGACATTGATATGCTCACGATTGGTCAGTACTTGGCGCCATCAGGACATCATTTGCCTGTGCGTCGTTATGTGCACCCTGACACATTTGCCATGTTTGAGAAAGAAGCGTATGCGATGGGCTTCACCCATGCAGCTGTTGGCGCAATGGTCAGATCAAGTTATCACGCAGACGAGCAAGCCCACAAGGCAGGCGTTGTTTAATTAAAAATCAATGGGCAGGTAAGTAACTAGCTCAGCACTAGCTTAAAACTAACTTAGAGCTAGCTTTTATCTGCCAAAGATTTTTCTAGCAACTTGTGGAAGTCATTCCAATCAGGTTCACCAACATAGCGCTTGATGATTTTCCCCTGCTTGTTAATCACCAGGGTTGTTGGGGTTAACTGAATTTTCCCAAATGCTTTTGCTGCACTTCCATCTGAATCCATTGCAACAATGAATGGCAGTTTGCGCGTTTCAGCAAAATTCACCACGTACATGGGTGGGTCATAAGACATCGCCAAGGCAATGAACTCTAATCCTTGTGAT
>JBDLUD010000008.1:0-30056 GCA_039805465.1 Pseudomonadota bacterium
CACTGCCAAGTCGACCATCACCATCGGGCGATGGCGGCGTTGCTTGACGGCACTTTCAACCATGCCCAAGCCAATGATGGGTAGTGTGCTGGCCGTGCATGAAACAATAATGTCAAAGTCGTGCAATCTTGCAGGTAAGTCAGACAAGCGCAAAGATTCTGTTGCCAAGCCTTGCTCTGATAATTGATCAGCCAGTTCTTGACCGCGTTCTAGAGTACGGTTGGCCACAGCCATTAATTTTGGTTTGCGCGCCGCAAAATGCGTGGCGCATAAATTGATCATTTCACCGGCACCGATGAATAAAACTTTTTGATCAGAAACGCTTTCAAAAATTCTTTCAGATAAGCGCACTGCTGCAGCTGCCATGGAAATGGAGTGCGCTCCGATTTCAGTGGTGCCACGAACTTCTTTGGCCACCTGAAAAGTTTTTTGAAAAAGTTGATTGAGGTAAGTGCCTAAAGATCCCGCTTCATCAGCAGAGCGCACCGCATCTTTTAACTGACCCAAAATTTGAGTTTCACCAACCACCATCGAATCTAAACCGCAGGCCACTCTGAATGCGTGACGCACAGCAAGAGATTGTGGCAAGACATAAACGTGCGGCATTAAATCTTGATGATCGATACCGCGAGATTTGGCTAGCCACTCTAAGGTGGCTTTCTTTAGTAAAGAGGATTGCTCTTGTGTTTGTTCATCATTGGCCGCACAGTAAAGTTCTGTGCGATTGCAGGTCGATAAGATCGTCGCTTCTGGCAATTGTGTTTCAGATACACTTGCCAAATGATTTTTCAGATGATGCAAGGCAGGCTGAATCATCTCAGGTGTGAATGCCACCTGTTCACGCACCTGGATTGGTGCGGTGTGATGATTAATGCCCAATGTCAAAATTTGCATAATGAAATTATAAGTTTTTCATGGAGTTAGGATGAGTTTTCTAGCATTTTTAATATTTGGCGGCTCTTTGGGCTTGATTACCGCATGTCTTTACCCCAAAAACCGACTAAAACTCAAAGATTTACTGCTTTATTGGCTTGCTGGGGTGGTGATCAGCTTTTTAGTCTCTTTTTTTGGTCAAACCTTGGGACTTTTTAGTTCTGGTCAAATTTTGGAGTGGTTAGTAGTTATTGTTGTGACGATCTTGCTGGTTGCCACTTTGAGAGCTTTGGCAAAAAATTAATCTCACCAAGCTTTGGTCTTTTGATTAAGACCATGTGATGACAGGTTCACTCTGTTTTTCAAGAAGGTCATTGACCTGTTTAAAGTGACGGCAGCTACCAGCATCACCCTTTAATAAAAATGGTTCACTGGTTCGATACACACTCAGCCCTGATGGATGAGAGGCTGTCAGAATGCTGGGGCTTCTCGTGGGAGTGGTGGAATGACTGGCTTGCTCAATCAGCGCTTTTTTCTTCTGTGCGTGAGAGCCCCACAGCAACCATATTAATGCAGGCTTTTTGAGGGCTAAGCGATACAGTAAGCAGTCAGTTAATTCTTGCCAACCCAGGTGAGCATGTGATCCAGCGATTTCAAGTTGCACAGTCAGACTGGCATTCAGAAGTAACACTCCTTGTTTGGCCCAGTGGCCAAGATCACCATGTTGCAGTCCTGAGTAACCATCTAGAGCAATCGCTTTGCTGATGTTTCTGAGTGAACTTGGAAAACTGCGCCATCCTGGTTTGATGGCTGCAGGAATCGAAAAAGCCAAACCTTGTGCAAGTCCAGGTGTTTGATAGGGGTCTTGACCCAAAAGAACAACCTTCACTTGTTCAACCGATGTTTCTCTTAAGGCCCTAAAAACATTTTCGGGGGCAGGTTGAATCAATTCGTCAAATTTTTCATAAGCAGCAGAAACATTTTTTTCGAGTTGAAGAAATTGGCCAGAATCCAATTCTTCAGAAATCAAAGCGGCCCAATCGGGGGGCATCAATGCGCGGATGGAAAAAGAGGAGTTAATCAATTAATTTAAAAAATAAATCAAAGCCTGATGAACTAAGCCACAGTCAAAGAAAATTGTTCAGGTTGTCGGCTTAACATTTCTTTTGGTGAGCTTGATAGGTTCACGGTGAATGCTGTTTCGTGCCGGAAGGCCAGTATTTTTACATTTTTACCATTGGCTATTTCAAGCATGAGTAACGTTAACAGTTGATCAAATCGAGAGGCTGTCACGCGCTCTTGCTGAATGCTCGCCAAATAGTCTCCAGCTGACAAACCTGCTGTTTGAGCCAGACCACCATCGAGAACATGAGTTAATTTTATCCAGCCATTGTTAACGGTTGTTCTGATGCCCAATAATTGTTTAGCATTTTCAGGACTGTCAGAGGCTTTCTTGATTTTTGCAGTGACTTTGATTTTTGCTGATGATAATAATTTCATCAACGGTAAATCTTTGGTGCCTTCAATGTAATCGGATTTGAATGATTTCCAAGTGTTTTGAAATGATGGGCCAATGATGAATTCAATAGCGCTATCGAAATCATTTTCCGCCATCCCTTCTTGGGTTAATTGGTACATTTGCCATAGATGTCTGATCACATCATCCAGGGACTGTTGGTTGCGCGTGTGTTGCCTGATCGTGAGATCAAGTGCCAAGGCAATCAATGAACCTTTGGTGTAGTAACTGACCACCGCGTTTGGCGTATTTTCATCCATTTGATAGTACTTGGTCCAAGCATCAAACGAGCTATCTGCCACACTTTGTTTTTGTCGGCCGGGTTGACGTAAAACCATGTTCCAAGTTTTCTCCAGTCGTTTTAAGTAGGCAGCCAAATCGATTCTTTTACTTCTAAAGAGTTGGAGGTCGTCATAGTAGCTGGTGAAGCCTTCAAATAACCAAAGGAGGCGGGTGTGATTTTTTTGATCGAGGACATAAGGGGCAAATGCTTTGGGCTTGATGCGCTTGACCATCCATGCATGGAAATACTCATGGCTGCAAAGGCCTAAGAAATCTTCATAAGCATCATGTTTGTTTAAGTTTTGATGGGGATAGGGGAGATCATCCCTTTTGCATAAAAGGACTGTGCTGTCAGAATGCTCTAAGCCGCCATAGCCTTCACCCACTGCATTGACAATGAATGTGTATTGTTGAAAGGGTGCTCGATGAGACTTTGGCTCAAAAAATTGTATGTGTGTGTCACAGATGGCTTTTAAATCTTTGGCCAATTGTTGAGCATCCACCTCTTTGGTCGCGCCTTGAATCACCATGCGGTGTGGTGTGCCGCATGACTGCCATGTGATTGTTTGAAACTCGCCGATCGCAAACGGATGGTCGATCAGAAAATCATACGATTTTGCTTGGTAGACGCCAAAGCCTGACTGATCGATTTTTTTAGCGGGCAGTGTTGTTTCAATTCGCCAAAATTTTGTACTTGAGACATGTTGAGATGGTTTCAGTATTTCAAGTTCATGCACTTCGTCTGCGTGATCGAGAACTTGTAAACATAGGCTGGTTGGATTGAAAAAGGCACGCGTTGTATCAATGTACGCAGCTCTGACGGATGTATCGAATCCATACACTTGGTAACTGACTGTCACATCATGATTGGAGGGTGGTACGAACCAAGTATTGCTATCAATTTTTTCTAATGAGATGCTTTTCTTGGTTGCAATAGATTTAGCGCTGATTGTTTCTACATGCTTAGAAAAATCACGCAACATGTAGCTGCCTGGTATCCACGCAGGAAGTTGAACTTGAGCACCCCATCCTTTGAGAATGCGAGCGGGTATATGGAGTGTGACCTCAAAGCGGTGACCATGAAGATCTTTTAGTTCAACGGTATAACGAATTCGCCCCATCTTATTTTAATTTCTTCTCTATTTGCGCCAAAGGAACAGCGCCAGCAATGCGTGAGCCATCCACAAAGAACATTGCCGGAGTTCCAGCAACACCTAATTTCTTGGCCAATGATGTGTTGCGATCCAGCGGTGTTCCGCAGTCGCCTGATCCGGTTGGAGCTTGGTTTTCGAGCATCCATGCATTCCATGCTTTATTTCGATCGGCTGCACACCAAATTTGTTTTGATTTGGTGGCGGAGTCGGGTGATAGCAAAGGCACTAAAAATGTATAAATAGTGACGTTATCTAATTGCTGAAATGATTTTTCTAATTTTTTACAGAAACCACAATTAGGGTCTGCAAAGACGGCGATTTGGCGTGTGCCCTTGCCGCGCACTACTTTGATGGCATCGTTCAGAGGTAAGTCAGACCATTTGATGCGATTCAAATCATTGCTGCGTTGTTCAGTGAGGTTGGCACCTGTTTTTAGATCAATGATCTCTCCTTGAACAAGATAGCGTGCAGTGGCATCGGCATAGACGACATCATTGCCAATCGCCACTTCATACAGGCCAGGAACAGGCGTGCTGCGAACCGCACTGATTTGCGCGCGCTCTCCCAATTGTTTTTGAAGTTCAGTTTTTACTTTTTGCTCTACGCCACTTTGCGCATGAACAGTGGAGGCACTGATGGCTGTTAAGAATGCAATCGTCAGTGCTTGAAAATATTTTTTAGAAATTGAAGTCATGAATGCCTTATTGAGTAAATGTTGTGTCTTCGATTAAGAAAGTGCTCTTTTAATCAGTTGTCTTTTAAAGAATGGGCTGCGGTTAACCATATTCATGCCCATGTTCCTGAAACCTTTCATGAAGCTACCAGGATGGGCAAATAATTTCTGTAACTGATCGGTGGTGAAAAGTAGGGCATCTGTGTCGCCGTGACGTGAACGTTCATACCGTCTTAAAAGAACGGGATCGTCAATGGTTCTGAAAGACTCTTTTTCTTCAATCAGTTTGCCAAGGGTGGCGACATCTCTTAAACCTAAATTCAGTCCTTGCCCAGCCAGGGGGTGCATCACGTGTGCAGCATCACCAATCAAAACAATCCTAGGCTGATGGCTTGGCGCAATGATGCGTTCAGCTTTCATTCTGCGCAGAGGAAAGCTCTTAGGGCTGGTGATCATCTTGAGTAAGCCAAAGCGTTGGCCAACCATGCCCATCGCAGCCGACATGACCTTAGCAGAAAGAGCTTCGGGGCTTAATTGTTGAAGTTGTTCAGCATGAGCAGTTTGTGCTGACCATACCATCGATAATTTTTTATTCGGCAGTGGCAAAAGAGCCAGTATTTCACCATGATCTAAAAACCATTGGCAGGCAGCGCCCTGATGATCTAGATCGCATTGAAAGTTTGCGACCACAGCGGTTTGTCCGTAATCGTTCACGGGGGTTTCAATTTGTAGTTTTTCTCTGATGGGTGACTTAGCGCCATCAGCGGCCAAAAGAAGTTTGGCAGAAAAACTTTGACCTGCTTTGGTGTGAACGATTACCGCATCTTTGCTTGAAACGAAATCTGCAACCGAATCAGTGATGCGTTGAATATTGCCTTGAAATTGGGAAGCAGTGTCTAAGGTTTTTTCAATATGGCTGGCTTCTACGATCCATGCCAGTTGAGAAACCGTGGCGCTGTAGGCAGAGAAGTGAAGTTCATCTTTGGCTCGCCCGCTATCCCCAAAAACGCGCATATCACTCACCACTTGGATACGACGGTGATCCAGGGCTTGCCAAACGTTCATATCTGCTAATAATTGTTGGCTGCTTGAAGACAGGGCATAAATTCGACTATCCCAAGACAAATCATCATTACAATGTGGCTCTGGATCAAAATTGGGTGCTATGTGCAATAACTTTAAGCCTAACTGGGCTAGTCGCAGCGCAGTTGCTTTACCGGCAATACCGGCACCAATAATAATAAGATCGTAACTGTTCATATTGGAATAATAACTCGCTATGTCATTGAAATGCGGTATCGTCGGCCTCCCTAACGTTGGCAAATCAACTTTGTTCAATGCTCTTACCAAAGCTGGTATTGCAGCAGAGAATTACCCTTTTTGCACGATCGAGCCGAATGTGGGGGTTGTGGAGGTGCCGGATCCCCGTCTAGCCAAGCTGGCTGAGATTGTGAAGCCTGAAAGAATTTTGCCAGCGGTGGTCGAATTTGTTGATATTGCTGGCTTGGTAGCTGGCGCATCGAAAGGCGAGGGTTTGGGTAATCAATTTTTGGCAAACATTCGTGAGACTGATGCCATTACCCATGTGGTGCGCTGTTTTGAAGATGGCAATGTGATTCACGTTGCCGGCAAAGTTGATCCACTTTCCGACATTGGTGTGATTGATACAGAGTTAGCACTTGCTGACTTGGCAACCGTTGATAAAGCTTTTGCTAGATATTCGAAGGCAGCCAAATCAGGTAATGACAAAGAAGCCAATGCCTTGGCACCTCTTTTGGCAAAAGTTCAGGCTCAGTTAAATCAAGCTCTACCAGTGCGTGCGATGGGTTTAAATGAAGAAGACTTGGCCTTGTTAAAACCATTTTGCTTGATCACGGCTAAGCCTGTGATGTATGTGGCCAACGTCAAAGATGATGGCTTTGAAAATAATCCTCACTTAGAAACTGTTAAAGCTCATGCCGCAAAAGAAAATGCACCGGTTGTGGCAGTTTGCGCAGCAATTGAAGCTGAAATTGCAGAGTTGGAAGATGAAGATAAAAAAGCATTCTTGAGTGACATGGGCATGGAAGAGCCTGGTCTGGATCGTGTGATTCGGGCGGGATTTAACTTGCTTGGTTTACAAACTTACTTCACCGCTGGCGTGAAGGAAGTTCGTGCTTGGACAATTCATGTGGGTGACACAGCGCCTCAAGCAGCGGGTGTGATTCATACTGACTTTGAACGTGGCTTTATTCGTGCTCAAACCATTTCTTATGATGACTTCATCTCATTCAAAGGGGAGTCAGGCGCCAAGGAAGCTGGCAAGATGAGGGCCGAGGGCAAGGAGTATGTGGTCAAAGATGGCGATGTGCTGAACTTCTTGTTCAACGTTTAAATTTTTAATCCTTGATCAGATACTTGCAATGACCAGCCCAGTCATCAGAGTTGTTCACAGCCGTGCCAAGGATGGCTGTCATGCTGCTTATGAAGCTTTGATCTTGGGGATGTTTGAGTCAATGAAACATTTCCCAGGATTTTTGGGTTCTGAATTACTGCCTCCATTGGCCAAATCCGATGAATACCAAGTGATCGTGAAATTTTCTTCACAAAAAGATTTGGATGATTGGGATGTTTCTTCTCAGAGACAAATGTGGCACGCACGTTTTCGTCCATTACTGGCCGCCGACCCTGAGTATCATCTTTTAACTGGTTTGGAGGCATGGTTTTCTTTGCCTGAAATCCCAGCCGGTAGAAAACCTCCTAGAAATAAGATGGCTTTGATCACATGGTTGGGTATTTGGCCCACAGCATCCATCTTCTTGTATTTCTTAACGCCTTATATGGAATCTTTACCGTATTTATTAAGAACTGCGATCGTCACTGGATTGGTCGTGATCACCATGACCTATTTATTGATGCCGCGTTTGGTTCAGGTCTTTAGGGCTTGGTTAAAGTAATTTTCGGTGGAGTCAGTTGGTGGCTAGGGGTTTACGCTAAATCTCGAGAAATTTAATTTATTTCGGGAATATTTGGTATAGGATATTCTTTTAACCTATGCGGAGATATTCATGAAGCTCTATTACACCCCAGGCGCTTGTTCATTGGCTGTGCACATCACATTGTGTGAAACTGGTTTGCCATTTGAAAAAGAATCTGTTGATTTGGCCACCAAAAAAACAGCCAGTGGTGCAGATTTCACAGCAATCAATGCCAAGGGTTATATCCCTGCACTTCAGTTAGATAGCGGTGAATTGCTCACTGAAGGCCCTGCCATTAATCAGTACTTAGCAGATTTGGTGCCTGAGAAAAAATTAGCGCCTGCCAATGGATCATTGGATCGTGTGCGTGTGCAGTCATGGTTAACTTTCATCGGTACTGAACTACATAAATCATTCACACCACTTTTCCACCCCAGTGCAGATGATGTGAAAGCTCAGGCAAAAGCCAATATTGCTAAACGCTTGACGTATGTGAACCAAGAGTTATCAGGTAAATCTTATTTGGTCGGCGATCAATTCTCTATCGCCGATGCTTATTTATTCACAGTCATCGGTTGGATGGGTTTCTTGGCGATGCCAACAGATGCTTATCCTAATATTCAAGCTTTAGTAGCAAAAGTGGCAGCTCGACCAGCAGTACAAGCAGCCATGAAAGCTGAAGGTTTGATTAAGTAAAAGTCGAATCCAATTAAATGAAGATACAACTTGCTCCTGTTGCTGTTTTATTGAGCACATTATTTTTTAATCTCAATGCACAAGCAGCCAGTGAGCAAGATCTTCAAAATAGTTTTGACCCTTATGTGAAAGGGTTTCCTCAGTTTCCTGGAGTGAAACCTGGCTTGGTGATTGATAAGACCAACCTTGAGCAATACAAGGCAATTTTAGATCCTGGTTTGCAATATGTGATTCAGAATGATTGGCATCAAATCAAGGTGGGGCCGACCACACAATTTCAAATTAATCAGAAATTTATTGCTGCCACCAAGCAGCACCTCAATAAAGCACAACTTGGCCCAAGGGTTGGTGATATTGACCAGTATATTTCGGGGCGTCCTTTTGTTGAGGAGCCTGATGTAAAAGATCCACGTGCTGGAGAAAAATTAGCTTGGAATTTCAGAGCTGGTGCGGGTGTCGGTGATAGTGGGGTGATCTATCCTTTTTATTGGCGTTACCGTGACTTAATGAGTGGCAAGATTGAGAAGACTGTGAAGTTCTCTTTCAATATTTTGAAGTTCAAGCATCGCATTGAAGATCCTGCACCAGACATTAAACCCAACGCTGCTGATTTAGCCGTGGCCATTTACGCCAAAGTTTACGAGCCACAAGATCTTAAAAATACCCAACTCTTGATCTTGCATGCTGATAACGATCACAAACCTCAAGATGCTTATATGTATTTGGGTTTTCAGCGTCGCGTGCGTCGCATGGCGCCGGGTCAATACACAGATGCCTTTTTAGGCTCCGATGTGATGATTGAGGATTTTGAAGGTTTCAATGGTCGTATCTCTGATATGAAATGGCATTACAAGGGGGCCCAAAATCTTTTGCTACCGATGTTCAATCATCGTGAGATGAAGTTGGCAACTGACTTGCCAGTAGAAAAAGATGGGTATCAGTTTATTGATGTGAATGGTCAAGGGGGATGTTTCCCCGATATCACTTGGCAATTGCGTAAAACTTTTATCTTGGAAGTCGAACCACTGGATCCTAAACACCCGATCAGTAAGCGACTATTCTATTTAGATGCTCAATCAATGCACATTGTTCGCACTTTGATTTATGACCGAAAAGGTCAACTATGGAAAGTTGGAACCTTGGGCAAAACTCATCCTGATGCGCATTTGCCAGAAAATAAAGATTTGGGCAGTCCAGTTGATGATGTTTTTTCTGCTGTGGACGTTCAAACCAAGCACTGCACCACTGGGCAATTTAAGACAAGGGTCGATCACAAAGCAAATCCCCCATCACTCTTTCAAGTTCAAAACTTGAGGGGTGGCGATTAAATAAGCAGTTTTTGATCTACGTTCCTTCTTAACGGTAATCTTGATTAGCGCTTATGAGCGGCTAGGTGTAATCTCTTACCTGTATTCCTAGGATTTACCCTTAAATCTCGAGAAAAGTATAATATTTCGGGAATATTCAAGATATCATTCGATTCTTGAATATTAGGCTATTCTTAATGGTCTTTTAAAGCACAGGTGACGATATGGTTGAAGAGTTTGACACACAAAAAAGATTTGTTAGGTTCATCGAAAAGCGTGACGATGGTTTTGTATTGTTTGAATTCGCGGTGGGTGAGCCTGAAATTTTTGCGGAAATGATCTTAAAAGAAGAGGATTATGAGATCTTCTGTAAAGAGCAAGGCGTTGTCATGATTGATGAAAACTCCAATCCAATTGATGCAGAAAATGACTTTGAGTGGCGTTTACGTGATGCAACAGAAAAGAGACTCGATAAATAAGTCATCTGTTGTAAAGAAGGATTAAAAGTTGTATTGAAAAAATATTAGGGAAATAGAAAATGGCAAACGTATTTATCGCATTCCAAACAAATCCAGACAGTCGTTATATTGTTGAGGCAATTGTGGAAGACAATCCAGGTGCAATCGTTGATGAGCAACCAGCGATGGTAAAAATTGATGTGCCAAATAAATTGATCATTAAGCGTGCAACCATTGAAGAAAAAATGGGGCGTGACTTTGAGCTACAAGAAATGCACATGCACCTCATCACTCTTTCAGGTAACGTAGATGAAGATGATGAGCAATTTGTTTTAGAGTGGAAGTCCTAAATATTATTTTTGTTAAAAGTTTTTTATTTGTGAGTTTTTATGTCATACGAACTAACCATTGAGCCACTAGGTCAAACCATCGAAGTTGAAGAAGGTCAGACGATCTTGGACGCAGCTTTGAGAGCCGGTATTTACTTGCCTCATGCATGTTGTCACGGTTTATGTGCAACTTGTAAAGTCCAGGTGGTCGATGGTGAAGTGGAGCATGGTGAGGCGTCAACGTTTGCTTTGATGGATTTTGAACGTGAAGAGCAAAAATGTTTGGCTTGTTGTGCCACATTGCAAAGTGATGTCACGATTGAAGCAGACATTGATGAAGATCCAGATGCGCGCGTTATTCCAGTGGTTGATTATGAGGGCGTTGTTTCTAGAATTGAAAACCTAACGCCCACCATCAAAGGTATTTGGTTGAAGATTGAAGGCGGCAAGCAGGTCGACTTTCAAGCAGGACAGTACGTCAATTTGGAAATCCCAGCGCTGAATCAAAGCCGTGCTTTTTCATTGGCGAATGCACCACACGATGGTGAAGTTGAGCTGAATATTCGTATCGTACCTGGTGGCTTGGTCACAACCTATATTCATGAGCAATTAAAGGTGGGTGATAAGCTCAAGTTGAGTGGTCCTTATGGACGTTTCTTTGTTAAGAAATCAACCAACACGCCCATGTTGTTCATTGCTGGTGGTTCAGGTTTATCTAGTCCAAAAAGCATGATTTTAGATTTGCTCAATGAAGGCTGTGAATTGCCAATCACATTGATGTATGGTGCAAGATCGCAAACAGAACTTTATTACGACCAAGAATTCAAAGATTTGGCTGCGAAGCATCCAAACTTTACTTACATCGCATCATTGTCTGATGAGCCTGCAGATTCTGGATGGACAGGTCCAAGAGGATTTGTTCATGAGGCGGCCAAAGCTCATTTCAATAATGACTTTAGTGGACGTAAAGCTTATTTGTGTGGCCCACCTCCAATGATTGAGGCAGCAATTTCAACCTTGATGCAGGGTCGCCTATATGAACGAGATATTTATGCTGAGAAATTTATCTCAGCAGTTGACTCGACCAATACAGTTCGCAGCCCACTCTTTAAAAATATTTAAGCCGCTGGTTGGCTAAAAATTTCTTCAGGTAGCTTTGATACCAAGACATATGTTAGCTTGATGTGCTGAGCTAAGAGCTTGGTGCAAAGCTTGATATCTCTGTCCAATGCGGCTGACTTGAGTGCCTCATGCTCAGCATGAACATCTCTTTCATTGTCTTTTCGATAATGCATGGCAATGCGACGATAACGCTCTGAATGGTGATAAAGAATGCCAATAAATTGTAGGATCCATTTGGATGGGCAGGCTGAAACCAAAGCTGAATGGAATTCTTCATTCCTTTGTTCCCACTCCTGAAAAAAATTATCCTCTTGCGCGCCTTCAGTTTTACCTAACTTTTTCTCGGCCAAAGTTAGTCGGTGATAAGCCGCAATCACATCAGCCTCCCACTTATCACTGCCAAGGGTCATCGATTGAGATAAAGCTTCCATCTCCAACATGACTCGTCTTTCTGTGATGTCTAGAAAGTCAGCCAATGACATGGGGCTGACGGTAAAACCTTTCTGACCTTGTGTAAAAACCAAGCTATCGGCCACCAATAAAGCGAGAGCTTCCCGAAGGGTGCCTGCTCCAACGTTATACCTATCTTTTAAGTGTTCAACCCTTAATTTGGTTGAAGGTGGGTGTACGCCATTAATGATGTCGCGTCTTAAAGCTAAATATGCCCCCTCAACCAATGTTTTTGGTTCAGGAGTGCGAGGAATAAATGATGATTGAGGTACTAAATGCATGATTTTTAAAAGATATCCAATTTTTTAAGAATTATCGATATTTTGCCGTGTCTTACGAACTTTGAGTGAAAAAATATAGAGATTTAGGGGAAAACACTCATTGCCATAAATCCTAAGGTATTTCAAAATAATCTCGAGATTAATTGGTACAATCGAGAAAGTTGATGTCTTATAAAGTGTTCATTGAAGATACTCAGGAAGAGTATCGCTGTCGCGAAGATCAGCATTTGCTGGCTGGGATGGAGGCACTGGGGCGCAAAGGAATACCGGTAGGTTGTCGTGGTGGTGGTTGTGGAGTTTGCAAAATAGAGATCACCAGCGGTGAATATACCAAGCGTGTGATGAGTCGAGATCACGTAACAGTTGAAGAAGAGGCCAGAGGTTGCGTCTTGGCTTGTCGAGTGAAGCCGCAATCAGATATCACCCTAAAGGTGGTGGGCAAGATGAAGAAAAATGTAGTGCGTGGTGTGACACAGAAATAAAGAAGTCGTTTGATCAATAGTAATCATTAAATATTTTGATAGGAGAAAAATATGCCAATGACAGGTGTTTTACGTCCGGGACACGCTCAACTTCGTGTTTTAGACATGGAAGAGTCAGTACATTTCTATACCAATGTGTTGGGTTTAAAAGAAACAGGCCGTGATAAATCTGGCCGTGTGTACTTCAAAGCTTGGGATGAGCGTGACCACAACAGTGTGATCTTGCGCCAAGCTGATCGTGCTGGCATGGATTTCTTTGGTTTCAAAGTGGAG
The DNA here is from genome assembly GCA_039805465.1 of Pseudomonadota bacterium. Classification (GTDB taxonomy): domain Bacteria; phylum Pseudomonadota; class Gammaproteobacteria; order Burkholderiales; family Burkholderiaceae; genus Polynucleobacter. The sequence continues at coordinate 12,854 of JBDLUD010000008.1, forward strand.
AGCAAAGAAGTTCTTGAGAATTTAGACAAAGCACTCAAAGCTTATGGCGTTACGACCGAGCGCATGCCAGCAGGTGAGATGCTGGAAACGGGTGAGCGCGTTAGATTCAAGGCGCCAACAGGCCATACATTTGAGTTATTTGCAGAAAAAAATCATGTGGGCAATGGTTTAGGTGATTTTGCTCCTGAAGCTTGGAACCCAGACCAAAAGGGTATTTCTCCAGTGCGCATGGACCATGCTTTGATCTACGGTAAAGACATTGATGGCACCAGAAAACTATTTGAAGAGGTATTTGGATTCCGTGTGACTGAGCGTGTTAAGTTGGAAGATAAAACCACAGATTTGGCCGCCTTCATCACTTGCTCAACCAAGGCTCATGATTTGGCTTTGGTGCGCCATGGAGAAGATGATAAGTTGCATCACGTTTCATTTTTGTTAGATTCTTGGGAACAAGTTCTGCGTGCAGCTGACATCATGAGTATGAATCGCGTATCGATTGATATTGGTCCAACACGCCACGGCATTACTCGCGGCGCAACCATTTACTTCTTTGATCCATCAGGTAATCGTTTAGAAACATTCTGCGGTGGTTACGAGTGGTATCCAGATATGCATGAAATCACATGGCCAATCGAAGAGGTGGGTCGCGCGATTTTCTATCACGATCGTAAATTGAACGAAGCTTTCTTGGCCGTGGTGACCTAATGAATACCTTTGTTTCTCAAAAAAATATTAGTTGTGAGGCTGCTGCAAAAGTAGCTCAGGGTGCAATAGAAAAAGCACATGAGTTGGGCATCAAAATTAATGTGGCCGTCACGGACTCCAGTGGAGTCCTGATGGCTTTTTTGAGAATGCCGGGCGCCTTTTTGCACTCAATCGATATCTCTATTGATAAAGCTTATACATCTGCGAGTTTTGGTTTTCCAACCAGTCAGTGGATGAGCATTATTAAAGATGATCCAGCTTTAAGGGAGGGGATTGTTCAGAGGAATCGATTGGTCATATTCGGAGGCGGTGTACCGATCCAATTAGATGGTGAATTGATTGGTGGCGTCGGTGTGTCTGGCGGCTCTGCAGAAGAGGATGAAATTTGTGCATTAGCAGGAATTTCAAAGATTAAATAATTAAAAAACAAATAGAAAACAACATGAAACAATTTCTAAACTACATTAACGGCGAATTTGTAGCGACTGATAAAACTTTTGAAAAGCGTGCACCAGTCAGCAATCAAATCATTGGTATGGTGCATGAGGCAGGTCTAGCTGAGGTGGATCAAGCAGTCACTGCTGCTCGTGAAGCCCTCAAAGGCGATTGGGGAAAATTAACCACGGTTAAGCGCGTTGAAATGTTGTATGCGGTTGCTGATGAAATTAACCGTCGTTTCGATGATTTTTTAGAAGCAGAAATTGCTGATACTGGTAAGCCAAGATCATTGGCATCTCACATCGATATTCCACGTGGTGCAGCGAACTTTAAAGTGTTTGCTGACATTATCAAAAATGTACCCAATGAAACATTCCAAATGGACACGCCTGATGGTGGCAAAGCAATTAACTACGCCATCCGTAAACCTTTGGGCGTGATTGGTGTTGTTTGTCCATGGAACTTGCCACTGTTATTGATGACGTGGAAAGTGGGTCCTGCTTTGGCTTGTGGCAATACGGTGGTGATCAAGCCTTCAGAGGAAACACCTGGCACAGCAACCTTGCTTGGTGAGGTATTTGAAAAAGTTGGAGTGCCTAAGGGTGTTTACAACGTGGTTCACGGTTTTGGTCCTAATTCTGCTGGTGAATTCTTGACCAAACACCAAGGTGTGAATGGTATTACCTTCACCGGTGAGACAAGAACTGGTGAAGCAATCATGGCAGCTGCAGCAAAAGGTGTTCGCCCCGTTTCATTTGAATTGGGTGGCAAGAATGCAGCGATTGTTTTTGAAGATTGCGATTTTGATAAAGCGATCGCTGGAGTCACACGTTCAGCGTTTGAGAATTGTGGACAAGTTTGTTTGGGCACTGAGCGCGTTTATGTTCAAAGACCAATTTTTGATAAATTTGTTGCAGCATTGAAGCTTAAGGCTGAGGGCTTAAAAGTGGGCCCACCTAATGAGCCTGGTGTTGGTCTAGGACCATTGATTTCTGCCGAGCACAAAGAGAAGGTGACATCTTATTACGCCAAAGCCGTTGCTGAAGGTGCGACGGTTGTTACTGGTGGTGGTGTTCCAAAGATGGCCGATGAGTTAAAAGAAGGCCACTGGGTTCAACCAACCATTTGGACAGGTCTACCAGAAACAGCCACCGTGATTCGTGAAGAGATTTTTGGACCATGTTGCCATATCGCCCCTTTTGATACAGAGGAAGAAGCAATTGCTTTGGCGAACAACACAACATATGGTTTGGCCACTTCAGTATGGACAGAAAATATCGGTCGCGCACATCGCATGGCTGAAGCCATTGAGGTCGGATTATGTTGGATCAATAGCTGGTTTTTGCGTGATCTGCGCACACCATTTGGCGGCGCTAAAGGTTCTGGTATTGGGCGTGAAGGTGGCGTTCACTCATTAGAGTTCTACACCGAATTACGCAACGTTTGCGTCAAACTTTGATTAGCAAAAAGCTAAAGAAATAAAGAGATAAGAAATGGCTATGGATAAAAAAATTATCACTGACTTAGGTGATGAACTATATAACGCACTCAAAAATCGTCAAATGATTGATCCATTGAGCAGTCGCTATCCTGATATGACGGTTGAAGATGCTTATCAAGTTCAAGAGCGCATGATCGCTCGTCGCATTGAAGCTGGTGAGCGCATCGTGGGTAAAAAAATTGGTGTGACATCGAAGGTGGTCATGAATATGTTGGGTGTTTATCGCCCTGACTTCGGTTATTTATTAGACGGCATGATTTATAACGAAGGTGAATCAATTGAATTCGATAGCATGATCCAGCCAAAAGCTGAGGGTGAGATTGCCTTCATCTTGAAAAAAGATTTGATGGGTCCTGGCCTGAGTAACGCAGACATTTTGGCGGCAACTGAGTGTGTGATGCCTTGCTTTGAGATTGTTGACTCAAGAATTCGTGATTGGAAAATCAAAATTCAGGATACCGTTGCTGATAATGCCTCTTGTGGTGTTTTTGTGCTGGGTGATAACGCGGTTGATCCAAAGAAAATCGACCTCAATACTTGCGGCATGATCTTAGAAAAAAATGGTGAAATTTTTGCAACTGGTGCAGGTGCAGCTGCTTTAGGTTCTCCGGTGAATTCAATCACTTGGTTGGTCAACACATTGGGTAGTTTGGGTGTTGGCTTAAAAGCTGGTGAAGTGGTGTTATCTGGTGCATTGGCAGCAATGGCGCCAATCGCTAAGGGCGATAACTTTAGAGCAACCATTGGCGGTTTGGGTAGCTGTTCAGTTCGTTTTAGCTAATTGCCATGGATTTAAAAATTGCAGGTAAAACAGCTCTGGTGACCGGCTCAACAGCCGGCATTGGTTTTGCAATTGCTAAAACGCTCGCTGAGAACGGCGCGCGAGTGATTGTGAACGGGCGCACTCGCGCTTCTGTTGATCAGGCAATCGCCAAACTCTCTGAGCGTGTTTCTTCTGATTTATTACAAGGTTGCGCGGCAGACTTATCTACCGCAGCTGGCGTACAAACATTATTGGATGCTCATGGTGATGTTGATATCTTGATCAACAATTTAGGTATTTTTGATGTTGTGCCATTTGCTGAAATCAGTGATGCTGAATGGATGAGATTTTTTGAGGTGAATGTGATGAGTGGTGTGCGATTGTCGCGCCACTACTTACCTTTGATGTTAAAGAAAAATTGGGGCCGCATCATTTTCATTTCTAGCGAATCAGGTATTTGCCCTCCGGGAGACATGGTTCACTATGGCATGACCAAAACGGCTCAGTTATCTGTGTCTCGAGGTTTGGCTGAGGTGGCCGCAGGTACTGGTGTCACAGTGAATGCTGTTTTGCCTGGACCCACCAAGACTGAGGGCGCCGCTCATTTCTTTGCCTCAATGGCAAAAGATCAAGGTATTACGGTTGAAGAAATGGAACGCAAGTTCTTTGCCGAAGGTCGTCCTACATCATTGATCAAAAGATTTGTTTCTCCGGATGAAGTCGCCTCAATGGTGGCCTATATCAGCAGCCCGTTAGCAGCTGGAACAACGGGTGCGGCATTGCACGTTGATGGCGGTGTCGTGCGAAGCATTGTTTAAAAAATTAGTAAATTTAATAAAGAAGGTATTTTCAAATGAAAAAAATTAAATGTGCATTGATTGGTCCTGGCAATATTGGTACTGATCTATTGGCTAAATTACAAAGAAGCCCCGTGTTGGAGCCAGTATGGATGGTGGGTATCGATCCTGAGTCTGATGGCTTAAAGCGCGCTCGCGAAATGGGCATCAAAACAACTTCAGACGGCGTTGATGGTTTATTGCCACACGTTAAGGCAGATGGTGTTCAGATCGCATTTGATGCAACCTCTGCTTATGTTCACGCTGAAAACTCACGCAAGTTGAATGAGTTGGGTGTGTTAATGATTGACTTAACCCCTGCAGCGATTGGCCCTTATTGCATTCCACCAGTGAACTTGAAAGAGCACTTGGGTAAAAAAGAAATGAACGTGAACATGGTGACATGTGGCGGTCAGGCAACCATTCCAATGGTGGCTGCTGTTTCACGTGTGCAAAAAGTGACTTATGGTGAAATCGTTGCAACTGTATCTAGTCGTTCGATTGGTCCTGGTACACGTAAGAATATCGATGAATTCACACGCACAACAGCTGGTGCTGTTGAAAAAGTGGGTGGCGCACAAAAGGGTAAAGCGATCATCATCGTTAACCCAGCGGAACCACCATTGATGATGCGTGACACGATTCACTGTTTGGTTGAAGGCGAGCCAGATCAAGCCAAGATCACAGCTTCGATTCATGAAATGATCAAAGAAGTACAAAAGTATGTTCCAGGCTATCGCTTGGTGAACGGACCTGTGTTTGACGGTAATCGCGTATCAGTATTCATGGAAGTTGAAGGTTTGGGTGATTACTTGCCTAAATACGCCGGCAACTTAGACATCATGACAGCAGCTGCTGCAAGAACAGCTGAAATGTTTGCAGAAGAGATGTTATCTGGCAAGTTGGTTTATTGATTAACCAGATCAGAGCAGATCAAAGAATATAGAAATAAAGGATTAAAAATATGAGCAACTTAAAAGGTAAAAAGATCACCGTTCATGACATGACCTTGCGTGATGGTATGCATCCTAAGCGTCATTTAATGACGCTAGAGCAGATGGAAACAATTGCGTGTGGTTTGGATGACGCAGGCGTTCCATTGATTGAAGTAACACATGGCGACGGTTTGGGTGGTTCCTCAGTTAATTATGGTTTTCCAGCTCACACAGATGAAGAGTATTTGTCTGCTGTGATTCCAAAAATGAAAAACGCCAAAGTATCTGCCTTGTTATTACCAGGCATGGGCACTGTGGATCATTTAAAGATGGCGCATGACTTGGGTGTTCATTGCATTCGTGTGGCAACTCACTGTACTGAAGCGGACGTTTCTGAGCAGCACATTGGTATGGGCCGCAAATTAGGCATGGATACCGTTGGCTTCTTGATGATGGCCCACAAGGCATCACCAGAGAAATTGGTTGAGCAGGCCAAATTGATGGAATCCTATGGTGCTAACTGTATTTACGTGACTGACTCTGCTGGTTACATGTTGCCTGATGATGTGAAAGAGCGTCTAACGGCTGTGCGCCAGGCTCTTGATTCAAAGACAGAACTGGGTTTCCATGGCCACCACAATATGGCGATGGGTATTGCAAATTCACTCGCTGCTATTGAATGCGGCGCTAATCGTATTGATGCGGCTGCTGCTGGTTTGGGCGCTGGTGCCGGTAATACGCCGATGGAAGTATTCATTGCGGTGTGTGATCGCATGGGCATTGAAACGGGCGTTGATGTATTCAAGATTCAAGACGTTGCTGAAGATTTGGTGGTGCCAATCATGGATCACGTGATTCGCATTGATCGCGATTCTTTAACTTTAGGTTATGCAGGCGTTTACTCTTCATTCTTATTGTTTGCAAAACGTGCTGAAAAGAAATACGGGATCTCTGCCCGCGAACTTTTGGTTGAGCTAGGCCGTCAAGGCATGGTTGGTGGTCAAGAGGACATGATTGAAGACACAGCAATGACGCTTGCAAAAGCGCGTGGCCTTATTTAATAGAAACCTTTTTTAGGTTAAAGGAAAGAATATGAAGTTAGATCAAGCAACCATTAAAAAATTAGCAGAGCACCTAGAAAACTGTGAATTAAATGCAAAAGATACGACAAAAATCACAGATGATCATCCAGAGATGGATTGGGATGATGCTTATGCGATTCAAGATGAAATCAAACGTCGCAAAATTGCAAGAGGACATAAGATTGCTGGCTTAAAAGCTGGCTTGACATCACACGCCAAGATGAAGCAAATGGGTGTTGAGACACCGTGCTTTGGTTTTATGGCTGACTACTACGCATTACCTGATGGTGGTGAGTGCAAAGTGTCAGAATTAATTCATCCAAAAGTTGAGCCAGAAATTGCTTTTGTGTTGAAAAAAGCACTCAAAGGTCCAGGCTGTCACATTGGTTCAGTATTGGCTGCAACAGATTTCGTCATCCCAGGCATTGAAGTGATTGACTCACGTTACCGTGATTTTAAATTTGACTTAAAGAGCGTGATTGCTGATAACACTTCTGCCGCTCGCTTTGTGATCGGCGGCAATCCTGTCTCAGTGGGTGACGTTGATCTAAGAACGGTCGGTATTGTGCTTGAGAAGAATGGTGAGCCAGTGGCGTTTGGTGCTGGTGCAGCTGTATTGGGACACCCTGCTGCAGCGATCGCCATGATGGCGAATCACTTGGGCGCACGCGGTGAAGAAATCCCTGCAGGCACTTTGATTTTGTCAGGTGGTGTGACTGAGGCAGTTGCAGTAGCGCCAGGCGATAACGTTACCTTGAAAATTCAAGGAATGGGTAGCACAAGCTTACGTTTCATCTAATTTAAAAAGGATACTCAAATGCCATTTGCACAGATTTATTTGATGGAAGGTCGTACAGAAGATCAAAAGCGTGCTGTGATTGAAAAAGTAACTCAAGCACTTCATGAGGCTGTTGGCGCACCAAAAGAGAATGTGCGCGTTTGGATTCACGACATGCCAAAAGAAAATTGGGGTATTGCTGGTGTCACTGCTAAGGATTTAGGTCGATAAGGGAATCATGTCAAATACAGTGGTAAACAATCCTGAAATTGGCAAATCTATTATTGCCGGTGGTATCGAAACTAATTATCAAGATCACGGGCAAGGAGATCCAATTTTCTTGATTCATGGCTCCGGCCCTGGTGTGACTGCTTATGCAAACTGGCGTTTAACCATGCCGGTATTGGCAGAAAAGTTCAGGGTGATTGCTCCGGACATGGTGGGCTTCGGTTTTACTGAGCGACCTGCCAATGTGAGTTACACCATGGATATGTGGGTTTCTCATGCTTTGAGCCTGATGGATGCTTTGAAAATTGAAAAGGCTCATTTGGTTGGCAACTCATTTGGTGGTGGCTTGGCCCTGGCCTTAGCGTTGAAGGCCCCAGATCGTGTTAACCGTTTGGTACTCATGGGAGCAGCAGGTACAAAGTTTCAGTTAACTGATGGTTTGGATGCTGTTTGGGGATACAAAGGTACTCTTGAACACATGAAGGAGTTGATTGGCTTATTTGCGTTCAATAAGAACTTGGTGAGTGATGATTTGGCGAAGTTACGCTATGAAGCCAGCATCCGCCCAGGTTTTCAGGAAGCATTCTCAGCAATGTTCCCAGCGCCTCGTCAACGTTGGGTGGATGCTTTGGCCAGTGATGAAGAAAAAATCAAAACTTTGGCTCATGAAACAATGGTCATTCATGGACGAGATGATGCAATCATTCCTCTATCAGCCAGTTTGCGTTTGCATGATTTGATTCCAAAATCACAGTTACATGTTTTCGGACAATGTGGCCATTGGACTCAAATTGAGCACTCAGCTAGATTTAATCAGCTATTATTGAATTTCTTTTTAGAGGCAAATGCCAAATAAGTTTTGGCATCAATTTTTGGAGATTCAATTGAACGCTAAAAAAACTATTCAATCACTTTTGATTTTGACGGTGGGGACTTTTTTCTCGTTAACTGTTTTGGCGGATGCTAAACCAACACCACGAGAAGAAATGAACCAAGAGTATAAAAATCGAGGGATTGGTGGTAAGCGCTTTGAAATTGATCGCAGCCCAATAGGTTCATTTGATTACTATCTCGAGCGCTTAGATGCGACCAAGAAAAAGTTAAAAATTACCAAAGAACAACAGGACTTGTGGGCTGATTATGAAAAAAGTCTGATTGCTCTCTTTACTGACGTCAAAAGAGCAAAAGCCCGTTTGGGCGGTGCTACAGCGGTTCAGCAAATTGGTCAGGTTTTAGGTGTGACCCAGAATCGCTATGCTGGCATGGAGCAAATACATGACTCTGCTAAAAAGCTCTATGAAAGTTTTAGCGACAGTCAAAAGAAAACAGCCGATGAATTTTTAATCACAACGATTCCAAATTTTGATTAATGTCTGAGTAATGTAATTAAGTTCCACATAAAACAAACCCCTCAAAATTGAGGGGTTTGTTTTATGTACGGACTTTCAATCTTCACTGCACGATCAACCTTGGTTTTTTGGCATCATTTTTTCATCAAAGTCATCCAAGCTAGGAAAGGTCAAAGGGTCTAATTGATCTAAATTGGTCAGGTATGACCGATATTCTTCTAAAAGGGTGTGACGATCTTCATCGCTGATATAGGGAACATGCCAGCCAATGAATGGAGGCAAAACAGACAAGCCAACATAAGCCATTGAACCGCGCAGAATGGGTCTTAGCATGGTTTGCATGTCACCATGAATCTTGTCTTGACCGAACATGTGCTCTCTGCCTCCCAATGTGAAAGCAAGCAAGCCTTTTTTACCTTTTAGGCCACCTTGGTCATAAAAACGTTTACCGCCATAACAAAATCCGGAAACAAAAACACGATCAATCCATCCTTTCAGGATGGCTGGCACAGAAAACCAATACATCGGAAAGTTGAAAATCAAAAGATCACACCATTTTAATTTTTCAATTTCAGCTTGAATGTCTGGCGAGAGTTGCCCACTTTTATAAGATTCTCTTTGTTCAAGAGCATAGACCAAATAATCGGGCTGACTTCTGACTTCAAAATCATCGCCACTGGCCACAGGATTCCACTTCATCTGATGTAAATCAGAGACTTGTACTTCATGACCTAATTTCTGAAATGTTTCGACCGCCGTATCTTTCATGGCACTACAAAAGGATTGTGGTTCTGGATGGGCGTGAACAATGAATATTTTCATGATGACTTTAAAAAGGGTGATTGATGAAGAAGTGTGGATTACTCATAAGTATCGTTACCCATTTTTTTAAGCATCTCTAAGTTGGTCACTTCTATTTCACCATAATTAATCTTGATGTAGTCTAAGCTTTCAAGCTTCTTGAGCGCCATATTCGTTCTTTGCCTAGATAGGCCAGTTAAAAAGCCAACTTCTTCTTGTGAAAGTTTAAGGGCGGTGCTTTGGCCAGGGTAAAGGTGTTGATTGAATAAGCCAGCAATTATTTTTGCCACCCTGGAGTTGGTATCTAAAAACCTTTCAGATTCAATCATCGAAATAAAATGAAACAATCGTTCATTGATTTGATTGATGATGTAATGATTGAATGCTATATTTTTACTCAGTAGCCAATGAAACGTTTCTTTGGGAAGGCAAGTTAAAACTGAGTCACGCATGGCAATAGCATCATAAGAGCGGACCACTTCTTTTCTGACCAGAGGGCTTTCTCCAAACCAACTACCAGATGGGATCGCCATATAGGTGATTGATTTACCGCCAGGTGAAACATTGTTGGCTTTGATCAGACCAGATGTAACCCCATACCAAAATTCTGGCATTTCCCCTTTTCGACAAACATACTCATTTTTAGCGATTTGTTTGATCGTTAATTCCTGCTGAACTCGAACCAGTTCATCGGGCGTTAGACATGCGAGCCAGGGACAGTTTTCCATAAAACTATTGGTTTCCATGATCTGTATTGTTTTTAAGCGAATTCAATTAAAAGATCTTTGGCATCCACTTGAACCCCTGATGCTATATGAATTTTTTTAATCACACCATCCTCATTAGCTGTAATCATGGTTTCCATTTTCATCGCTTCAATGGATACCAAGGGATTGCCTTTTTGTATCACTTGGCCTTCCTTGACTGCAACAGTCGCAATCATGCCTGGTAGGGGTGCGGCGACATGTTTAGGGTTGGTCACTTCGGCTTTGATTCGTCCAACTTTGGTTGCCGTTGCACCCAACTTCTTCACTTTGACCGTACGAGGTTGGCCGTTCAGTTCAAAGAATACCCTAACAATGCCTTCCTCATCCACAGGTGTTGTGCCTTGTAGTCGAATCACCAAGGTTTTTCCTGGATCAATTTCTATCGCCATTTCTTCGCCAGTATTTAAGCCATAGAAGAAAACAGGAGTTGGTAATAAGGACACATCACCATTGTGTTTGTAATGTTCCGCAAAAGTAGTAAAAACTTTTGGATACATCAAATAAGAAGCCAACTCTGTTTCATTGATGTGGCGATTGATTTTTTCTTCAGCTTCTTTTTTGCTTGCCTCAAGATTCGTTGATTCGAGATGTGCTCCAGCACGTCCTTCAATCGCTACTTTGTCCCTTAGAATTTTTTTACCTAATTCTTTAGGAAAACCATCTGCTGGGTAGCCCATTTCTCCGCGGAAAAGAGAAATGACGGATTCTGGGAAATTAATTTCTTTGGCTGGATCCAATACTTGCTCTGGAGTTAGATCGTTGGTGACCATATAAAGAGCCATATCACCCACCACTTTAGAGCTTGGTGTGACTTTAACAATATCACCAAATAGTTGATTGACATCAGCATAAGCCTGGGCCACTTCTGGCCAACGATGTTGAATGCCCAGTGATCGAGCCTGTTCTCTTAAGTTGGTGTATTGACCGCCAGGCATTTCATGAAGATAGACATCTGAAGTGCCTGAGCGAATATCAGCTTCAAATGGAGAGTAGTACTTGCGCACTCCTTCCCAGTAAGCGGAGACCGGTCTGATTTGGTTGAGCGTGATGCCTGAATCACGAGCTGAGCCTTCGGTTGATGCAATGATGCCGCCTAAGCTAGGTTGTGATGTTAGACCACTCATTGAGTCCATTGCGCCATCAACAGCATCTACACCAGCTTCTATGGCCGCCAATACCGAAGCAATCGAAGCGCCACTGGTGTCGTGGGTATGGAAATGAACGGGTAAGCCGACTTCTTCTTTGATGGCTTTGACCAGCGCAGTAATTGCAAGAGGTCTGCAAACACCCGCCATGTCTTTAATACCAATAATATGAGCACCAGCTTTTTCAAGTTGTTTTGCCATATCGACGTAATACTTGAGGTTGTATTTCGCGCGGTTGGGATTAAAGATGTCGCCTGTGTAGCAAATGGTGGCTTCGCACAGAGCATTATTTTCTATCACAGCATCCATTGATACGCGCATGTTTTCAACCCAGTTCAGCGAGTCGAAAACTCGGAATAGGTCAATGCCATTTTGGGCCGCTTGTTCAATGAAGTAACGAACCACGTTATCAGGGTAGTTGGTGTAACCAACGGCGTTGGATGAGCGCAATAACATTTGTAACAAAATATTAGGTGCTGCTGCTCGAATCTTCTTTAAGCGATCCCAAGGATCTTCATTCAGAAAGCGCATCGACACATCAAATGTGGCTCCACCCCAACATTCCAGAGAGAAAAGTTGAGGAAGGTGATGCGCATAGTAGGGAGCTACCTTGACCATGTCGTTGGTACGCATGCGTGTGGCGAAGAGCGATTGATGCGCGTCGCGCATCGTGGTATCAGTTAATAAGATTCGCTTTTCATTTCTCATCCACTCACTGAATTTCTTTGGACCCAAGGCAATTAATCGATCTTTGGTACCAACGGCTAAAGAGCCCGTTAAATCTTCTTGAGGTAATGGAGGGTGAGCGAGCGGTAAAGTCGGCAGCTTTCTTCCGCTCACCTCTGGATTGCCATTCACGATCACGCCACTGATGAAGTTCAACAGACGTGTTGCGCGATCGCGGCGTTTAGGGAATTTATAAAGTTCAGGGGTGTTATCAATGAAACGAGTGGAGCATTCACCAGAGATGAACAAAGGATGATTGATCACATTCTCTAGAAATTGTAGATTGGTATTAAGACCACGAACCCTGAATTCTCGAAGTGCTCGATCCATGCGAGCAATGGCTTCTTTAGAGGTTGGTGCAGAGGCTGTTACTTTGACCAATAATGAATCATAGTAAGGTGTGATCACCGCGCCTGCGTAGGCAGTGCCAGCGTCTAGGCGAATACCAAAGCCAGCGGCACTTCGATAGGTTGAGATTTTTCCGTAGTCTGGTGAGAAACCATTCTCTGGATCTTCTGTTGTCACGCGACACTGCAATGCATGCCCATTCAGCTTGATATGTTCTTGAGCCGGAATACCTGATTCTGGTGTGCCAATTTTGGCACCTTCACTGATGTGAATTTGTGCTTTAACAATGTCAATGCCAGTGACTTGTTCTGTCACTGTGTGTTCAACTTGAATGCGTGGATTGACCTCAATGAAGTAAAACTCACCTGTGTCACCATCCATTAAAAATTCAACGGTGCCTGCGTGCGTGTAATGAACTGCTTGCATCAAGCGAATCGCAGAATCACACAGCATTTTTCTTTGGACATCATCAAGGTAAGGTGCCGGAGCGCGCTCAACGACTTTTTGGTTTCGACGTTGCACGGAACAATCTCGTTCAAATAGATGAACAACTTGCCCATGCTGGTCGCCAATGATTTGAACTTCTACATGTCGCGCGTTTCTGACTAATTTTTCTAGATAAACTTCATCGTTACCAAATGCAGCCATGGCCTCTCGTCTGGCGATGGGCAATTCAGCCTCTAAGGATGACTCATTTTCAATCACGCGCATGCCACGACCACCACCACCCCAGCTGGCTTTCAGCATGAGTGGGTAACCGACAGCAAGGGCCAGTTTTTTTGCTTCATTCAAGTCTTGCGGTAATGGCTTGGTTGCTGGCATAACAGCAACACCAGCAGCCACTGCAGCGTTGCGGGCATCAACTTTATTGCCCAGCGTGCGCATCACCTTTGGATCTGGACCGATAAAGATGATGTCATTTTTACGACAAGCTTCTGCAAAATCAGGGTTTTCAGATAAAAAACCATAGCCTGGATGAATCGCATCCACATTAGCTTTTTTAGCAATGCGCAAAATATCTTCAATATCTAAGTATGCTGATATGGGCTTTTTTCCCTCACCAACCAAATAACTCTCATCGGCCTTAAAACGATGAAGGGCAAAACGATCTTCATTGGCATAAATACCAACGGTTCTAATGCCCAATTCATTAGAAGCTCGCATCACGCGAATGGCGATTTCAGATCGATTGGCAATCAGTATGCTGCGGATTTTTTTCATCATGTGTTCTTTTCTAAATAATTCAATTTCTTTGTTTTCTCAGAGATTTGACCTATGAGGGATAAAAAAGATGGTTTTTTTATCAATATTAACTATAAATCTCGATATTTATGTACAATCTTAATATAAATAATTAAAATTTGGTGAAATAAATCACTTAAAACGACAAGTTTTAAAGATATTTAGAAAGTGCCAGCTGTTGGCGGAAAGTGATAAATGAAATTAGTTTCAAAGGCATTCTTTGGTGAAGGCAAGTTAGAGCCCAAAACACTGGTTGAGGGTGCTTATCTTGCGTTGAGAAATGACATCATTAGGGGGGTCTACACTCCCTCAAGTAAGCTGAAGGTCGATCATTTAAAAGATGTTTATCAGGTGAGTGGTGGAACTTTGCGCGAAGCTTTGGCACTTTTGGTAGCTGATAGCTTGGTCTATGCCGAAGGGCAAAAAGGCTTTTTTGTTTCCCCAATGTCAATCAAAGACTTTAAAGAGATCACTCAATTGAGGGTGAACTTGGAAATACAAGCGCTAACGGAATCAATTCAAAATGGAGATGATAAGTGGGAAGCAGATGTGATGGCAGCTTACCATCGCCTAGCACTGGCGGAGAGGAAATTGGCGCTCGAAGATATTGAGCAGCGTAACGCGCAGTTTTCCTCTTGGGAAGAACGTAATGCTGAATTCCATGCGGCTTTGGTATCAGCTTGTCAATCTAAGTGGTTATTGCAATTTATCGGCATCCTGTACCAGCAATCGGAAAGATATCGCTCTCTAGGTGTGCAATATGGCACCAATCTGAAGCGCGATTTACACGCAGAACATGAAGCTCTTAAGGATGCTGCATTGGCGAGAAATGCTCCTTTGTGTTCAGAGATTTTGGCTGAGCACATCGGCATCACTTATGAGTTATTTGAAAAGCTTCCTGAGAGCGTCTTCAGCGGCAAAGAAGCCTTAGCCCAAACTTAAATATTGCTTAAGAAAATTAAAAATAAGAGGAATACATGAAACAAATTAAAAATTTTATTAATGGTGAATTTGTCATTGGCAGTGCCAATAAGTTTTTTGATAAGCGTTCGCCAGTTGATAACTCAGTGATTGCACAAATTGCTGAAGCCAGTCAAAGTGATGTTGATGCTGCAGTAAGAGCTGCTCACTCTGCTCTGAATGGCGAATGGGGCAAAATGACCGTTGATCAACGTGTAGAGATGCTTTACGCCGTTGCAAATGAAATCACACGCCGTTTTGAAGATTTTGTAGCAGCTGAAATGGCGGACACTGGTCAACCCAATCATGTCATGCGTCATGTCTTTATTCCACGAGGCGCAGCCAACTTCAAAGTATTTGCTGATGTTGTCAAAAACGTCGCGACAGAATCTTTCACCATGGCCACACCAGATGGACGTGGTGCGGTGAACTATGCCGTACGCAACCCTAAGGGAGTCGTGGGCGTGATTTCACCTTGGAATGCACCATTCATGTTGATGACATGGAAGGTCGGTCCTGCCTTGGCTTGCGGCAATACAGTGGTGGTGAAACCTTCTGAAGAAACACCGATGACCACCGCCTTATTGGGTGAGGTGATGAATGCAGTAGGCATGCCTAAAGGTGTGTTCAACGTGGTGAATGGTTTCGGCCCTGATTCTGCGGGTGAGTTTTTAACGCACCACCCAATGGTCGATGCGATCACCTTTACAGGTGAAACACGCACGGGCACGGCGATCATGAAAGCGGCCGCTGAAGGTATGCGCGACATCTCATTTGAATTAGGTGGCAAGAATGCGGGTGTTGTTTTTGCAGACGCTAATTTTGATGAAGCTGTGAACGGTATTTTCCGTTCTGCATTTTTAAATTCAGGACAGGTTTGTTTGGGCACTGAACGCGTTTATGTTGAACGTCCAATTTTTGATAAATTTGTTGCGGCTCTAAAAGCCAAAGCTGAGGCTGTTAAATATGGCCGTCCCGAGGATCATGGTTCGGATTACGGCCCATTGATTTCTGCTGAACACAAACAAAAAGTCATGTCCTATTACAAAAAAGCTGTCGATGAGGGTGCCACGGTAGTCACAGGTGGTGGTGTGCCGAAAATGCCAGACAATTTAAAAGAGGGTCATTGGATTGAGCCAACTATCTGGACAGGTTTGCCAGAAACAGCATCAGTGGTGCAAGAAGAAATCTTTGGACCATGCTGTCATATTCGTCCATTTGACACAGATGAAGAAGTGATCAAGTTGGCCAATGACACGCAATATGGTTTAGCGACCACCATTTGGACAACGAACTTGGCAAGAGCTCATACAGTCGCTGCCAAAATTGATGTGGGTATTACTTGGGTCAATAGCTGGTTCTTGAGAGATTTGAGAACAGCGTTTGGTGGATCGAAGCAATCAGGCATTGGTCGTGAAGGTGGCGTGCACTCGCTTGAGTTCTACACAGAAACACGCAATATTTGTATCAAGCTGTAATCAATATCTGAACAGTTGATTGCAGAAGTGATAGACCCACTGAACGAAGACTTTAGAAAGAATCAAAATGGCTTTAGAACTTACGATCAAACAAGAAGACATTCGTTTGTTATGCGATCGTGTTGAAGCTGCCCAAGAGGGAGCTTATGCGATCCATAAATTGACTGATGATTATCCAAGCATGACGATCAATGATGGTTATGCGATTCAAGCGGAATTGAGAAAACGTTACTTGGCGAAAGGTCATCAGTTGGCAGGCTGGAAAGCTGGCTTAACTTCTAAAGCCAAGATGGAGCAAATGGGTGTGCACGTTCCATCGATTGGTTTTTTAACCGATAAGATGGCCCGCACAGAGAGCATTGGCATTAAAACGTCTGAGATGGTTCATCCGCGTGTTGAATGTGAAGTGGCATTTGTGACAAAGAAAGATCTTCAAGGCCCTGATTGCACTCTACAAGATGTGTTGGATGCCACTGATTATGTTTTACCAGCCGTTGAAATCATCGATTCTAGATTTTCTGGCTTTAAATTTGATTTGGCCAGTGTTGTTGCCGATAACGGATCTTCTGCAAGATATGTTGCTGGACAGATACATTTAAATCCTCAAGATCTTGATCTCACCAAGGTGGGGGTGGTGATGAAAAAGAATGGCGTGGAAGTGGCTGCAGGTGAATCTTCTGCGGTTTTAGGTCACCCAGCTGAAGCGATTGCGATGTTGGTCAACATCTTGGCTGAGCAAGATGAAATGTTGCCAGCGGGTAGTTTTGTCATGAGCGGTGGCATTACTGAAGCAATTCCAGTGCAAGCCGGGGATGTCATTACGGCAGAATTTCAAATATTAGGGCATGTGTCGATGACATTTGTCGCTTAAGTGACATATAACACAAGCAATACAGTCTAAAGTTCCACTCTATAGTTGGTCTACAAAGGATAAAGAAAATGGCAAAGATTAAATGCGCATTAATAGGATCTGGAAATATTGGTACAGATCTTATTTATAAGCTGAAACGCAGTGAGTTTTTAGAACCAGTTTGGATGGTGGGTATTGACCCTGAATCTGAAGGTTTGGCCAGAGCTCGCGATATGGGTCTAAAGACAACGGCCGAAGGTGTGGATGGTTT
>JBDLUD010000009.1:0-29975 GCA_039805465.1 Pseudomonadota bacterium
ACTCGTGCCGCCAAAGCAGCTTGCTCAGCAACCGATGGGTGAACCAGGTGAGTGACTTCAAAAGCCATGTTGCCAGAAGCTTGGACTAAAACATCATGACCAGACTCAGGTACTGAATCCAAGGTGAAGTTTTGGCGAGCAAGCTCTAGCTCTAATTTTGTATCAAATACAACAGGGCTCAATGGCAATATCTCAGCATCACCGCGGCGAGGATCGGTGTTGATCTCTTGCTCAATCAGTTCGCGAATACTTCTTTTGCCATCGCCCTTGGCCCAAGCAGACTCGCCTTTAGCAGCAGCAACCACTTTTTTGCCAACCACCAACAAGCGATGTTCATTGCCTGGAATATAGCGCTCGACGATCACGCCACTGCCTTCTTTTAATGCGTCGTCATAAGCTTTTCTGATTTGTGCTTGATCTGATAAGTTGGTGAAGACACCTCTGGCATGATTGCCGTCATAGGGTTTGACCACCACAGATCCATCAATATCTTGAGCCGCGGCCCAGGCATCTTCAGCGCTATCAACCATGCGACCCTCAGGTACCTGAACGCCACAAGAGGCCAACAGAGATTTGGTCAAGTCTTTGTCTTTGGAAATGCCTTCAGCAATCGCGCTGGTTAAATCTGTTTCTGCTGTCCAAATTCTGCGTTGCTTATTGCCATAACCCAATTGCACCAAATTACCTTCAGACAATCTGGTGGCAGGAATCTTCTTTTCTCTGGCTGCATCAACAATGCACGCGGTGCTAGGGCCCAAATAAAGACTATCCACCATGTCTTCAATTTCTTTGATGGCAGCTGGCACATCAAATGGACGATCTTCAATGGCAGCCATCACCAAGTCACGCGCGTGATAGAGCGCTTTTTCAGTGATCTTTTCATGCCAAGCGCGCACCACTACTTTGTAAACACCGCGCTTATTGGTCTCGCGAGCTTTGCCAAAGCCTCCTGGCATGCCGGCGAGGTTCTGCAGTTCAAGGGTGACGTGTTCAAGAATGTGGGCTGGCCAGGTGCCTTCTTCGAGCCTCTTAATAAAACCGCCGCGTTCTTCGTAGGAGCAGCGATGCTCAATCAGGCTCGGAAGCCAAGCCACGAGCCTATCAGTAAAGCCTGGAAGGGTGTTTGAAGGACAATCTTCTAGATCATGTATATCAACCCAGGCTTCTAAAACCGGGCGATAGGTCCACATGCTGGGTCCTTTAAGAACCTTTATATCTATGATTTCTATAGTTTTTTTAGTCATGTGGGGCTAAAGTGCCAAAAATACCTAATTGTACGTTGTCGTTTAACGCTTTGGGTAATCTTTGGTTGACAGAAAAAGGTAAATATTTTGATTGGCAAATTTGCGATAATTGCCGACAAATAAAGATATAAAGCCATCCTTGACCTCAACTACACACACCACCCTCACAGCCATCCATAGCCACTCGGATCCTTTGGAACGTTTGCCTAATGAATGGAGACGCTCCGTGGCCCAAGCTTTGAATGCCAATGAATCAGTGATTGCAGTTTTAGAGTTAGATCTCAATGAACAACTGCATTTTGCAAAAGGCTTGGTTTGTTTGACCAATCAGGGATTGATTGCTAGCCAAGATGATTCTTCATCATGGTCAAGATGGGCTTTTTCTGAAGATCTCAAATTGCAGTTGCACGATCATGCTGGAGTGGCAAATTTAGAGTTAATTAGCCAAACTGGAAGGTTGGCCAATTGGCGATTCACATTGGCGCAAAATCCTGTGGCCAATCGCCTGGTCCAACATTTTCAGGTTGAGTTAGCCAAATTTTTGGGGAAGTACAACCCTGAGCTTGCTGAAGCTACCCAGCCGCTTTGTCCAACTTGTTGGGTGCCACTGCCACTTGATCAAGATGAGTGCCCAGCTTGTAGTTCCGAAAATTTAACTCCACCATCCACTTGGACTTTGTTAAGGCTTTGGCGCTTTGCCAAACCTTATAAAGGTCAATTGTTCGCAGGCTTTGCCTTAACACTTGCTTCGACTGCAGCCACCTTGGTGCCACCTTATCTGACCATGCCATTGATGGATGATATTTTGTTGCCATATCAAAATGGTAAATCCATTGATGTAAATTTAACTTTGTTTTATTTGGGCGCCTTGCTGGCTGCTGCGACATTGGCTTGGGTATTGGGTTGGGCCAAAACATATATTTTGGCTTTGGTGAGTGAGCGCATCGGTGCTGATCTTCGAACCACCACCTACCAACATTTGATGAAGCTGTCATTGGAATATTTTGGTGGCAAAAGAACGGGTGATTTGATGGCCCGCATTGGCTCAGAATCAGATCGTATTTGCTTGTTCTTGTCATTACATCTTTTAGACTTTGCAACCGATGTCTTGATGATTTTGATGACGGCTGCGATCTTGATCTCTATCGATCCATGGTTGGCTTTGGTGACATTGATACCTTTGCCATTTATTGGATGGGCCATTCATGTGGTGCGAGATAAATTGCGTTATGGCTTTGAAAAAATAGATCGCATTTGGTCAGAGGTCACGAGTGTATTGGCTGACACAATTCCAGGTGTGCGTGTGGTGAAAGCTTTCGCTCAAGAAGAGCGTGAGTCTGATCGATTTAGATTGGCCAATGAACACAACTTGGCTGTGAATGATCGAGTGAATAAAGTCTGGGCTTTGTTCTCACCAACCATCACTTTGTTAACGGAAATTGGATTATTGGTGGTTTGGGCTTTTGGTATCTGGCAGATTTCGCACGATGCCATCACTGTTGGTATGTTGACGGCCTGCTTGGCCTACATCGGGCGTTTTTATACCCGCCTAGATTCGATGAGTCGCATTGTTGCGTTCACGCAGCAAGCGGCCACGGCTTCTAAACGTATTTTTGATATTTTGGATCATGTGTCCAGCGTTCCAGAACCAAGTCAGCCAATCAAGCTCACAAAAGTAGAGGGTCTCATAGAGTTAAGTAATGTGGGCTTCAGGTATGGCAATCGCTCTGTGACACGAGGAATCAATCTAAAGATTGCTCCTGGTGAAATGATTGGTTTGGTGGGCCACAGTGGATCTGGTAAGAGCACCTTGGTCAATTTGATTTGTCGCTTTTATGACGCTGCTG
This sequence comes from Pseudomonadota bacterium, assembly GCA_039805465.1. Classification (GTDB taxonomy): domain Bacteria; phylum Pseudomonadota; class Gammaproteobacteria; order Burkholderiales; family Burkholderiaceae; genus Polynucleobacter. The sequence continues at coordinate 3,092 of JBDLUD010000009.1, forward strand.
AAGGCACGATTCGTTTGGATGGTGTGGATATTCGTTCAATCGCTGTGGCTGACTATCGCAGGCACATTGGTTTGGTTCTGCAAGAGCCATTTTTATTCTTCGGCACGATTGCTGAAAACATTGCTTATGGCAAACCAAATGCCACGCGAGCAGAAATCATCTCAGCGGCACGTGCTGCTCATGCCCATGAATTTATTTTAAGATTGCCACACGGCTATGACTCTTTGGTGGGTGAAAGAGGTCAGTCTTTGTCTGGCGGTGAAAGACAGCGTATCTCGATTGCAAGGGCTTTGTTGATTGATCCACAGATCTTGATCTTGGATGAGGCAACCTCATCGGTGGATAGTACGACTGAAAAAGAAATCCAAAAAGCTTTGGATAACTTGGTCAAAGGTCGAACCACGATTGCGATTGCTCACCGATTATCAACACTGCGCAAAGCAGATCGTTTGATTGTCTTGGATAGAGGTCAAATCATCGAGCAGGGTAGTCATGATCAGCTCATGGATTTAAACGGTGTTTATCGCCGCATGTATGACACTCAAGCCAGGCAAGCGATGGATGCGGTTGATGCAGAGTTAGGGGTGAACCATGGATAACTCAATGAAGAAATTCACCTTGTCAAAAAACGCTTTTGGTCAATTGTGCTTCAAGAGTGAAGCAGGGCAATTTCATGAGCAAGTATTGCCAGTTAAAGCTTTTCCAATCAGTCTGCCAGAGCAATGTATTGCGATTGTTGACCGTGATGGTCATGAGTTAGTTTGGCTGGATGACTTAAATCAAGTCAGCGCTGAGAATCAGCGCATGATCAAAGAGGAGCTTGCGAACAGAGAGTTCATGCCCGTTTTGACGAAAATCGCTGAAGTTTCTTCATTTGCTACACCCAGTACTTGGACCGTTGAGACAAGCCGGGGTGCCACCCAGTTTGTTTTAAAAGGCGAGGAAGATATCCGCCGTATCAGTAAAGATACTTATTTAGTTTCTGATAATCATGGTGTTCAATACCTGATAGAAAATATTCAGTTATTGGATAAACACAGTCGAAGATTGTTGGACAGATTCTTATAAAAAAATGACAGCAAATCAAACCAATATTCACTTTGAGTCTCGTGGGATTGAGTTTGTTGTTAATGCCCCTGATGAAGTAAAGCACTTGCAAGCCAGCATGCAAAAGCATCTGGAAGCCTTGCAGCTATGGCAGCACGTTGATGCTGTTTCCCTGAGTCATAACGGTGCTTATCAGTGCACCTATAAGTTAAAAGAGGGTGCCAGAGAACGATGGGCGCCAGATTGGGATACCACTCGCTTGTATGCCACCATGAATATTGATGGTCAAAAAAATACCGAAGATTTGGATAAGGAAATCTTGGTGTCGATGTTGATGACAACCATCCCATTCGTTTTTCCTAGTTTTGATGAATTAATTTCAGCAATCAGGATTCGTCATTATCTGGTGAATGCCGGGTTTAAGGCGGCTCTTAATTTTGATACCAAGGCTATTGAAAGACCAGCTGACTATTGGCATTACGACGAGGATGAAGGTTTTTTATTGAACAAAGGCCAGTCAATCATTGACGGCTTGATCAAGGCCACTCAACCACCTACTGTCAAAGAAGCATATTCATTTTCTTGTTATCGAGCTACAGAATATGTTGTGCTTCTGAGTATTGCGCAAGAGCTCAGAAATGTGAATCCTGATTTGTTAAAAAAATTAGAATTACGATCTGAGAGAAGTGCGATTCGTTCGGGTGAATTTCATGAAATCTTTCTTAAAGAATACGGCACTCTAGATAACCCATTCCCCATGAAGTATTACGTGCCTGGGGATCGCGTGTGGTTCCGTAATCCTGATGATCGTTCTTCAGATATTTCTGGGTATGAGGGTTCTTGGGTCATTTATTTGGGTCATAACTTATTCACCAATTTTTGGAAAAGAGATCAGCCTTTCAGCTTGGAAACAAAGTGTGTGGAGGTCTACCACTGGCGAGATGGTGCCTTTGTTGGTGATGATGGTGAATTGCACATGAATGAGGAGATTGTTGAATCTTGCGTCAAGCAATCATTGGCAGATCCATCCAAGTACCAGATGATCATTGATCGAATGATGTGTTATCGCGATCCTCAAGGCGTTTATAAAGACGGCGGCTGTATTGACGCGTCGAGAGAATCTCCGCGTTATGTTCGTCCCTCAACATCAGATTTAAATTTTTCTAATTAGTAAAATTTTAAATTTCTCTTAAGTTCGTCTTAACTCCCTCCAATATTTGGATTACTTCCTTGTAGGAATATTCTGATTCCTTTGTAGGAAACTTCCTATTTTTATGTAAGAAAAATTCTGAGATTAATCTCGAGCGCCCATGTTTATTGGGCGTTATAAATTTCGCGCTGTCACTTTTCTTAAATTAAATATTTCAAGCATTTCTAGCCCATATACAAGCGATTGATTGCCTCCTATTCTGCCTGTTCAAATTTTTGAATGACACAGTAGAGGTGAAAAATGGTTCATGACAATCATGGATTAAAAAGAAGTCTTCAGCCACGACACATTCGTCTTATGGCTTTGGGTTCAACAATTGGTGTTGGATTATTTTTAGGATCAGCCACGGCTATTCAGTTGGCAGGGCCATCCATCATGTTGGGATATGTCCTGGCTGGATTGGTGGCATTCATTGTTCTGAGAGCTTTGGGTGAGATGGCCGTGCATGAGCCTGTGGCAGGATCATTTGCTCATTACGCCGGTAAGTACATCGGACCTTTGGCGGGTTATCTGGTTGGTTGGGGTTATTGGACTTACTGGATTGTGGTGGGCTTGGCAGAGGTCACTGCGGTTGGTATTTACATGATGATGTGGTTCCCTGATGTTCCGCAATGGGTATGGGCACTGTCTTCATTGTTGGCCATGGGTGGCATCAACTTTGTGGCGGTGAAGGTTTTCGGCGAATTTGAGTTTTGGTTCTCCCTCATCAAAGTAGTCGCGATTGTGACGATGATTGCGATGGGCTGCGGCATGATTTTCTTTGGCTTAGGCGTTGGTGGTGAGCCTATTGGTATCGCTAACCTTTGGCAGCATGGCGGATTTTTCCCTAATGGGGTGAGTGGCTTCTTGTTATCACTTCAAATGGTTTTATTTGCTTATGTCGGTATTGAAATGATTGGCTTATCAGCGGGTGAAGCTGAAAACCCAACAAAAACCATTCCTATGGCCATTGATTCATTGGCATGGCGCATATTGATCTTTTACGTCGGAGCTTTGTTTGTTATTTTGGCGATTTTCCCTTGGCATCAAGTCGGTCAGCAAGGCAGCCCATTCGTTGCCATGTTTGAGAGTATTGGCTTAAGGGAGGCGGCAGGCATCATCAATTTTGTGGTGATCACGGCAGCACTGTCTTCTTGTAATGCCGGCATCTTCAGTGGTGGTCGATTGCTTCTAGGTTTATCCAAGATTGGTAATGCCCCTCAAGCATTGGGTGAAGTGTCTAAATCAGGTGTGCCCATGAAAGCCATCTTGATGACGATTCTCTTGCCAACATTGGGGGTTGCTTTGAACTATTTTGTTCCTGAAAAGGCATTTCAGTGGATCACAGCGGCTGTGACTTTGATTGGCTTATTGGTTTGGATCGCCATCTTGTTCACACAAATTCAATTCAGAAAATCTTTAACTCAAGTGCAAAGAGATGCCTTGCCGTACCGTGCAATCATGTGGCCATACGGCTCATGGTTCGCCATCTTCTTTGTGATGTTTGTGATTGGGTTAATGGCTTATTCAGAATCAACTCGCATGGCTTTTTATGTGGGCCCACCGATTTTGATTGGATTGACGTTGTTGTATTTTGTTTTTGGTCTTCATAAAAAAGAGAGGAGTGCATCATGATTGTTGGCGTACCTAAAGAAGTTAAAAATCACGAATATCGAGTTGGATTAACCCCTGATCAAGTGACAGAGTTAAGGCTCTGGGGTCACCAAGTGCTGGTTCAAAAGAATGCGGGAGAGGCCATTGGCTTCATGGATGAGCACTATGTCATGGCCGGGGCTCAAATGGTTGACTGCCCAAGTGACATATTTGCTGAGGCTGAGATGATTGTTAAAGTGAAAGAGCCGCAACCTGAAGAGTGCAAGATGCTTCGCTCTGGTCAAGTGCTGTTCACATATTTGCATTTGGCGCCGGATTTGCATCAAACCCAGGCTTTGCTTCAATCAAACGCTATTTGTATTGCCTATGAGACAGTCACCAGCCCTAACGGTCGATTGCCTTTATTGGCTCCTATGAGTGAAGTGGCCGGAAGAATGTCAATCCAAGCGGCAGCCCATCATTTAGAAAAGGCCAATGGTGGTCGAGCATTGCTATTGGCTGGTGTACCAGGTGTTCCTGCGGCTGATGTGGTGATTTTAGGTGCTGGTGTTGTGGGCAGTGCCGCTTTGCAAATGGCCGTTGGTATGGGATCTCGCGTGACCATCATTGATAAGAATCTCGATCGACTAAGAGAGTTGGATGCTTTGTACGGCAATAAGGTACATACGCTGTATTCAAGCACGGCGAATATTGAGAGATCTGTGGTCGGTGCTGATGTTGTGATTGGCAGTGTGTTGGTGCCAGGCGGAGCTGCTCCAAAGTTGGTCACCAGGAAAATGGTTTCTGCCATGAAGGCTGGATCAGTCATTGTGGATGTGGCGATTGATCAGGGCGGTTGTTTTGAGACATCTCATGCAACCACACACCAAGAGCCCACTTATCAAATCGATGATGTGATTCATTATTGTGTTGCCAATATGCCTGGGGCGGTTGCTCGAACTTCAACGATGGCCTTGACCAATGCGACTGCACCATTTGTGATGCAGATTGCGAACAAAGGAGCCCAGCAAGCATTGATTGAAAACCCTCATTTGATGAATGGCTTGAATGTTTATCAAGGTCACATCACTTGTCAGGCTGTTGCTTGTTCGCATGGGCTTGATTACATGGATCCTGCAACCATGATGCATTGATCATCTTGCCCTAAGAAAAAAGCCTCTGATAGAGATGTATCAGAGGCTTTTTTATTGGATAAGAATTTCTGGAATTAACTACGAAGCTTGGTGATATTTCTGAATTAAATCCACTTCGTTTTTTGAGCCTAGAACAACAGACACGCGTTGGTGTAATTTTTCAGCAGGCAAAGTCATGATGCGGTCTTTGCCGTTGACTGAAGCACCACCAGCTTGTTCAATCAAAAAGCTCATTGGGTTCGCTTCATACATCAAGCGTAATTTGCCTGGCTTGCTTGGATCACGTTTGTCCCATGGGTACATGAATACACCACCACGGCACAGGATGCGATGCACATCAGCCACCATCGATGCAATCCAACGCATATTGAAGTCTTTCTTGCGAGCACCTTCAGTGCCTGCAAGGCACTCGTCAACATAGCGCTTCACGGGTTGATCCCAGTGACGCATGTTCGACATATTGATGGCGAACTCTTTGGTATCGGCTGAAATCTGAATATTTTCTTTAATGAGTAAAAACTCATTTGTTTCATGATCAAGGGTGAACATGTGAACACCTTGACCAGTGGTGTAGACCAAAGTGGTTTGCGGGCCGTAGACCACATAGCCTGAGGCAACCTGATCGCAACCAGCTTGCAGAAAATCTTTCTCGCTTAATTCACCGGCGGATTGCTTTTTAAGGATGGAAAAAATAGTACCAATAGAAACGTTCACGTCAATATTGGATGAGCCATCCAATGGGTCGAATAGGAGCAAGAAGCTACCATTTTTATTGGCGGGGAAAATGGTTTCCATTTCTTCAGAAGCCATACCAGCAAGTGTTGAATCTAGTCCACAAGCCTCAAGCAATATGTCGTTAGAAATGATGTCTAGTTTTTGTTGTGTTTCACCTTGAACATTGCCGCTGCCTGCAGATCCAATGATTCCTGCAAGTGCGCCTTGTTCAACTTGTTTGGCGATTAATTTACAGGCATTGGCAACTGACACCAACAGTGATGCCGGAATCTGAGAATTCTTTGAGCCAAGCTCTGTGATGTATTGGGTAAAGGTGGTGCCTTGCGACATATGTTTTTCCTGATTAACTATGGAGTGCCTTTTCAATGACTTCTGCCACATCTGAAGACAAGTTATCTTGCTTAGCTATCAATTCTAGTGCTGATTTCATGTGAACTTGATAATTTGGAGCAAATTGTTTCCAGCGATCCAATCCTCTTGCCAATCTCGCAGCCACTTGCGGGTTGATTTGGTTGAGTTCAATCACATGAGTGGCCCAAAATTCATAGCTTGTTGCTGAAGGCTGATGAAAGGCTCCTGGATTGTTCATGCAAAACGAATGAATCAGGCTTCTGACCCGATTAGGGTTTTTAAGGCTGAAATCTGGGTGCTGTCGTAGAGCCAAAACATCCTTCAGAACTGATTGAGGGTTGTTCAAGTCGGATTGTCTGGTCGCTTGTAAAGCAAACCATTTATCGATGACCAAAGCATCTGATTGGAAGGTTTGATGGAAGTGTTCCAAGTACTTGGCCGCATGAGCTGATGAGAAGTTCACCAATACTGCCAGTGCGCCATACCTCTCGGTCATATTATTTGCCGTCTCATACTGCTTGCGTGAAAAATCATCTGCCTGAGCATGACCTGACTCTGCAAGCATATGAAGTGCCATATTTTTCAGTGAGCGCTTGCCTGCACTCATGGCATCTGGATTGAATTTCCCTGGTGTTTGATGATGTTCATAAGCCCATAACCAAGCGCTTTGTAAATGATGGGCCAATTGATGGCGTAATTTGCGGCGTGATTGATGAATTGCCTGTGGATCAATGATCTTCACTTGTTCATACAAATAGCTTTCCGCTGGCAAAGTGAAGATGAGGTCTTTGAACGCTGAATCCAATTGGCTATCCAAAAGAATGTCTTTGAGGGTGTTGAGCAATTCTGTGGTGAGGGTGTCACCATTCAGAATGCTTCTCATGAATAGTTTTTGCGCAGCTTCCCAACGATTGAATGCATCATCATCGTGGCGAAGCAGATTCAAAAGATCAGATTCTGATTGTTCAAAATCTAAAATAATTGGTGCTGAAAAGTTTCTGTTAATTGATAGGGTGGGCTTTTGCTTCAATCCTTCAATCGTGATGGTTTGTGATGTTTCAGTCAGTTCAAATAGTTGCTCTGTATTGGTCTTGTTTGAATGGTTGGATGGCTCAGATTCAATTAACTTGAAGAGCAATGGGATGTGAAATGGCTCTTTCTTATCTTGTCCCGGAGTTGCTGGGCAAGACTGGGTCAATTTGACTTGATAGGTGCTACCTGAAAAGCTCTCTTCGACACTTACTCGAGGTGTTCCTGCTTGGCTGTACCAGCGCTTGAATTGGGTTAAATCCTTTTGATTAGCATCTGACATCGCAGAGACGAAGTCATCGCAAGTAACTGCTTGGCCATCATGACGCTTGAAATACAAGTCCATGCCTTTTCTAAAACCATCGCGCCCTAAAAGGGTTTGCTGCATGCGAATGATTTCAGCACCTTTTTCATAAACGGTGACGGTGTAAAAGTTATTGATTTCTTGATAGCTATCCGGTCTGATGGGGTGAGCCATTGGACCAGCATCTTCTGGGAATTGAACTTGACGCAGTAAACGCACATCTTCAATGCGTTTTACTGCTTTGCCTGAGGCGCTGCCCATTTGATCTGCTGAAAACTCTTGATCTCTGAATACGGTCAAACCTTCTTTGAGTGATAGCTGAAACCAATCTCTGCAAGTAACACGATTGCCGGTCCAGTTATGGAAGTACTCATGAGCCACAACGCTTTCAATATTGCTGTAGTCAACATCGCTGGCAGTTTCTGGGTTGGCTAGAACAAACTTTGTGTTGAAAATATTCAGACCCTTGTTTTCCATAGCCCCCATATTGAAGTCGCCAACAGCGACAATCATGAAACGATCAAGATCTAGTTCAAGACCAAAGCGCTGCTCGTCCCATTTGATCGATGCGATCAATGAATCCATCGCATGCTCTGTTTTATCCAAATCCTTTGCCTCAACCCAGACTTGTAAAAGCTTGTCTTTGCCAGATTGGCTTTTGATGGTGCGTTCAATGGCTTGTAATTTGCCGGCTACCAATGCAAACAAATAAGATGGTTTTGGAAACGGGTCTTGCCAAACAGCACTGTGCCAACCATTGGGCAATTCTTCCTCTTTGATCAAATTGCCATTCGATAGCAAAACAGGAAAATCTTTTTTAATGGCGCGCAATGTCACTTGGTAAGTAGCCATGACGTCTGGCCTATCTAAGAAGTAAGTGATTTTTCTAAAGCCTTCAGCCTCGCATTGTGTGAAGAAGTTTCCGTTTGATACATATAACCCCATCAAGGATGTATTTTTTTCGGGAACATTGGTGCTGGTGATGCTTAATTCAAATTGATCAGGCAGATTGTGAATGGTCAGTGTGTGCGGTGTTAGTTCATAGCCACGAACGATTTCGCCATTGACTCTCACGCTGATCAACTCTTGTTCTTCTCCATGAAGCACCAATGACTGACCTGAGTTGCCTGCTGCTCTTTGAATCGCCATTCGATTCACCACCATGGTCTTTGATGGATTGAGAGCAATGTCTAAGTCGACGGTCTGAATAGTAAAAGCCGGTGCCTTGTATTCACTTCTTAGGAAGGTGATGGGGTTTTCTGTGCGTGCCATTCAATGTCTCTTAGATGATCTTTGGTTAAATAGTTAAAACAATTTAATTGTTATTAATGTTGATTAAAACTTCACAAATAATGTTGCTAAGCCAATGCCAATGAAGATCAAAGCGGCAATACCATGCACCCATTTAATGGGCAGAGCTTTTGTGAATTTTTTACCCAGCCAAACTGCAGGAGCATTCGCTAGCATCATGCCAACAGTGGTGCCCATCACAACGGCCAATAAATCATCATAGCGTGCACCCAAGGCCACAGTGGCAACTTGGGTTTTATCACCCATTTCAGCGATAAAAAATAGAGAGGTGGTGATCGTGAAGACTTTCCAAGCGCTGCGCGTTGGAGGAGTCTCTTCGTCACCATCGAGCTTGTCGGGGATTAAAAGCCATAAACCCAGGGCTATAAAACCACCACCTAAAATCCACTTCATGACTTCTGGGCTGATCCATGCAGAAATGGTGCTGCCCAATAGGGCTGCCAAAGCATGGTTGAGAATGGTGGCAATAAAGATTCCCCCGATGATGGCCCAATGGTGATCTTTGTATTTTGCCGATAGCATGAGGGATAAAAGCTGGGTTTTATCGCCAATTTCAGCGAGGGCAACAATGCTGGTTGCCAAGAAAAAGTAATTTAAATCCATTTAAAAACAATAGGTTATAAGATTTATTCTATTTTAGTTAAAAACTATTAGAAAAATTAATAAATACAATTTAACTATCGAGTTGTTTTAGACATAAACTACGTCTGTCTAGTTAGATTGCTATGTGTATTTGGATGACCAAAGCCATATAGCTATCGTAACCGACTTAGAAGTTAAATCTATCGATAGGAGTAAAAAAATGCCAACATTAAAAGGTAGCAAAACAGAACAGAGCTTGAAAGAAGCTTTTGCTGGTGAGTCAATGGCTAATCGCCGTTACTTGTATTTCGCGAACATGTGCGATATCGCTGGTGAGAACGACACAGCAGCATTGTTCCGTTCAACAGCTGAAGGTGAAACTGGTCATGCCCACGGTCATATGGAATTCTTGATCGAAGGCGGCGCTGGCGAGCCAGGTACAGGTCTTCCTGGCCGTACACCAAAAGAAGCTCTAGAAGCTGCTGTTCATGGTGAAACACACGAGTACACAGATATGTACCCTGGTATGGCTAAGACAGCCCGTGACGAAGGATTCGACGAGATCGCTGATTGGTTCGAAACTTTGGCAAAGGCTGAGCGTTCACACGCTAACCGTTACCAGAAGGCTTTGGATACATTAGGCGCGTAATTCGCTGATGTACTAAAGGCTTTTTAAGGATTCCTGGGATGCAAATCTCGGGAATCTCATAAAAAGTCTTATATAAATTAAACAAGATAAGCACACAATTAAAAATACAAAAGGTGAATAATCATGAGTCAGAGAGAAGGTAACTTAGAAGCCCCAACAAGACACGCCCTTGATTGGAAAAATCCTGATTTCTACAATGAAGAGTCTCTCAATACTGAGTTAGAGCGTGTATTTGATATTTGCCATGGCTGCCGCCGCTGTGTCAGCTTGTGCGGATCATTCCCAACATTGTTTGATTTGGTCGATGCCACAGATGATGGTGAAGTTCACGGTGTTGATAAGAAAGATTACGACAAGGTGGTTGATCAGTGCTACTTGTGTGATCTTTGCTACATGACAAAGTGCCCATACACACCACCACACGTTTGGAATCTTGATTTCCCGCACTTGATGTTGCGTGCAAAAGCGATCAAGCACAAGAAGGGTGAAACCACATTCCGCGACAACTTATTGTCATCAACTGACAAGATGGGTAGCTTTGCTGGTATTCCAATTGTGACCAAAGCTGTTAATGCGGTGAATAGTACAAAAGTGATGCGCTCTGTGATGGAATCAACTCTAGGTGTTGATAAAGATGCGTGGATTCCTGAGTACGCCCCACAAACATTCAAGCAAGTTGCGAAAGAATCTGCAGCATGGCCTGTTAAAGCTGGCGAGAAGACACCTGGCAAAGTTGCTGTGTATTCAACATGCTTTATCAATTACAACGAGCCAGGCATTGGCCAAGATTTGTTGAAGCTATTGGCTCACAATGAAATTCCTTACAAGTTGGTTGATAAAGAAGCTTGTTGCGGTATGCCTAAGTTAGAGATGGGCGATTTGGAGTCTGTTGCCAAAAACAAAGACATCAATATTCCACAATTGGCTAAATTGGCAAAAGAGGGTTATGCGATCGTGACCCCAATCCCATCATGCACTTTGATGTTCAAACAAGAGTTGCCGTTGATGTTCCCTGACGAGGCTGATGTTCAGTTGGTCAAGGAAGCAATGTGGGATCCGTTTGAGTACCTTGTGGCGCGTAATAAAGATGGTTTGTTGAAGAATGATTTCAAAGTTGAGTTGGGTAAAGTGAGTTACCACGTACCTTGTCACTTGCGTGTACAAAACGTGGGTAAGAAAACACTGGAAACTCTACAAATGATTCCTGGCACAGAGGTGAATGTGGTTGAGCGTTGCTCAGGACATGCGGGTACTTGGGGTGTGAAGAAAGAGTTCCACAAGACTGCTATGAAGATTGGTAAGCCAGTATTTAAAAATATGGCCAGCACTGAACCTGATTACATCAGCTCAGATTGCCAGCTAGCTGGACATCATATTGAACAAGGCATGGAAGAGGGCGGGATGAAGAAGTCACAAATGGCTCATCCAATCTCTCTTTTAGCTAAGGCATACGGCCTTTAATTGAATCGTTAGGAGTAGTTAGATGGAGATGACAATGGGTAAGATCAAGCGTGAAGAATTATTGTCCCTAGAGGCCTATTACAAAGCACGCCCTGAAATGCGTCTTAAGGCAATCGCTGAGCGTAAAAAAAGAACAGTGATTTTGGGTGAGCATCTCAATATGATTTTTGAGAACAAGTATTTGATGCAATATCAAATACAAGAGATGCTGCGCGTTGAGAAAATCTTCGAAGACGAAGGTATTCAAGATGAAATGGATACTTACAATGCGTTGGTTCCAGATGGCACCAACTTCAAAGTGACCATGAAGCTGGAGTACGTGAACGAAGCTGATCGCAAGATTGCTTTGTCTAAATTAATCGGTATTGAGCACCGTGTTTTTGTTGAAGTTGAAGGTCAGGCTCGTGTTTACGCGATTGCCAATGAGGACTTGGATCGCACAACTGCTGACAAAACTTCATCTGTTCACTTCTTGAGATTTGAATTGACTCAAGACATGATCAAATCATTGAAGGCTGGGGCTCAATTGAAGGTGGGTTGCGATCACAAAGAGTACCCATCCCATGTTGAATCTTTGCCTCCAGAGACTTTGGCTTCATTCATTGAAGATTTGGTTTAAGGAATAGTATCCAGCTTGTATATTTGGATAGATAGTATGAATAAAAAATGCCGCTGATGCGGCATTTTTTACATCTACTTGATTGGTTCAATCACTCTCAGCCTAGTTGCAAATTTTCGAACTTACTTCCAGCCCAACTCTCTGGCAATAAATTTCTTCGCTTGCTCTGTTTGTGGGTGCTCGAAAAATTCTTGAGTGTTTCTGGATTCAAGGCAGACGCCTTCGTTTAAGAAAATAATCTGATCAGCCAGTGTTTGAACTTGACCCAGGTGATGGGATGTAAAGATGACGCCGCACCCATCATCTGCCATTTGCTGAATGATGGCTTCTACCTGCTCTGTGGTGCTTGGGTCTAGATTGGCTGTAGGCTCGTCTAAGAGAATCATCTTGGGACGTTGACACTTGGCTCTGGCCAAACTCAAGCGTTGTCTTTCGCCAGCAGATAACTTCAAAGCGGATTGATTTTTAAGGTGAGTCAGCCCTACAGAAGCTAAGGCTTGATCAATATCATCTTCAGTGATCTTATGCTTGCCTAAGCTATCTTTAACAATGGCCATATTGGTTCTGACACTCGCCTTGATGAGCGGGGTGTGATGTAATACCAATGCAGACTCAAGATCGGCTGAGCCAGGCTTGTAAGTCCCTGAATCTGCCTCCATGGCACCGTGCAACAGTTTGAGTAAGGTGGTCTTGCCAGAACCATTGGGGCCAATCACTGCTGTGATGCCTTGTCTTGGAATTTGGGCAGAAATAGAAAGAATCTTGCGTTCATCTCGATGAATCACAATATTGTTTAAATCAATCATCAAATCTTTATCCATAGCGACGCTCAGCAAAAGATTTGATGACGGATGTCATTAAATTGGCCAGTAAAACCACACCTAATAAGACCAGGCCCAAGGCAAGGGCAAGGGGCAAATCACCTTTGCTGGTTTCCAATGCAATTGCAGTCGTCATGGTACGTGTAACGCGATCAATATTGCCGCCCACAATCATGACAGCACCTACTTCAGAGATGGCTCTGGCAAATCCGGCCAGTAGGGCAATTGATAGAGAAAAGCGACAATCCCACACAAGCCATTTGAGCTTTGCAGCAATGGGTAGTCTTAGGGCTGACATGGTTTCACCATGAATGCGCCACCCATCTTCAATGATTTGGCGAGTGAGCGCCGCAATGAGAGGGGTGGTTAAAACAGACTGCGCCAAGATCATACCTTTAGGAGTGAATAACCAATTCAACTCACCCAAAGGGCCGGTTCTAGATAGTAAAAGATAAATGACAACACCCACAATCACCGTGGGCACACCCATCAAACTATTTAAAACAACAATCAAACCTTGTCTGCCAGGAAAATTTTGGATTGCAATGAAAGCACCCAAAGGCATGCCCAATAAACAGCCAACCAAAAGAGCAGTGAAGCTGACTTGTAAAGAAACAAGCACGATGCCAAGTAAATTAGCGTCGAGTGTCTCTAAAAGGGAAAAAGCATCATGAAAGGCCGAAAACATGGCGATAGCTTAATGGTTTTTTCGACCTTGCGTCAAAGCAAGGTCGATTGAGATAAATAAAATAATCTGTATTAATTATTTCTAATAATGATTATTTTTTGGCGTTAGGAAAAAAGCTTTGTTGTCCTTCAACTTTGTAGCTGGCAATGGTTTGCTGCCCATCATTGGAAATGATCCAATCAATAAACGCTTGCCCCTCAATTTTCTTAACATGTGGGTGCTTGCTTGGATTGACTAGCATGACACCATATTGATTAAAGAGTTTTGGATCACCTTCAACCAAAATAGCTAAATCACCTCTGTTTTTGAATGTAAGCCAAGTGGCTCGATCTGATAGGATGTAACCATTCATGCCTGAGGCTGTATTCAAAGCGGGACCCATGCCTGAGCCTGTTTCTTTATACCAAGCCTGAGTGGCTGAAACCTCTACGCCAGCTCCTTTCCAATAACGAAGTTCAGCAGCATGAGTGCCACTTTTATCGCCTCTCGAAATAAAGTTAGCTTTACTTGCAGCAATTTTTTGAAGAGCCACTTGAATATCTTTGCCGCCATTGATTTTTGCTGGGTCAGCTTTAGGTCCGATTAAAACGAAATCGTTGTACATGACTTCAATGCGTTTTTCAGCAAAACCCTCTGAAACGAACTTTTCTTCAGCAACTTTGTCGTGCACAAAAACCACATCAGCATCACCGCGACGACCAATGTCCAGTGCTTGGCCAGTGCCCACGGCAACGACTTTAACTTGAATGCCAGTTTTTTTCTCAAAGGCAGGGAGTAGGTGCTTAAAAAGACCTGATTGTTCTGTTGATGTGGTTGATGAAAGAGTGATGCTTTTTTGAGCATGGCTTAGACCAATGGTGGAAAAAGCCAATACCGTCAAAGCACTCATTTTTAAAATATAACGTCGATTCATCTTGTCTCCTTTGTAAATATGGCTATATCATCAACAATCATTTAAACAATATCAATATGTAATTGATTTCATATGCAAATTAAGATTAAGCCCAGTGTTTTTATTCATAAAAAACATAAAGTTCACACAGATCCGGTTGACCTGAGTTGGGTGGCTGGACTGCTGAGAGGTGTTCAAGATGGCCGCTCTTTGCAATCAGCCGCTGAAATCATGGAGATGTCTTATCGGACTCTTTGGAATCGCTTGAAAGCGGCTGAAAAGGAGCTGGATTGCCGTCTTTTGATGAGTGTGAAGGGGCACGGTTCCACCTTGACTGAGGCTGCCAAAACCTTGTTAGCCATCGTTGATGAAGTTGAAAAAGAGTTTTCTGGGGTGAGCAAAGAGCAAGAAAAAAGATTGCAGCTTCACTTAGAAAACTTAAATAGTGATGATCATAAGAAATGGTTATTTTGTGCCAGTAACGATCCCATATTGGAGGACTCTATACAAGGCGTTCATGCGTTTGAGCTTCGAACCATGGGCTCTGGGCAGGCTTTGGAGCGATTATTGTCAGGTGATGCTGATCTGGCTGGATTTCATGTGCCAGATGATGACAGTATCACAGCTGTTCGTCGGCGTTTATCTGCTGAGGGAATTCAGGCTTACCCTGTCATGAGGCGCAGCCAAGGATTGATAGTTTCAAAAGGTAATCCTATGGGCATTAAGCAATTAAAGGATTTAGCCCGACCTGAGATTCGTTTTATCAATCGTCAACGTGGTGCGGGTACGCGATTATTGCTCGATAAGCTCTTGGATGCCCAAGGCTTGCCATCTCAGAAAATTAAAGGTTACCAACGTGAAGAGTTCACTCACTCGGCGATTGCCACAGCTATTTTGGCTGGCACAGCAGATGTGGGGGTGGGGCTTAAAAGTGTTGCCATTGAGTATGGGCTGCACTTCATTCCTTTGAGTGATGAAACCTACTTTTTGGCTATGTCACCAAGCTTGGTGAAGCGCAGCGCGGTGAGTGAACTGATTCGCAAAATACGTACGGCAGCCGAAGAGAAGGCTGGTTATCAGGCAGTCAAGCTCAGACAAAAAAGTAAATAAATAAACAATATTTAGTTGAGAAAATATTTTTGTTAAGTTCTAACGATGTGAACACTACATGATGCTTCTTCAACAATTTTTGTCATTGAAGTTCGCCAAGGAGCTACCTTGTTAGGAATCTTATGTGAGGCACCAATCATGATCATTGAGGCATGGTTGTCGTTAGCAAACTCAATGATGCGAGTTGCTGGATCAATCGCTTCGAGTACATGAAAAGAAACTCTTTCGGTTGGCATTTTTAATGGTTTCGCCCATTCCATTAACTGCGCTAAATGGTTTCGAACAATGCCAGAAGCAGTTTGTGTCTCATCATTACCCTCGAATGTGGGGGTGCCAAAAATCGCGCTTAGGCAAATAATGCGACTTTCAGGATAAGCTTGTAACAAATGTTGCGCAGCATGTTGCATTTTCGAACGCAACACTTCATCATGTTGTCGTGTATCAATTGCTACCACTAAGACAGGTGCATTGTCCTTGGCATTGCTTGGGCGAGGGCATTCCGAAGGTTGATAGCCGGCCGCTTTGACCCAGCGTTTTATATTCACCCATGGACTATTGGGATAAATTCTTTCTGATCTTTCAGTTAGTTGAATGCTTTGAGGATTTTTAAGAATATGACCCAAGCGCTTTGCATTTTGATAGCGTTCATCCGCTAAAGGCTCAAGACATCTCAAAACAATCTCCTGAAGCCAAGGAGGAATCTCTTTCCTTAATGCTCTAGGTGGTAAGGGTTCGCTCCACATTCTTTTTCTTAAACCACTTATTGAACTTGGTGAACCAAATGGATGATCTCCTGTTAGCATTTCATACAGTAATGCACCTAAAGAGAAAATATCACTGCGCCAATCATTTCTGATGCCCATGATTTGCTCGGGAGAAATATAAGGTGCTGAACCTATACCTTTTATCATTGCTTCCTGTAAAAGATCAGGATAACGGGAGTTGTGAGCTAATCCAAAATCAATGAGAGCGATGCCATTATTTGGCTGAATCAAAATATTTTCAGGTTTGATATCCAGATGGATCACATCCTGAGCATGCAAAGTTCCAATGGCTGTGGCGACGTTTGAAACAATTTCGATGATTTTTTCAATATCATCGATACGTCCACCTTCTGCCTCAATAATCTTATCTAGAGAGATACCCTCTAAATGCTCCATAGCAATATAGGGCTTTGAAGAAATATCACCAGTACCAGCAATTCTCGGAACATAAGGGCTTTTTAGGGATCGCATGATGTTCAATTCAGTTTCAAAGCCAATCAAGCTTTCAACTGGTTGATCTCGACCAACTCGTGGAACTTTCATGAGGATGGGGTACTCAATTCCTTCTTTTGTGGCTTGGTATAGAACAGCCATTCCACCTCGGTGAATTGGATGACCTATCCGAAAGCCATCAATAACATTGCCCTCCTGAAAGATGTCTTGTATTGAGTTTAGATTTTTATAAAGTGCCATTGATGTAAATAAGATTACTTCGCATGGAGAAGGCGTAACGCAAGAGAAATCGGCAAACCAGCCTTTTCTACCTTATGCACTGTTTTATGATGATCGTAGTCTATGCGATAAAAAGTGATTTGTTCCTGATCTGGTTCAAATAAAGCGTAGTTAGTTGCTGGATTCCCATCCCTGGGTTGTCCCAAAGATCCAGTGATGGTGACCCATTTTCTGTGTCGCGGAAGAGGAATTGCTCCCCCTGGGGTAGGCTGAAATCTCAGTAATTTGCCAGCTGAACTTTCGTAGTAAATGGTTGGGTCATGAACATGTCCAACAAACGTGTAGGTTGTTTTAGAAGCTTCGCTACAGCGCCATGCTCCCAAACTATCTTGAATATAGCCCCAGCCTTGAGGATTCGCAGCGGTTGCATGAACGTATGAAATATCTTCTGTTTGATGCATTAGTGGCAATTTTTTTAAAAAATTGACGTGGGCTTCATCAAGTTGTTCTCGAGTCCATTGAATGGCATTCCAAGCATCAGCATTCATGAACTTTGAATGATCCATAAAAACTGCCTGATCGTGATTACCTAATACTGCTTTTGCTTTTCCTTGATCAATTAATTCGGCAATCTTTTCAATGATTGCTACTGGGTCGGCGTTATATCCAACCAAATCACCTAAAAAAATAAACTCATCTGCCCCGGCTTCTTTAGCATGATCTATGCATGCTTCAAAAGCCTCAAGGTTGCTATGAATATCAGCAAAAAGTGCAATTTTATGATTGGTAGACATTTTGTTTGGTGATGATTAAACAATTCTATTTTCAGCCATAAATTAGATTTTTAGTTGCAATTTATCAAAAAGAATTGAAATCATATAAAATAATTATTCATGGGAATTTCATTTAAACGTCATTTGGCACATTGGGTCGCAATCATTGCGGTACTGATGAGTTCTGTGGCGCCTACAGTGTCCCAGGCAGTTTCATTGGCTCAACATGGTCAGGGCATATCGATCGAAGTTTGTTCAGCCACGGGTGTCAAGATGACCCAAGTCATTGATATCAACGATGCTGATGAATCAGCAAAGGTGGGTGGTCATTGCCCCTTGTGCGTGGTTCAAGGTAATTACGCCTTGCCTCTGAATCATGAGCTTTCATTTGCAAAGCCAGTGAACAGCAATATTTACCCTCAGCTTTTCTATCAGTCGCCTAAGCCATTATTTGCTTGGGTTGCACTTCCCTCTAGGGCTCCTCCCTCACTCGTTTGATTCTTAAGGCCGGCAACTATTTTTAGTTGTTCGTTATTGGAATGCGCATGCGCATTCAAAATAGATTCAATACGAGTAAAAAATGAAAAATAATTATTTATCACTAAAACCAATCGCTTTAGCAGTTTCTATGATGGTCACAGGAACTTGTGCCCATGCAAATCCAAATCCAAATCAAACAATCTTTGATGACGTGGTTGTAACGGCAGCACCCATGACAACCCCAACAACCATTGAGTTGGATCCAAAGGTTCCACGTCAACCTTTGCCTGCGCATGATGGCGCTGATTTCTTAAAATCAGTTCCAGGTTTTAGCATCATGCGTAAAGCTGGTACGGATGGTGAGCCAAACTTCCGAGGGATGGGTGGTTCACGCGTGAATATCTTGGCTGATGACCAAAATATTTTTGGCGGTTGTGGTCAGCGCATGGACGCACCAACTGCTTATATTTTTCCTGAGATTTATGACAAGGTAACGGTCATTAAGGGGCCTCAAACTGTTCTCTATCCAGGACACGGCTCAGCAGCTACAGTCCGTTTTGAAAAAGAGCAAAAAACCTATGACAAGCCAGGTTACGATATTCATGCATCAGGTTTGGTGGGTAGCTTTGGTCGTCATGATGAAGTTGTAGATGCTAATCTTGGCAATAAAGATTACTTCGCCACATTTACAGGATCAAATTCAAAATCTGATAACTATAAAGATGGTAATGGCAATGAGGTTTATTCAAAATATCATCGCTATAGCGCATCATCTTCAGTGGGTGTAACCCCTGACAACAATAAAAGATTTGAGTTATCTGCTGGAAGAAGTAATGGTTATGCAGCTTATGCAGACAGAACGATGGATGGCACAAAATTCCTTCGTGAAAACATTGCAGGTAAAGGACAGATTAAGAATGTTTCTGATCTAGTTGAGAAGATTGATTTTCAAGTTTCAAGAAGTACCATTTTTCACACCATGTCTGAAGCTATGCGCGGGAATCCCTCTAGTTACATGGATGTCACGCATGACACCAATGCTGCCCGAATCACATCAGATTTAAATTTGAGAGCCACAACAAGGGCCAAGGTTGGATTTGATTACTCTCAAGCAAAACATGGAGGCAATATGCCTGGCATGGGTGCTATTACTATCACTGAAGATTCAGAGTTTAAAAATGCTAGCTTATTTGCTGAAGTTGCAGAGCAATTAAGCAAAAATAATAAATTGATTGCTGGTTATAGGGGTGATTCTTGGGAAGTTGCTGATAAGCGATCTAGTGGCGCATCAACTACTTCTGGTCAAACTCGTAAAGAATTCACAAACAGTGCTTTTGCTCGAATTGAAAGAGCATTGGAGTCAGTCTCGAATTCGACTACTTATCTAGGCTTTGGAAGATCAGAGAGAATGCCAGATTATTGGGAGTTGATTTCTAACAAACAGAACTCATCAGGCGCTAGTGCGCTGATGAGCACTAAAACAGAAAAAACCAATCAATTGGATTTAGGCTTATTACATAAATCAGGCACATTTGATTTAAGTGCATCCGCGTTTTATAACAAGATTAATGACTTTATTTTGGTAGATGCCAGAAGTGGTTATACGTATGGAATGTACAGAACACCATCTTCAAGAAACATCGATGCTCATACATATGGGGCGGAAGTTACTTCAAGCTACGCTTTAAGCAATGTTGTTAAATTTAATTCAAGCATTGCTTATGTAGAAGGTAAAAATGAAACTGATGGTTTACCTTTAGCTCAATTAGCGCCATTGGAAGGTAGATTGGCGCTTGCTTATGATGATAAAAAATATTCATACGGCGCATTGCTAAGATTGGTTGCTCCAAAAGATGAAGTGGCTGTAGGTCAAGGCAATATTTCTGGTCAGGACGTTGCTAAATCTGGTGGATTTGGAATTTTCTCTTTGAATGCTGGATACAAGCCAAATAAAAAGACCCTAATTGCAGCAGGTGTTGATAACCTATTTGATAAAACTTATGCTGAGTTCATAAGCCGAGCAGGCGCTAGTGTGGCTGGTTATACTCAAACCACCCGCGTCAACGAACCAGGACGTACTGCTTGGTTGAAAGCAACGATTGCACTTGATTGATGAATTTGAATTAATTTAGGAGATATAAATGAAAAAAGTAATCAGCTCTGTATTGCTTGCATCAGCTTTTGTTGCAACGACTGTATTTGCAAGTGGTAATGAAGTGAAGGTGGGTAACTTGAAGATTGAGAATCCTCAAGCAAGAGCCACTGTGCCAGCTCAAAAAATGAGCGGTGGTTTTGTGAGAATTGAAAACAAGGGTGGCGCTGACAAGCTATTGTCTGCATCTTCTCCTGCTTCTAAATCTATGGAACTTCATACCATGACAATGGATGGCAATGTCATGAAAATGCGTGAAGTCAAAGCCATTGATATTCCTGCAAATGGCACAGTTGAACTAAAACCAGGTGGTTTGCACTTGATGTTCATCGATTTAAAGAGCCAGTTGAAGCCTGGTCTAACAGTGCCTGTCAAACTAAAGTTTGAAAAAGCAGGTGAAGTTGAAGTTAAATTCAAGATTGGTGGTTACCCGGCTCATGGGGAGCCAGCTCATGACCACTCAAAACATCATTGATTAATCAATTAACTAATTAATGAATCAATTGTTTTTCTCATAAAAAAGGCCGCATAAATTGCGGCCTTTTTTTACACCTGTTCTTCCCCCAATTTTTGAGGTAATTGTTGGTGAGTGATTAATCTAGATTTCGATCAGTCACAGCACCTTTGCTTGCTGAGCTTGCTAAACGAGCATACTTTGCCAATACACCGCGGGTGTAACGTGGCTTAGGTTGCTTCCAAGCAGATCTGCGCTTAGCGATCTCATCATCACTCACATTCAATTGAATCAATTGTGTGTGCGCATCAATAGTGACTGAGTCACCTTCTTGAATAAGGGCAATCGTGCCACCCACATAAGCTTCAGGAGCCACGTGGCCAACCACCATGCCCCATGTACCACCTGAGAAGCGACCATCCGTGATAAGACCCACCGATTCACCCAAACCTTGACCAACCAGGGCTGAGGTAGGGGCTAGCATTTCACGCATACCAGGACCACCTTTAGGACCTTCGTAACGAATCACCATCACATCACCAGCTTTGATCTTGTTGGCCATGATGGCAGCCATCGCGTCATCTTCGGAATCAAATACCCTTGCTGGACCTGTGATGCTTGGGTTCTTAAGACCTGTGATTTTTGCCACGCAACCCTCTGGAGAGATGTTACCTTTGAGGATTGCAAGGTGACCTTGAGCGTAGATTGGATTAGCCAATGTCTTGATGACATCTTGATCAGCGCGTGGCACTGAAGGAACGTCTTTCAATGTCTCTGCAATTGTTTTGCCAGTGATGGTCATGCAGTCACCGTGTAACAAACCACCATCCAACAAAATCTTCATGATTTGTGGGATGCCGCCAGCTTGGTGCAAATCAGTGGCTAAGTACTTACCAGATGGTTTCATATCAGCAATGACTGGAACGCGACGACGCACACGCTCAAAGTCATCAATAGTCCAATCCACTTCAGCTGCACTAGCAATCGCTAAGAAGTGCAACACAGCGTTTGTTGAACCACCAACGGCCATGATCACGCTCACAGCGTTTTCAATCGACTTTTTGGTGATGATGTCACGTGGCTTTAGATCATTTCTAATAGCTTCAATCAGTACGCGCGCAGATTCAGCAGCACTGTCCACTTTTTCTTGGTCCACGTTTGACATGGTTGATGAATACGGCAAGCTCATACCCAAAGCTTCAAAAGAAGAGCTCATGGTGTTGGCTGTGTACATGCCGCCGCATGAGCCGCTGCCTGGGCAAGCATTTTGCTCAACGCCTTTGAAGTCTTCTTCATTCAAACGACCTGCTGTGAATTCACCGACAGCCTCGAATGCTGAGACGATGTTCAGTTCTTTGCCTTTGTAATGGCCGGCTTTGATTGTGCCGCCATAAACATAAATACTTGGTACGTTGGTACGGGCCATCGCCATCATGCCGCCTGGCATATTCTTGTCACAACCACCAACTACTACAACGCCGTCTTGCCAAAGACCGTTCACACAAGTTTCGATTGAGTCAGCGATTACTTCGCGAGAAACCAATGAGTACTTCATGCCTTCGGTACCCATGCCCATACCATCAGAAATAGTAGGTGTGCCGAAAATTTGAGAGTTACCGCCACCAGCTTCAATGGCTGCTACGGCAGCGTCAGCGATGCGCTGTAAGCCACTGTTACATGGTGTGATGGTTGAGTGACCATTGGCCACGCCAATCATGGGCTTGTTATCAAAATCAGAATCTTTGTAGCCCATTGCGTAATACATCGAACGGTTAGGCGCACGTGCTACACCTTCAGTGATCATTCTTGAGCGCTCATTCATGCGCTTAGGCTTTTTTTGCTCTGACATACAGTATCTCCAAGGGCTAATTTTTAGTAATTTTGCGTGTAAACCGCTATTTTGCCTTTTTTCCAGTCCGAACTCACGTTAAAGGGTTAAAGCCTTCAAAATAGAGGGTAAAGTTGAGTGTATTAATCAAGATTAGCCATAAAAAACAGAAAGAAATGAATGTCAGTCGAGCAAGCGAATAATTGGGATGCCATTGTCATTGGCGGTGGTGCGGCTGGTTTATTTTGTGCGGGCGTGGCTGGTCAATTGGGTCAAAAAGTTCTGGTTTTGGACCATGCAGAAGTTTTGGGTGAAAAAATCAGGATCAGCGGTGGTGGCCGATGTAATTTCACGAACATGAACAGTGGCCCAGCCAACTTTCTTTCTATAAATCCTAATTTTGTTAAAAGTGCTTTATCTCGATACAAGTCGAGTGATTTCATAGAATTGGTCAAGAGCTACAACATTCCTTTTCATGAAAAGCATAAAGGCCAATTGTTTTGTGATGTGTCTGCCAAACAAATCATCGATCTTTTATTTGAAGAATGTAAAAAGGGTGGTGTGGTCATCAAGCACCCGGTCACTGTCACTAGCATTAAAAAAATAGATCATTCAGCAGATGAAGCTTTAGATAGTTATCCATGGAAAGTTGAAACAGATGCTGGCATTGAAAAGGCAAAAGCTGTTGTCATGGCCACAGGAGGCCTGCCTGTGCCAGCCATTGGCGCCACTGACTATGCCCTTGATGTGGCAAAGCAATTCAATATTCCGGTGGTGAATGTCAGACCTGCGCTGGTGCCTTTGTCATTCACTTCAGATGAGTTTTCTAATTTAAGTGAATTATCTGGTTTGAGTGTTCCTGTGAAAGTGAAGTCTGGAACAAAGTCTCAGCGCTATGGAACATGCCAGTTTGATGAGGATTTATTGCTCACCCACAAAGGCTTATCAGGTCCAGCTATCTTGCAAGGCAGCAGTTATTGGCATGAAGGAGAGGCCATTCATATCAACTGGTTCAATGATGTTGATATTGATGAACTGTTTGACGATGATGCCAACCGTTTAAAACTCACTGAAAATATTTTGGGGGCTGTGTTGCCGCAACGCTTGGCCAAAGCTTTTGCTGAGCAAAAGAATTTGATGGGGCGCAAGTGGGCTGAAGTTGGCAAGAAAGACCGCCAAGCTTTGAAAGACTTGTTGACCAATTGGGCAGTCAAACCTGCCGGCACTTTGGGGTGGAAGAAAGCTGAAGTGATGTTGGGTGGTGTTGATACAAAAGCCCTAGATGGTCAAACCATGATGTCCAAAGACAATCCTGGTTTGTACTTCATCGGAGAGTGTGTGGATGTGACCGGACATTTAGGCGGACACAACTTTCAATGGGCATGGGCCAGTGGCTTTGTCTGTGCACATTCACTAGCAAGGAAATAGATCACCTTTTTGAGGAATGATAACGTTTTTCCAATTCAATTCTTGCTTGATCACTTCTGCAAAGTTTGAGCTTGCATGAGATTCACCATGAATCACAAATACCTTGCCAGGGGCAGACTTGAACCCTTTGAGCCATCTCAACAGACCTGCTTGATCCGCGTGAGCTGATAAACCACCGATGGTGTGTACAGAGGCTTTAACAAACAGCTCTTTGCCAAGTACTTTGACAGGATTTACTTTATCAACCAAGCGTCTGCCCAAGGTTCCCATCGCCTGAAAGCCTGTGATGATGATGGCATTTTGACTGTGCGGTAAATTCCAATTCAAGTGGTGAACCACTCTGCCTGCCTCACACATGCCACTGGCAGAAATAATGATGGCACCGCCTTTGATTCGGTTCAAGGCTTTTGACTCTTCCACGTCGGCCACAAATTTAAGATCCACGGCTTGATGATTTTTTGCAAACCACTCCAAGGTGTCTTGAGCTTCTTCATCTAACTCATCAAAATATTTTTCAGTGAGATGGGTGGCTGCGGTGGCCATTGGGGAGTCCAGCCAAATGTTGAGGTGAGGTAAGCGCTTTTGGCGAACCAGTTCAATCAACATCAAGAGTATTTCTTGGGCACGGCCCACGGCAAATGCCGGCATCACAATATTGCCGCCGTGTTTCATGGTTTCTGAGATGACCGTCACCAATTCATCTTTGGTGTCATCCAAGGTGCGATGCAATCGATCGCCATAGGTTGATTCAACCAACAAGATATCAGCGGATTCAATCAAATCAGGATCAGGCATCAAAGGCTGATCGAACATACCCAAATCACCTGAGGCAACGATACGTTTCTTTTTATCTGCTTGCTCAACATCAATCACCGCGATGGCTGAACCTAAAATATGGCCGGCATTTCTGAAGTGAGCTTCAATACCAGCAATTGGTTCAAATACTTGGCCATACTCAAAGGCTTTGAGTTGAGAGAGGCACTCGGTGGCTTGTTTTACGCTGTACAAAACCTGCGGCAAATCCCCATGCCATTTCCCCAATTTTTGTTTTCTTTCTGCACGCGAAAAATCACTTTCTTGAATGTGAGCACTGTCCAGCAGAAGAATATTGAGTAGGGCTTTGGTGGCTTTGGTGCAATAAATAGTGCCCTTGAATCCTTGGGCACAAAGTCGCGGTAGTAAACCGCTGTGATCAATATGAGCGTGAGTCAGAATCACGAAGTCTAAATCTGCTGGGTTAAAAGGAAGATCCTCTAGATTTTTTTCGTCCGCATCTCTACCGCCCTGAAACATCCCGTAATCAATCATGAAGCAAAACTTCATACCCTTGATTTCTCCCTCAAGATAATGACGGGATCCAGTGACTTCTCCGGCTGCTCCAAAAAACTTGATGTGCATTAATTATCCTATGGCCTGTTTGGCTTAATTGCTCAATTGCCCAATGATTTCTTGAGAGTTGTTACGATTTCATCAATATCATTGATCACCACGGCGCCTTTCAGGTGATCACCATTTAAAAACCCATGTTCATCTGCCTGCTTTAAGAAAGACAGTAATTGGTCGTAATAGTTACCCCAGTTGGCGATGATGATTGGTTTGGTGTGAGCTCCAACCTGAAGGCCTGTCCAAACTTCGAATAGTTCATCAAGCGTGCCAAGGCCGCCAGGCAAAATTAAAAAGGCATCTGATTTTTCCATCATCAAACGTTTTCTTTCGATGATGTCATCCACCACATAGAGTTCACTCAATTGTTGTTGAATAGGTTCTCGTGAGGTCAAGCCTTTAGGAATGATCCCGATCACTGAGCCATTGGCTTCAATGGCAGCTTTAGCAACTGCCCCCATCAGACCAAGGCGACCTCCACCAAAGACTATGCCAAATCCTGCATAACTTAGTTCTCTGCCAACTTCAGCAGTTTTAGCAATCATGTCTAAGTTATTACCATCGCGTGAGCCGCAAAATATACAAATGTTTTTCTTCATGCCTCAAGCATAATCTACTTCGAACACCATTTTGAATATAGGGGTGTCTCAGAGTAAGATTTAGGTATTGAGGGAATCGGCCCACAAGTATTCAAAGGTAATCAATGCTTTCATCCATATTAGCCATCGGCGCAGGAGCTTCCTTAGGGGCAGTTTTGCGATGGCTATTGAGCTTGGGCTTGAATGCTGTTTGGGCAACCATGCCTTTGGGCACTTTGGCGGCTAACTTGATAGGCGCCTATCTGGTTGGTTTCTTGATGAGTTTCTTAGAAGCTCATGCAGGAATGTCTGCCGAATGGAAATTGTTTTTGATCACTGGTTTTTTGGGTGGCTTGACCACCTTCTCAACCTTCAGTGCTGAAGTTGTGGCTATATTGCAATCAGGAGCCTATGTTCGCGCATTTGCAACCGTTGCTCTTCATCTATTGGGTTCGTTGGCTTTGACCATTTTGGGCATTGCTAGCTACCAATGGTTAAAGTGAATAATTATTTTTATAAAACTCTAAGGACAAACGAATGATTTTAGAAATTGTTGATATCAGCATTGACCCAGCTAAAAAAGCTGATTTTGAAAAAGCAGTGGCAGCAGGCATCGCTGATGCGATTGCTCCAGCAAAAGGCTTTTGTGGTTACAAGTTAAATGCTGGTATTGAAAATCCGGGACGTTATATTTTGATGATTTACTGGACCACGCTTGAAAATCACACAGTTGACTTCAGAGAGTCAGAAGCTTTTGCGCGTTGGAGAGGTCATGTGGGCCCATTCTTCTTGAGTCTACCCAATGTTGAGCACTTCACATTGGCGCACAAGTCTTAA
>JBDLUD010000010.1:0-29630 GCA_039805465.1 Pseudomonadota bacterium
GTTTTCTATTCTCACGATGTCAAAGGGTATTCGGCAGACAATACTTTTGTAGAAGATCGTAAAGCATTGGGTTTGGCAACAAGATTTGATTATCTTGGTAAATATTATGCTGAAGTTAGCTTGAATCGCTTTAATCGTAGCGCTAAATATGACGTGTTCCGCGATAGAGATTTCTATTCAGCAGTTGTTGGCATGAACTTTTAATCATTAATCACAGGAGATTTTCGTGATAACTAAATTGCAAATTAATAAAACGCTACTTTGTTTAGCGATTGGTTTGGTGGCTGGCGTCGCTAATGCTGAAATGACGGCAGATGAGGTTAGTCGCTTAGACAAGGATTTAACACCGGTTGGTGCTGAGCGAGCAGGCAATAAAGATGGCACCATTCCAGCATGGACTGGTGGCATTACTAAGCCACCAGCTAACTTTGACATCAATAAAGGGTATGCAAATCCATTTGCTGCAGAAAAGCCTCTTTATGTGATTACTGCGGCAAACGTTGATCAATACAAAGACAAATTAGCGCCGGGTCAAATTGAATTACTAAAGCGTTACCCAACGTATAAGATGAATGTCTACCCATCTCACAGAACATCATCTTTGCCTCAAGGTTTATATGACGCAATCAAAACTGAGGGACCAAAGATTAAGCTCACTGAAAATGGTGGTTTAGCAAATCGTGAAAAAAGTACCGTACCATTTCCAACACCTAAGAACGGTTTAGAGGTTTTATCAAACCATGTTCTTAGATATTTTGGCGACTCATGGACAAGATCAAACGCTGAAATTCCGGTTCAGAGTAATGGTACATTCACACCAGTGACTAGAACTGAAACGATTCTTTCACCTAATGCACTTGAAGGTGCTGATGCAAATCGAGTTTTCTACTACTTAGGTAAAATCACTGGCCCTTCAAGCGTTGCAGGTGAGGCGATCTTGATGCATGAAGTGATTGATCACGCTAAGGAAAGCCGTTCAACATGGGTTTATAACCCAGGTAGCCGCCGTGTTTTAAGAGCGCCTCAAATTTCTCATGACTCTCCAGGTATTGGTTCTGATGGTTTGAGAACTGTGGATGACCGATTTGGTTTCTTTGGTTCAGCTGAGAGATATAACTGGAAGTTGGTCGGTAAAAAAGAAATGATCATTTCTTATAACAACTTTAGGTTAAGTGATCGTTCTTTGAAGTACAAAGACATCATTAAGCCAACTAACATGAATCCTGATGATATTCGTTATGAATTACATCGCGTTTGGGTTGTAGAGGCCACATTGAAGCCAGGTATGCGACATGTTTATGGTAAGCGTACTATGTACTTTGATGAAGATTCATGGTCACTAGCACATTCTGATAAATACGATGGTCGTGGTGAGTTGTGGCGTGTTCGCGAAATGCACAATATGCCTTACTATGATGCTCAGATGACATGGGATATTGCACACGTCATGTATGACTTACAAGCCAGAAGATATGTTGTAACCGACATGGTCAACGAAGAAAGACCAATGAAGTTTGGAC
Source organism: Pseudomonadota bacterium (assembly GCA_039805465.1). GTDB lineage: Bacteria > Pseudomonadota > Gammaproteobacteria > Burkholderiales > Burkholderiaceae > Polynucleobacter. The sequence continues at coordinate 1,521 of JBDLUD010000010.1, forward strand.
AAAAATATAATCTGAATAACTTCACAACCGATGCTCTAAGACGTCAAGGTAACTAAGGAAGTGGGGTGAACCATGCGGTTCACCCCATCTTCTTTGTAGAAAATGCACTAATGCTCATGTTTAAATTCAAAGAAATATTATTCACAATTTCACTTGTATTATTTGGAATTGCTTATGCGCCTTTATCAAGCGCACAGGTTGATCTTTTAAAGATCCCCGCAATTCAATCCGAAAAAGCCAGCAAAGGGTTGATGTTATCTCTTGCTAAAGCGGGGGACAGGTTATTGGCCGCAGGTGAGCGAGGTATCGTTGTTTACTCTGATGACAAAGGCCAAACTTGGAAGCAAGCTAAGGTACCTGTTTCAATAACCATCACAGCAATTTATTTTTCATCTGAAAAAAATGGTTGGGCTGTCGGTCATGATGGCGTCATCTTGACAACAAAAGACGCAGGTACAACTTGGGTTAAACAATTTGATGGCAATGATGCCAACAGACTAATTCAAAATGAATTCTCCTCTAAGTTGAATGAGAAAAAAAATCAACTGAATCAACAAAATTTGAGTGCTCAGGTCAAAGATCAACTACTTTCAGAAATTGATTCACTGACATTGGGCCTTGAAGATATCAAAGCTGGTGCTGAATTTGGGCCATCAAGACCACTTTTTGGGGTTTGGTTTAAAAATAATTTAGAAGGTGTTGTGATTGGCTCATTTGGTCAAATATTTGGGACTAAAAATGGTGGTCAATCCTGGTTTTATATGGGTTCTAATATAAAAAACCCAGATAATTTTCACTTTAACGGCATTTCTCTTTTAGCTGATGGTCGCTTGGCTATCACCAGTGAGCAAGGAAAGATTTGGCTATCAAAAGACCAAGGAACTTCCTGGAATTTCGTCGATACAGGTTATGAGGGTTATATCTATGGCGTCATTTCGATTCCAAAGACATCTAAATTAATTGCTTACGGCTTTGCCGGCAATTTATTCCAAGCGGATGCTGATGGAAAGTCTTGGAAGGCGCTTCCTAAGTTAACCAATAAATCACTAATCAGTGCTGCTGTTAGTGGTAGTCAGGTCACTATATTTTCTGGCGATCGCCGTCAATTAGTGAGTCATGATCATGGTCAAACATTTAAAGCTGCTCAATTACCGATGGGAAGACCTATTGCAACTGCTTTAGCCGCTCCTTTTGGACCTAACACTTTATTGGTGGGTGGGGTTGGTGGCGTGTCTCTATTGAATATAGAATCAAAGAAGTAAATGATGAAAAAAACTGATGATAAGAAAGAAGAATTGGTAGATGTTGACCTTCAACATCATGCCAAACTGCACGCACTTGAAAAATTCTTTGAAAGTAAATTTGTTGCTTTTAGATTTCCAGTATTAATTCTATTTCTATTAGCCACGATAGTTTTTTCTTACTTTGCATTGCAATTAAAACCAGATGCAAGTTTTCAAAAGATGGTGCCATCGAGCCATCCATACATTACTAACTATCTTAAGTTTGAGAATGAACTTAGACCTCTAGGAAATGTGGTTCGGATATCTGTTGAAAATACCAAAGGTGATATTTATAACAAAGAATTTCTTCAAACTTTAAAAGAAATCACTGATGAGGTTTTTTATATCCCTGGCGTTGACCGCTCTGGATTAAAGTCAGTTTGGACTCCAAATGTTATTTGGGTAGAAGTTGTTGAGGACGGCCTTATGACTGGTCAAATCGTTCCTCAAAACTTTGATGGATCGCGTGAAAAGATTGATGAGATTAAAACCAACATCTCTCGAGCAGGGATTGTTGGAACTTTGGTAGCTAACAATCAACGTTCTGCGATCATTTTGGCCCCTCTTTTGGAATCGGATCCTCAAACTGGTGAAAAGCTTGATTACAGTCAGCTTTCTAATAGACTAGAAACGCTTGTTAGAAATAAATATCAAACTGAAGATACCAAAATTCATATCATTGGTTTTGCTAAGGTCATTGGTGATCTGATTGAAGGAGCGCAAGCAATTGCCATTTTCTTTGCATTGACATTCATTTTGACCGTCATTGTTCTATTGTTATATTCAAGATGCTGGCGCAGTACTTTTGCCACTGTTTTCTGCTGTACCCTAGCAGTTATTTGGCAGTTGGGGATTGTTAGTATGATGGGTTTCGGTTTGGATCCCTATTCTATTCTGGTGCCATTTTTAACTTTTGCGATTGGCGTCAGTCATGCCGTACAAAATATTAGCACCATGGCATCAGAGAGAGTTGCCGGTAAAACAGCGATTGAATCTGCTATATCAACATTCAGAGTTTTATTCATCCCAGGGACAATAGCGTTATTGTGCGATGCAGTTGGTTTTTCCACCCTATTGGTGATTGATATTGGTGTTATTCGTGAGTTAGCCATTGGCGCAAGCGTGGGTGTAGCAGTCATTATTTTCACGAAAATGTTCTTATTGCCAATCTTGATGTCTTATCTCGACGTCAGTCCCGCAGGTCTGCGTAGGCAAGAGCAAAGAGAGTCCAGCTCTTATGCTTGGGCAAAAGGCTTATCAAGATTTGCTGAACCAAAAATGGCTTGGTGGGCAGTTGGATTGTCTGCTGTAATTTTTGTGGTTGGCTTCACTATGAGTCGTGACCTCAAAATTGGAGATTTAGATCCTGGCGCATCTGAGCTTAGAGTTGATTCTCGGTATAACTTAGATAACGCATATATTGCTTCGAACTACTCTACAAGTTCTGATGTTTTTGTTGTGATGGTCAAAACCCCTGTAGGTGAATGTGGTTCTTATGCAGTTGGAGCGGCCGTTGATATGCTTCAATGGGAGTTAGAGAGCTTACCAGGGGTTGAGTCAACTGCTTCATTATTTACTTCAATGAAGAAAATATTAGCAGGGCAAAGTGGCGGAGATTTGCGTTGGCAAGCCATCTCTCGAAACAGATACAGTACAAATTCAGCACATCGTATGATTCCTGCTGAACTCTTCAATGGTGATTGTTCCATGTTACCTTTGATTGCATTCTTAAAAGACCATAAAGCTGAGACCCTTACTTCTGTAGTCAATACGGTCGAGGCTTTTGCTGCAAAGCATAATACAAAAGATATTCAATTTCAGTTAGCAGGTGGCAATGCTGGCATAGAAGCTGCAACTAATATTGTGATTAAGGAATCTGAGCGTCTGATGTTATTCCTTGTTTATGGAATTGTTGCATTATTGGTTTTATGGGAGTTTAAGTCTTGGAGAATCACTCTTTGTATTATGGTTCCGCTATACATAACTTCTGTCTTGTGTGAAGGAATTATGGCTAAACTTGGTCTCGGAGTTAAGGTAGCTACCTTACCAGTGATTGCTTTAGGGATTGGTATTGGTGTTGATTATGGAATTTACATCTATAACAAGCTTGAATATTTCTTAGAGCGTGGCTTAGATCTAAAAGATGCTTATTTTGAAACTCTCAAAACTACCGGTGTCGCCGTTGCGCTCACTGGTGTGATGTTGGCTTTGGGGGTCTCAACTTGGATCTTCTCTGATATCAAATTTCAAGCTGATATGGGACTGCTGCTAACTTTCATGTTCTTATGGAATATGTTTGGTGCCGTTGTCATGATTCCAGCACTTTCAGCTTTACTCGTTAAAAATAATAAGCCTCGTAAAATTTAATCAAGATTGATTAAATTTTTAGTTAAAGTCTCCTTAACATCTCCGTTATGTCTTTCATGGCTGGCGGAGATTTTTTTTATGACTCATCAAACTTGGGTATATTAAGCATCTATTGATTCAATTCAAGGAATTGGCAATTTGCATGTTTATCTTACGAGCCTTATTGTTTCTACTTTTTATACCTAGTTCATTTTGTTTTGCTGGAGAGTGGCCTGAAAGACCTATCAGAATGATAGTTCCGCACAGCGCTGGTTCGCCGCCAGACATCGTTGCTAGGTTTATTGGTCATGAAATGTCCAAAGGACTCGGGCAGCCTGTATATATTGAGAATAAGGTGGGGGCTGCAGGTGTGGTTGGTTTAAATGATCTATTAAGACAACCTACAGACGGTTACACCATATATTGCATGTCAATGACTCTTGTAACGGCTCCCCATTTTGTCAACTCGGTGAAGCCTAATTTCTTAAACCAAATAGAGCCAGTTGGACAAACAAATTGGACCCATAGTATCTTAGTTACGGGTAACCATTCGCCAGCAAATAACTTGAGGGAGCTCATTGAGGTCTCAAAGTCTAGTAAAAATGGTTTGAACTATGGTTCCGGTGGTCTGGGTGCCCCAGCTCATTTGCTTGCTGAGCTACTGAAAAATCAATTTAATTTACAAATTAATCACGTGCCCTACGCTCAATTTAATCAGGTAATTCCTGATTTAATTAAAGGGAGGGTAGATTTTATGTTTCTTTCGGCTAATGTGGCTATTCCGTATATTCAGGGTGGAAAGTTGAAAGCTCTTGGTGTTGTTTCAAGGGAGCGTCTCAGCGCTATTCCTGGGGTGCCCAGTCTTTTTGAACAAGGGTTTCAAAATTTTGAAGCGCGAAGCTGGGAGGGCGTTGTCGTGAAGACAGGGGTATCAAGAAATATTGTGATTAGACTGAATTATGAAATTAATAAAGCCTTAGATTCTCTTGATTTGAAGCAGCGATTTGTAGATTTGGGCATGCTGCCTGCCAAGTCGACGCCGGAGTCATTTAAGGATCTGATTAGAGCAGATTCTTTGAGGTGGAATGCTTTAATTGAGAAGTCAAATTTAGGAAAAAATTCACCCTAAATTGTCTTATATTTCACCCGGTGAAATATATTTTGAGCTGGCTATTTTAGGCCTTTCCTCATGAAATACTCCCCTTAAGAATCTTAATTTGATCAGCATTGATTGATGCTATGGGAATTTTATGAAAAAAAATAAGTTAGTAACTTTATTAAGCAGTGCATTAATTTTTTCATGTTCTGTTGCATTTGCAAACCCAATCTCAAAAAGACCAAATATATTAGTTATATTGGCTGATGACTTAGGCTATTCAGACATTGGTTCATTTGGAGGAGAGATTTCCACCCCACATCTGGATCAATTGGTAAAAAATGGTATTCAAATGACCAGTTTTTATGCGTCCCCATTTTGCTCTCCAACAAGAGCAATGTTGATGTCAGGGGTGGATAATCATTCAGCAGGTTATGGGAATATGGGTGAACTATTAAATCCAATTCAAAAGGGTCATCCAGGTTATGAAGGTTACCTGAGTAAAAATGTTGTGGCATTTCCAGAATTATTGAAACAAGGTGGATATCACACCTACATGGTGGGTAAATGGCATTTGGGAGTTGCTGAAGAATTAAGTCCGGCGACACGAGGTTTTGACAAATCATATGCATTGGTTCAGGGTGGCGCTTCACATTTTGATCAAACCGGCGTCATTACACATGATGCTAATAAGATGCCAATGGCTATATACAGAGAAGATGGTAAGGCTGTTACCCTGCCAAAGGAGAATTTTTATTCTAGTGATTTCTTTGCCGCCAAAACAATTGAATATATCAATAAAAATAAAGGTGACGGAAAACCATTTTTCAGTTACTTGGCCTTTACAGCACCTCATTGGCCTTTGCATGCCCCAGATGATTTAATTAAAAAATATGAAAAGACATACGAGGTTGGCTATAACAAAATTCGTGATGAGCGAATAAAAAAAATGAAGTCTCTTGGAATCATTCCAAAAGATATGGTGCCTGATAGTGGTAACGGTGTTTGGCCTGATTGGTCAGAGTTGAGTCCTGAAGTCAAAAAACAAGAATCAAAAAGAATGGCCGTTTATGCAGCAATGGTTGATTCAATGGATGCAAATATTGGTAAGGTAATTGATTACCTAAAAAAGATTGATGAATATGACAATACCTTCATATTTTTCATGTCAGATAACGGAGCTGAAGGTAATACTGTTCTAGACGAGGGGCAAACAAGAACTTGGTCTAGATTACATCGTGATAACAGTTTGGAAAATATTGGCAAGAAAACATCGTTTCTTGAATATGGTCCAAGATGGGCTCATGTTGGAGCTGCACCATTTAAGATGTACAAAGCTTTTCAATACGAAGGTGGTATTTCAGTTCCAGCAATTGTGGTGACACCTAAAGGACTGGTTAAGAAAAATGGCGTTATCAAAAAAGATTTCGCTCATGTCACAGATATTGCGCCAACTGTCCTTGAGTTAGCAGGCATTTCGCATCCTGGAAATACTTATGAAGGAAGAAAGATTGCTCCTTTAGAAGGAAAGTCTATGATTTCGTATTTATCTGGGGCCACTGATATTTTGCACGGAAAAGATCATGTAACAGCTTGGGAATTGGGTGGCAGAAAAGCAGTTAGAAAAGGTGATTGGAAGTTGGTATATAGCAATGCCCCATGGGGTAGTGGTGCTTGGGAACTCTATAATTTGTCAGATGATCGCAGTGAGCAGCATGATTTGTCTCAAAAATATCCTCAAAAGGTGGATGAATTATTGAATGCTTATAAAGATTACGTTAAAAAGCATCAGATTGTTGATGCTCCAGGTATTGCTAACCGTTCAGGGTATTCAAATTCATTGAATTACTTTGATGATGTTAAGCATGAAGTAACTAATCATCCAACCAGTTTTTACGATCCATTGAATATAAAACTAGAAAAATAAATTGAAGTTTATTTTTTTGAGATATAAGTTAACAGCACTTGTAACTTTTATTGCGAGTATTTCTTTAGGGTTAGGATTTTTACTTTCCCTAAAGAATTTAAGTGCTGAAGATTATTTCTATAGCGATGCAAGACTTTGCCAGTCTTATAGTGGGATTCCTTCTGAATCTGAAGAGTTTGTACTTATAAGTGGTGGTCGTTTTGTCATGGGCTCTAATACAGCCTATCAAGAGGAGGCCCCTGCACATCAAGAGCAAGCCGAAGACTTTTGGATTTCTAAGCATAACGTCACAAATGCGCAATTTTCTCAATTTGTAGCTGCTACAGGTTATTTGACTCGTGCGGAAAAAGGAGTTCCATCTATCAATGGAGGTTCTTACAAGGGATCAGCAGTATTTTTTCAGCCAAACAAAGAGAGTCCCGGGTATTGGAAATTTACTGAGGGTGCAAATTGGAGGCACCCAGAAGGTCCTAACAGTCATATTCTAGATAAAGATAATTTTCCTGTTGTGCATGTTACATATGAGGATGCTGCTGCATATGCTGCATGGAAAGGTCATGATCTACCTACTGAGGCGCAGTGGGAATATGCAGCAAAAGGCGGCTTGATTGACCAGCCTTACGTATGGGGTAAGGAACTTAATCCTGGTGGAAGGCACCTTGCTAATACTTGGCAAGGTAATTTTCCAAAGTTAAATCTAGCATTGGATGGGCACTCAGGAGTAAGTCCAGTGGGATGTTTTGCACCAAATCATTTTGGTTTATTTGATATGGCTGGCAATGTTTGGCAAATAACTAAAAGTATTTATAAGCCTTATCACTCTACAAATAAAGCTGTAATAGAAAAATTCTCATCAGATGATAAAAATAAAAATGGAACAGCCCTTGTTATTAAAGGGGGGTCACATTTATGCGCTCCAAATTATTGTATGAGGTACAGGCCATCAGCTAGACAACCTCAAGATCTAGTGTTGGGAACTTCGCATGTTGGATTTAGAACAATAATTAACGTTAAAAAAAATATATAAATTTAAATTCATGGAAACATATGCGCCGTTAAATAATCTTATTAACACTAATGTTCAGCAAGAGTTATTTGGAAAATCACCATCATTACAAGTAAATTTCATTTGCGATAATTTAAAAACTTATATGGCAAAGGGATTGCTTCCTGTTCACTCAAAACTAAATATTCAAGTATTAAAAAAGAAGTATTCAGTAAGTACGGGGGTCATTCAAACTGCAGTAGCTAATCTGATTGACAGTCGCTACGCCTATAAAGTTAGTAAAGGGATATTTGTTGCGGGCTTATCTCTTGACGAATTACGTGAAATATTAAATTTGAGACTCATCCTTGAAAGAGAAGGTATCAATGTTGCATTTGAAAATGGAGATGATGATTGGGAGTGCAATATTATTAAGGTTTGTCACAGCATCTCAAAATTAGAGAAAAAAATATTATCAGATGGCCATGAATGTGATGCTCAGCTTTTAAAGGAGTGGAGTTTTTTATATAAAGATTTTCATTTAAGATTATTTTTAACGCCAAATTTAGATATCTCTGTAAGTCTTATTGAAACCTTATATAACCAATGTGAAAAATATTTTCTCTCTAGCTTGCTCAGACATGAAATAACGTTAAAAGATATTTCTGGGCATCATAATGACTTAAAAAATGCGGTATTAACCAGAAATTCAGAAGAGGCATTTTTAATTATTTCTAATCATGTTGATAAAATTTATAAAAATCTTGAGAACTTTATTCATTTAAGATTTTTAAATTAACTATTATTTTTTATAAGGCGTAGGTCGCACGTTCGAATCGTGCTGGGCAGGCCAAACTTCCTCAGTTATACCTAAATTTATATCTTCTTAGATTCATGTAAACCTCATTGAGGCTTCATGCTTTTTAATTGAGTATGGCTTTTCAGGCCACTTTCATCTCAGAAGATTTGGTTTAAATGGGCTTATATACGTGAAGCTCTAGGGGATTGGCCAGAAGTGCTTCAGTGTCAACCACGGCTTTTTTAACAAAAGGCTCTGCCAAATGAGCATTGAAAGCATCTTCGCTGGACCATTCTTCTATAAAAGTGAACTCATTGTTATTGTTAGCGTGGTTAACTAAATGGCAACTGATACAGCCAGGATCATTTCTAATGGGCTCAACCAAGGCAATTAAAATTGGTTTAATTTCATTAATGGAATTTGGCTTTGCAAAAAAACGAGCAATGACACGAATAGACATAGATTCCTCATTAGATTTAATTTGATAAAACCATCAACTAAGTTTGCTTGATACTAGAGCTGATTAAATGATTTATCAAGCATTTACTTGTTCAAGCCTGAGCTTGAATCATCTCTTTAAGTGAAAGAGCCTTAATTACCATTAGTCTGAATTGCAAGCTCGATTCTTTTTAGCGCCTCTTGGAGTGTTGCTCTTGGCACGCCAAAATTTAAACGTGCAAATTGACTATATTCAGCCCCAAATTGACTTCCTGCAGATAGTGCGAGGCCATTTTTCATTAGGTGTGAATGAACGTTAGCCCAACCCAGCTGACTAAAATCAAGCCAGGCCAAGTAGCTTGCTTCAGACTCTTTCCACTTGACTTGATGGTGTTGGCTTAACCAATTTCGGATCAGGTCACGATTGCCTCTCAGATATTTAATCAGTTCGTCGTGCCAGGGGCCGCCCTTATCAAGCGCCGCGGTCGTCGCTGTGTATGCAAGGGCATTGGGGTGATGTGCTTGAGCCGACATATATGCTTGAAGTTTTTGGCGAATATCTGGACTGGTACAAACGCACCAAGATAAACCAATGCCTGGAAAATTGAATGCCTTATTTAACGACATGAGAGTGACGGTTCTGTTAGATATTTCAGGGCTTAGGCTGGCTATTGGCGTGTGTTTAACATGCTCATCCAAAACTAATTGTGCATGAATTTCATCGCTACAAATGAAGTAATTTTTTTCAATACACAGCTTGCCAATTTTTAAAAGCTCATCTTTAGAAAAAACCGTGCCACCTGGATTTTGTGGATTGCAAATCATTAAGAGCTTTGTATTTGGTTGAATAACTCTGCTAAGTTCTTCAAAATCAAAAGTCCAGCGATTATTTAAGTCTTTTAAATGCAAGGAACTGAAAGTTCGATGAGCTTGCTGCATGGCCAAGAAAAAGTGATGATAAATAGGCGCTGGCAAAATGGCATGATGATCATCATCCATCAAAACTTTTGGAATCATATATAAGCTTGGCACAACACCAGAGCAAATAAGAATATCTTCTTGATTGACTGACCAAGCAAATTCTTTTTTTAAATAAGCTTGAATTTTTTCAGTTAGATTTCCTTGAGTAGTGTATCCAAGGATGCCATGTTCAATGCGTTTAACCAATGCTGCTTGTATTTCTGGTGCAATAGCAAAGTCCATATCTGCAACAGATAAAGGCAATATATCTGTTGATTGATATTGATCCCATCGACTTGAATTGGTATTTCGTCGATTGATAACTTTGTCAAATGAATAGGTCATCTATGTAGCTCAGGCTGGAAGTGCCATGAGATCCGGAATATGGACATCTAACCAGTCGTCAAGAGTTACTAAGACATCATTAAAAGATTTTCCAAATTCAGTTAATGAATATTCAACTCTTGGTGGTATGGTTTTGAAGTCATGTCGTGCAACAAGACCATTGATTTCTAGACGACGAATTGTTTGGGTCAGCATTTTTTGTGAAATGCCTTGAATTTGAGTCATCAATTGCCCATTGCGAAGGGCGCCATTGGCCAACGCATGCAAAACCAGTAATGCCCATTTGTTTCCAATCAGCTCAATAAAGCGACGCGATGGACAGGCTTTGAAGCAAGGATTTATTTGACGATTGGAATTCATGATAGCCTATAGGAACTAAAAGGTGCGTACTTTACCTTTGTAAAGTATATCAATACTATAACCCTTTGCATACTCACCTTAAAATAAAAGTTATGAACATAACATTTCCTCGCACGCCTTTTTTGGCGGGTTCTGATATTGATGTCAAAAGAAATGAATTATTAAATTATTTCCACGCTACTTTTGATCGTTATGAATCACTTTTTGAGTTATTGAATGGTGATGAAGCTTTTTACAAAAAATCAATCTCCTTAAGGCACCCTCTCATTTTTTATTTTGGGCATACAGCCACATTTTTTATTAATAAATTTATGGTTGCTGGCCTCATTGATCAACCCATTGATCAAAAGCTTGAATCAATGTTTGCTGTTGGGGTTGATGAAATGAGCTGGGATGATTTGGATGATGCTCGGTATGATTGGCCAACGGTGGATGAGGTCAGGGCTTACAGAAACAAGACAAGAAATGTTGTTGAAAATGTTATCAAAAATACCCCATTCACACTACCAATTGGGTGGAGCGATCCTTTTTGGATTGTATTAATGGGGATTGAGCATGAGCGCATTCATTTAGAAACATCCTCAGTGCTTATTCGCCAGCATGCTTTGAACCACGTTAAGCCTCACCCTAATTGGCAGCCTTGCAGAGACAGTGGCGTTGCTCCTATTAATACTCTGGTTGAAATTCCTGGTGGTCAAGTGACACTGGGACGCCAACTCACCGAGCCTATTTATGGATGGGATAACGAATATGGTCATCATCATGCTGAAGTGTCAAAGTTTCAGGCCTCAAAATACTTAGTTACTAATGGTGAGTTTCTGGAATTTGTGGAGAATGGTGGATACAGCATTGATCGTTATTGGGATGAGGAAGGTCTTGCATGGAAAAATTTTGCAAAAGTTACCCATCCTACATTCTGGGTTAAAGACAAAGCAACATCAAATGCTTGGAAGCTGCGTCTATTAACTGAAGAGGTTTCAATGCCTTGGGATTGGCCAGTTGAAACTAACGCTTTGGAAAGTAGAGCCTTTTGTCGTTGGAAGTCTGAAGAGTCAGGCTTGCCAGTTCGTCTTCCAACTGAAGATGAGTGGAATAGAATTTACGACCATGTGCAACTAACGGATGTGCCGCATACCAGCTTGGCGAATGGTAATCTTCATCTGGATCATTGGGCATCAAGCTGCCCAGTTACTCGTTTTGCACACGGCGACTTAAATGATGTTGTTGGTAATGTTTGGCAATGGTGTGAAACACCAACATACCCATTTGATGGATTTAACGTGCATCCAGTTTATGACGATTTTACTAGTCCAACTTTTGATGAACGTCATAACATCATCAAAGGCGGCAGTTGGATATCAGCTGGAAATGAGGCGCGACATGTTTCACGGTACGCTTTTAGAAGACATTTTTTCCAGCACGCTGGTTTTCGCTACATCGTGACTGATACACCAATCACAAATCCAGCTTCTACGTATGAAACAGATGCCATGGTTTCTCTTTATGATGAATTTCATTATGGAGACGATTCCTTGGGAGTTCCCAATTTCATGAAGGCGATGTCTGAATTATCCATTGAGGCTTATAAAAGGAATGGTAATGGCTCAAAAGCTAGAGCCTTGGATTTAGGTTGCGCTACAGGTCGAGCAACATTTGAGTTGGCTAAGTTCTTTGATAAGGTGATTGGCATTGATTTTTCTGCTCGCTTTATCCAGGTGGGGCGACAAATGGCCGAATTGGGATCAATACGTTATTCGATACCAGTTGAGGGTGATTTGACCAGTTATTATGAGCGCCGCTTAGATACTTTAGGGTTGAGTGACACTGTTAACAAAGTTGAATTCTGGCAAGGTGATGCTTGTAATTTAAAAGAAATTCACACCAATTTTGATCTTATTCTTGCTGCCAATTTGATTGACCGCCTCTATTCTCCGAGACGTTTTCTTGAATTAATTTCTGAGCGTTTAAACCAAGGTGGATTGATGGTGCTTGCATCACCATATACATGGTTGGAGGAATACACAAAAAAATCAGAGTGGATTGGAGGGTATAAAAAAGATGGTGAGTCGTTCACTACTTTTGATGGCCTCAAAGAAATACTCGACGCTAATTTTTCTTTAGTTGAAGGACCCAGGGCTGTGCCATTGACTATTCGAGAAACTGCACGCAAGTACCAGCACACTTTAAGTGAAGTCACAGTATGGAAGCGAAAATAATGACAGCAGAAGAAAAAGTTCTTTTAAGGGATCGTTCGCTTGGAGCCGTGATGGGGGCGTTTATCGGAGATGCCTTGGGAGTTGGCCCCCACTGGTACTACGATCTTGATCAATTGGTCAATGATTATGGACCCTGGATTGATGGCTATACAAAAGCTAAAGTAGGCCGCTATCACGAGGGTCTTCATCCAGGACAGTCCTCGCAATCGGGCATTATTCTTGAATTAATGTTGCGCTCTCTTGTTGAAAGTGGCGGGTATGATCAGGTAGATTTTTGTGAGCGACTAGACCAAGATCTATTTCCATTATTAGATGGCACGCCAATGAATGGGCCAGGTGGTTACACCAGTCAATCAATTCGTGATGCTTGGCGCAAGCGAGTCCTTAAAGGTCTTCCTTGGGGAAGTATTGCAGGTAATGCGGATAATACTGAAGCAGCTGAGCGCATTATTCCTATTGCTATTCGCTTTGCACTCAAGCCATCAGAGCTAGCTGGTGCCGTCATAGCTAATTCATCTTTAACTCAAAATGACGGCACAGTTTTAGCCATGACTGCGGCTTATGGATCAGTACTCGGTATGTTGATTGAGGGCCATCGCTTGGATGCTGATATTTCAGAAAAGTTACTGGTACGTGTCAAAGCAGGTGAATTACCATTTCACACAATCACCAAAGGCAAGTTAGAGGCCCCGGATAAAAATCAAAAAGAAATTCGCGTTGAGGATGTTTTTCCATCTCCTGATGCTTTGTTGACTCCATCAAATATTGCGCGTGCTGCCCATGATCCGGCTATTTCAATTGAGCCAGCTTCTAAGGTTGCGTTGTTGTATGGTTTGCCATGCGCTGTTTATCACCAATTTCCAGCTGCTTACTACTTGGCTGCGCGCTTTTCTAATGATTTTGAATCTGCTGTACTGCATGCAATCAATGGCGGTGGACAGAATTTGTCTAGAGCAATGCTGGCGGGGGCTTTAACTGGTGCAATGGTTGGGTTATCTGGGATTCCAGAACGATTTCTCACCGGTCTAGATCGTGCTGAATCACTATTGGCGCTTGCAAATCAATTGGTTGATGACATGCTTGCTTAATCTTTTAAAGGTGAATCAGGTAAGTCAACCATTACTGGAGCCCCTGGAACTGCACACCCTTGAGCGCAGCATTTTCCTGGTTGTGTATTTTGCGTGATGGTGCGATTTGGATCATTGCTTAATCCTCTATCAAGCAAGCGCTCAACCAATTTCACTTTTGAACCCACAGGATAGTTGCGATAAATTTCACGTTTCATCGCTTCAGGCGAACCTCCGCCGTGCAAGCTGATCACTGAGTACCAACCTCCTTGATAAGAGGCTGTCAGATCTTCAATGAAGCGGGCAGTTTCAATGCGCTTTTCATAAGGAATGCTGCTGTTAGCACGAAGAACATCGCTGAGTTTTGCAGCAGTTTCAGGATTGTGATCTTCATCAGGGCCTGGTAATGCCACAATCAAGCCGCCTGACACATAATGAGCAATCTTGTGCATGTCATAAATTTGTGTGGCTAATAATAGCTTTCCGATATTCGCAAATACAGGATCAGGCACGAAGCTCTGAGCAGGAACATCTTGTGTTGCATAAACAGATGCAGCAACACCGCAAGCATAAAAGCCCTCAGTGATTTTGATCAACTCAACCATTTGGTCGCGTAAATGATGCTCTTCACCAGGATCAAAGCCGTTGGCCTCACACATCAAAGCACCAGCCCCAATTAATAAATCCCCAAACCCTGCGCGCGCACCGATACAGCTATGACGATGGTGGGTGGCATAGTTGTAGGTCATGTAACCGGTGTGCTCCCATTCATCAGCGTAAAAAACTTTGTCCCAGGGTACGAAGACATTTTCAAAAATTACAACGCCAGTAGATTGACCATATTTATTTGAAAATAGGGCGGCTTTTTCACCCGGGCGACCTGCTGGACGGGCAACAATGGTGATGCCTTCAGCGTCCACTGGCACAGCACAGCAAACAGCGAAGTCCGCATCTTCTTTGCTCATATTTCGGCAAGGCATCACCAAAAACTCATGCATGTATGGTGCACCAGTAACAATCGCTTTCGTTCCTGAAATCCGAATACCTTTGCCATCACGATGTGTGACGTGTAAATAAGCATCAACATTGCCTTGCTCGTGTGGCCGTTTGCTGCGATCACCCTTGGCATCAGTCATGGCAATGCCAAGAGTTAAGTCACGCTTTTGAACATCATGAAGATAGGCAGCGAATTTTTCGCGATGTTCAGTGCTGCCTTTGGCATCATCTATGCGTGCAGATACTTGATGTATCGCATTCAATGCATCATGGGTCAGGTAACGTTGAGCGCAACCCGTTTCTTGGCAAACCAGACGAACAGCTTCTAGCTTATTTAATAAGTCTCCACTGCTTGTGTTGATATGTGTGAAGCGATTAACAAGCTCGCCAGTACTGTGTTGAGTGGCGGTCATGATTGGTGCATATTCTGGGCGAAGAGCATAGTCATACGTTAATCCGACGGCGTTCACCCCTGGGCGCAATGAAGGCTCATCGACTACAGATTCAACGCGTCGTCCATCCACAAATACTTTGGGTTTGTATTGACGGAGTGACTCTTCATACTCTTGGGCTGACATCAACATGATTTTGGCTTTCTGGTGCTTATTTGTTTAAATATTAAACATTGTTCAATTTATTGTCAATTGTTCAAATTTAGGTAAAATAACAAACATGAGACCTCAATCTAATTTAGAAGATTCTAGTAAAAGCATGGCGAATAAAGTACTTAAGGCTCGCAAAGATCGTTTGGCGCTTGTCAGTGATGCCAAGAAAGCCCACATCTTGGCTGCTGCCAAGGAAGTGTTTGAGGAGCATGGCTTAGAAGGGGCTAATGTTAGAGAAATTGCTAAACGAGCCGGCTATACGCCAGGAGCTATTTACTCTTATTTCACCGCTAAGGAAGAAATTTATGGGGCTTTATTGGCAGATTCATTGGAGCGTTTAAATGAAGCTGTTATTAAAAGCATCGGTGAAGCTCAATCTCCAGCCCAAAGAGCAGAACGATCTGCATTGGGATTCTATGACTTCTATGCTTCAAATCCAAGAGACCTTGATCTTGGGTTTTATTTATTTGGGGGTGCAAGGCCCTATGGGCTAACACCAGAACTCAATACAAAATTAAATAACAGACTGAAAGATTCATTGCTGCATTTTGAGCATGCTTTATTAGAAATGGGAGCATCACCTAAGATTGCCAAAGAGGAAGTCACTGCTTTTTTCGCACATTGCGTGGGATTACTCATTTTAGAAAATACGCATCGGATCAAAATGTTCCAAGAAAATTCTGCAAAACTATGCGCCACCTACTTAATGCAGGTGGTGGAGCGAGTTAAAGTTGGCAGAAAGGGAAGAAATTAACTTTTTCTATATTTATGAATATGAAACTAAAAGCCTATTTTTATTACGACATCATTTCACCGTATGCCTACTTTTTTCTAAAATCAAGAAAAGCATTGGAAGATAAATTAGAAATTATTCCCACCCCGATCTTTTTCCCAGGCTTATTGAGGCTGCAGGACAATCGTGGTCCTGCTGAGGTGCCTGAGAAGCGCATATACACCTACCAATTTTGCGTATGGAAAGCTCAAAAGCTGAAGCTGCCATTTGAATTTCCGAAGCGCCACCCCTTTGCCTCAGTACCAGCACAGCGCTTACTGCTTCAACATAATGCTGATTTAGAGATGCTGGACAAGGCTTTCGATTTTGTTTGGGGGCAGGGGCACGATCCGGAGCTTGAATGGGAAGGATTTTGTGAAGCCATTGGAGTAGCAAAAAACACCCCTAAACCACAAGATGAAAATATCAAGAAAGCTTTGATTGAGGCAACGCAAACTGCTGCAAAGCATGGGGTATTTGGCGTGCCGAGTTTAAGAATCAATCAACAAATTTTTTGGGGTGTTGATTCAATCGACTGGGCTCTTGAATATCTCAATAAACCTGATATGTTTTCTGAAGAAGAATTTCAGAAGACGCAGGCCATCATCAATCCATTATTAGAAAAATAATTGACGCACCCTTAAGATTGCATATGAAAGCTATTGCATATTGCCTAAATATGTAAATTCCAAGATTCTGTTTGCTGAATAAATTGAAGGTTAAAGGCAAATAACTGTGAAACTAATCTTGGTAGGACTTATGGCGCTGACTTTTTCTGTTGCTCAAGCTCAAAATACACCGAAAGCCGAGGCAATCTATGGCACAGGCTCCAATGAATTCAGTTTGGCCACTGGTAGCCCAGGTGAGCTTGGATTATTAAAACTACTGGGTGAAGAATTTGGCAAAAAAGAAAATGCCAAAATGATTTGGATCAAAGCAGGTAGTGGCGCCTCACTCAATCTTTTAAAAACAAAGCAGGTTGACATGATCATGGTGCATGCACCTGCTGCTGTTAACCAAGCCTTAGCAGACGGATGGGCGGTCAATAGAACTCTGATTGGTTCAAATGAGTTTTATATCGTGGGGCCTAAGAACGATCCTGCAAAAATTAAATCTGCCAGCAGTGGGGCTGATGCCTATAAAAAAATTGCAGCTGCTCAGTCAAATTTCATCACACGTGGCGATAAATCAGGTACTCACGTCAAAGAAATGGACATATGGAAAGCCGCCGGCGTTACCCCAGCAGGAGCTTGGTACATCTCTACCAATGACTTTATGACCGCATCCTTAAAACGAGCAAATAAGGAAAAAGGGTATTTCATGACCGATAGCAGCACTTGGGTGGCTGAGAAAACAGTGGCCCCTGATCTAGAAATCTTATACAGAGGCGATAAATTTTTAGTGAACACCTACGATGCATTGGTGGCTCCTAAAGGTGCTACTGCAGGCCGTGACACTGCTCTCAAGTTTGTCAATTTTGTGGCTTCTGATGTTGGTCAAAAAATTATCAGAGATTACGGTAAAGATCAGTACAAAGAAGCTCTGTACAACGATGCGGTTTATGCAAAACAATTTGTTTATTAAGGAGACTCTATGAAATTAAATGTATCTCTCAGCGCACGCAATACCCTTAAAGGAAAAGTTGTTGATATCAAAAAAGGTCAAACAACTAGTCACATCAAGATTGATATCGGTAATAGTCAAATTTTGACTGCTTCAATCACCAATGAAGCTGTTGATGAGTTGAGCTTGAAAGTTGGGGATGATGCTTGGGGCATCATCAAGGCCTCTGATGTGATTGTTGCAAAATAAGTATGACCATGAGGTGGCTGTTTTGTTTGATGGCATTGATACTTATTAAACCGGCATTCTCTCAAGAATGTCCCGTTGATAACAATATCATTTTAGGTAAAGATGAAGTAGTCGCGCTGCGACTCTTTGCCATCAAACCGGCCATGTTCACGCTCAATTCATTGAGTCAGTTACCTCAAACAACAATTACCTCAGAAAGGCGATTACAAGTATCTGGCTCTGTTAATACAACTGATTCTCTGGGGACTGCCTGGTCAGGAGTATTGCTCAAAGACTTCTTGCTTAAGAATGGACTTGAGAATGTTCCATCACGCCCTTTGAGAAACACCCGCATAGAAATTGTTGCCAAGGATGGTTATAAGGCCACCTTTAGTTGGGGGGAGATTTTTAACAATCCAACGGGTTCTCAAGTTTTACTGATCACCAAACAAGATGGCCACTATCTGGATGCGCAAGAGGGGCCTCTTGCCATCAGATCCCTTGGAGATATACGCCCAGGTGCAAGGCATGTCAGAAATATTTGCGCAATCAGCGTCTTAAATTAAAAGCTCTTGATTATCTGAATTTATCAACGAAAAACTTTTTCAGGCCTATAAGAATCAAAGCTACCAACCTTGAAATCATCACGTAAATAGAAATCGCCATAGCGCCCATAGCGCCTTTGATGTTCTCATACATGATGCTTTGATAAGCGTTATATTGATGGTGATACTCAAATTACCCAAAGTAAACAAGCAAAACCCATGAATATTTTTAGAGTGCTCGGCTATTTGCCAAGAAAGATCAGGCAGTTTTACGATGACGTGATAAGCATCATCAAGGCAAACTGCCGGTAAAAAATTCTAAAAAAGATTGAATTTAAGTGAATCTATCTTTTCTCAATCAAAGACAGAAATTCTCTGCGCAAGGTGGAGTCTTTCAAAAATTGACCGCGCATCACACTGTTGATCATTTTTGAATCATTGTCTTTAACACCACGCCATTGCATGCAGAAGTGATCGGCTTCCATCACCACGGCTAAGCCAGCGGGTTTGAGCTTTTGCTCAAGCATGTCAGCAAGCTCAACCACGGCCTCTTCTTGGATTTGGGGTCTAGACATCACCCATTCGGTTAAGCGCGCGTACTTGGATAAGCCAACCAATGCTGAATCTTGATCTGGTAATACCCCAATCCAAATGCGACCCATGATGGGGCAGAGATGGTGCGAGCAGGCGCTGCGCACAGTGATAGGGCCAATGATCATCAATTCATTCAGGCGGCTGATATTCGGAAAATCAGTTAAAGCAGGCGCGGTGACATAGCGGCCATTAAAAACCTCATTCACATACATCTTTGCTACGCGACGACTGGTATTTTTGGTGTTGTGATCATTCTCTGTGTCAATCACCAAGCTTTCAAGCAAGGCTTTTACTTTTTCAGATACTTCATCCACCAAGCCATCAAGTTCGCCTGGTTCAATGTGATCAGAAATATTGTCATTCGCATGAAAGCGCACCTTGTTTGCTTTCAGGCGTGCACGAATCACTTCAGAAATGGGTTGTTGCTTACTTGGCTTTTGCTCACTCATGATGGTTGGCCTTATTTTGATGACCTTGGCGGTGTGCCATCAGGTGCTGAATCTTTAAATACAAAATAGTGGCTGATAAAACAAAAGTGATCATGTTTGCTACCAAGATCGGACCACTACCAATCAAAATACCGTAAATGATCCAAAGAATGATGCCGAAAGTGAAGGTGGCATACATGCTCAATGAAATACCCGATAAATCTCTGGTGGTGATCGAGCGATAGGTTTGTGGGATAAAAGCAGCCGTGGTGATGGTGGCGGCAATGAAGCCAAGCAGGTTGTCAAAATCCATTGAAATTATTCCTTTGATGGCTTAAATTGAAATCTATCACCAATGTATAGGATTTCTCGTTTTCTTGCTTGTAAGCTGTTCAAAAGGGTTATTTATCTCAAAAGAGATATCCTAGGCATTAATTCTATTGGCTAATTTGACACCGCTTAACCAGGCACCTTCAACCCGACCACCGTGTAGCCAATCACCACAAAAGCCAAGAGCATCATTGGCAGAGTAGTGACACTCAATCATGGGTTCTAGACCACCACTGGCATAGCGCCAACGATGCAAGGTGACTTGTGCATCAGTGGTGTTAAAGCCCAGTTGATGCATGCACTCTAAAAGCTTCTGACCGACATCTTCTTTTTGAAGTTCAAGGTGAGCATCACTCCAATCTGGACTCGCATGTATGGTCCAGTAGTCCGAGCCAGTGCGTTGAGGCTTGGTGCTGTTTCTGGCAATCCATGCGATAGGCTCTTGATTGATAAAAGCCGCATCAGATGCGAAAGAACTTTGATGCGGAAAATGGGCCATCATCGTCCAGCACGATTTCATCTTAGATTTGGTTGCAATACTTGACGACTCTGAAAGCTCGGATACATCACCTGTGACATTTTTAAGGAGAGCTTCAACTTGTGGGGACGGAATTGCCAAAATCACAAAATCAAAATGCTTCAGTAATGAACCATGTTCCAAACTATTCAAAGTCCAGCCTTGATTGCTTTTCTCCATGGCGCAAATAGTGGTTTCATACTGGACTGATAATTGCTTGGCCAAATACTTGGTTGGTGCTGTCATTTCTGGTGTGCCAACAAAGCGATGGTCTTTAGAAAAGCTCTCAGACCAGGTACCTTCTTTAAAAACACCTAATTTGGGTTGCCACTGCGCAACCAGCCCTAACTCAATCCAGCGATTAACTTCTTTTATAAAAAGCGGATCTCTGGCCGTGAAATACTGCGCACCATGGTCTGCCGACCATGTATCGTTTCTCCGTGTGCTCAAGCGACCGCTTGCACCGCGGCTCTTTTCATACACTTGAACCTGAAAACCTAAAGACTGTAATTGGAGGGCACAAGCTGCACCAGAAATTCCCGCACCAATCACCGCCACAGTTTTATTATTATTTAGCTTCGCTTGCATGTTTTTTCTAAAGTTTTATTTTTCTAAAAGTTAAGTTTATTCTGGGAGCAACATCCAGTCTGGTTTTAAGCAAAGCGTGTTGCCAATGTGACTGAGTCGGGGGCTGCATCAGTAAGAGGCTGCCATCGTCTAAAAATAGAGAAGCTTTGGTCAAATCCTGCTTATGACGAAAAGAGAACTTTCTTCTTCCACCAAAGCTCAGTGATGCAATCGGAAAGTTTTGATCTAACTCTTTCTCATCATCGCTGTGCCAACCCATTCCTTCATCACCATGATGGTAAAGATTGAGCAGACAAGAGTTGAACTGATGCCCACAGAAAGACTCCAGCTTGTGCTTGATCGCCAATAGGGGCGCTGACCACTCTTGAGGATTCTTTTTAACTCCAGAGTAGGTATAAGAAAGATCTTGATCAGCAACCCAAACAACCTTCCTGGTAGTGGTGATTTTTTTGCCAAACATGACTAGTTCATCAAATTGCCAATTCAAACCATTGAGCAGTTCCTCAAACAATTGTTTGCTCTCTGAACCTGAATAAAAATCCTTGTGATAAGTCACCTCACCATCTTTGGATAAGATGGTGAGGGCTTTATCAAGATCATTCATCAGGGAAATTTGTTTCATCAAGCGCGACTAGTTAAAAAAGATTAACATCTCTATTAAGTTGATTTTGGTGGTCTTGTATCCACCAAAAGTAATTCAGGATGGGAGTCTAAGTTGAGTACAGATAAGCGCTGTTGTGGTTCAGGAGTCTGCATTATCAATGCCCAGGGTGAGTGTTGGTGTGGTCAGGTATGGGATGGCGAAAAAATGTGCCATCCACCCCTCAAACCATTGGTCAGCCCCAGCCCAGATTCAAACGAAAATCCAAAAACCTCACCTGAATCTTAGGCTCCTGCGTCAAACAAGATTTAGCAGCCGCTGATTCTTTCTCTTTGAACCAGCTTGGTTTTGATTGATTGCTGAGTAATGTCTCAATTTCACTGATGTTCAAGCTTTTACTCAACTGAGTAGATGTGCATTCACAATGAACAGTGAACTGGTCTGCAGTG
Organism: Pseudomonadota bacterium; assembly: GCA_039805465.1. Lineage (GTDB taxonomy): Bacteria > Pseudomonadota > Gammaproteobacteria > Burkholderiales > Burkholderiaceae > Polynucleobacter. The sequence continues at coordinate 23,559 of JBDLUD010000010.1, forward strand.
ATTCCTTTAACACTCGAATGACGTTTGACCTGCTCCTTGATGCAACTGGACTCATAATTCTTTTTAAAGCTAGTGATGCTCGCAGATTGGCTGAATGCCAAGCCTGAAAAAAGTAAGAAAAGGGTTGGAGCAACAGCTTTAAGTAAAGCTGAATAGGCACGGGTAAAGTTCTTCATAGTGACACCGCCAACAAGTAAATGAAAATAATCAATTGAACAAGATTGATCACCACGCTCAAGACATGAAGAATATGGAACTGTTTATTTAGTCCCAAATTTTTCGCCTGATTGATTTTCCCAGTCAAATAAAACAGGGTAAAGGCAAATAGAGCAGCGCAGCCAATGAGCAAGTATTGAGCAATGGGAGTTGTTACCAAAAAGGCACTGATCACTGTCAGGATGCCTAAGCTTGCATAGTATTTAGGGAAAAAGTTTCTGACATACTTGCCAGACCACTCGACAGGTAGAACCTTGAACACCGTTGGGGCCACCACCACGGTGAAGAAAAGCATGATACCCAGCATGGCGGCAATGAGGTAGTTAGCAATCATACAAACCTACTTTCAATAAAAGATATGCGAGGTCAATCGACACACCAATTTAATAGATTTGCTGGATTTTTGCTTGCAGACCACATATACCCATAAATCATGCTTCAGTCTGATTCCAAATTGCTGTCAGAGCTCAGCAGTATTTCGGTTTATCGGCTAAATTAGAGGCAATACAAACAAGAAGGAACAGGTGACAGAAATGATTCAACAATTACGCATCAAACTCGCGCGCTGGATTTTGGGTAAGCATTGCGCTTGCTATCAAATGGGTTATCACACCATGGTTGATTTCAGAGAGCGCAGTTGTCAAAGAATGTCTTCGCAAGACACTGCAAAACAGTGATTCATGTAAGATAGTCAGTAACCTTTGATATGCAGCACGAGCAGCTGGACTACCCAGATTTGGCCTTTGTCGATATTGAAACGACAGGGGCTAATTTCGATCGAGACCGCATCACAGAAATTGGCATCAAGCTCCTCTCAGGAGATCATCAAGAGGCCTGGGAGAGCCTGATCAACCCAGGTACATTCATCCCCCAGAATATTCAAGCGCTGACAGGCATTCGCCCTGAGATGGTGCAAAATCAACCGCCGTTTGATGAGCTTGCAAGGCAAATATTAGAAAAACTAGAAGGCAAAATTTTCGTTGCTCATAACGCACGCTTTGACTATGGCTTTTTAAAAGCATCATTCAAGAGAATCGGGATTGATTTCAGGCCCAAAGTTTTGTGCACTGTTAAATTATCAAGGTTGTTATTTCCCGATCAAGCCAGACACAATCTCGACACCATCATTGATACCCATGGTTTAAATGTCAGCGCCAGGCATCGCGCACTGGGCGATGCTGATCTACTCTTGCAGTTTTGGAGAACTTGCGAAGCCAAAGTTGGTAAATCTCAGTTAATCGGAGCACTCAATCAATTGATCGGTCATGCAAGCCTGCCACCGAATATTGATAAAGCCATGATTGATGAGATCCCTGAAAAGCCAGGCTGCTACATCTTTTACGGTGAAAACAAAGTACCTATTTACATTGGTAAGAGTATCACGATGCGAACGAGGGTCATGGGGCATTTTCAGTCGGCACTGACTCAGCGCAAAGAAATGAAACTATCGATGCAAATCCGAGACATCGACTGGATTGAGACCAGTGGGGAGTTAGGTGCTTTATTGCTTGAATCAAAATTAATCAAAGAGCGCATGCCCAGCATGAACATCAAGCTGCGTCGCTCAAAAGATCTCTGTGCTTGGAAAGTCCAAGCAAATGAAGAGGGTGTTTTGATTCCAACGCTGGTCAACCATCGTGATTTACTGCCGGGCCTACAGGATGATCTTTTTGGACTTTTTTACAGTAAAAGGGAAGCCAATACTTATCTCAAAGCCATCGCTAAAAAGCATCGCTTGTGCGAGGCTTTGCTCGGTCTAGAAAAACGCACAGAGGGTAAGTCTTGTTTTGGCTATCAAATCAAACAATGTGGCGGTGCCTGTATTGGCCAATCCCCCATCAAATTGCATAACCTTCAACTTAAAACAGCCTTGGAACTATTCAAGGTTCAAGTCTGGCCTTACTTCGGTCCGATTGCCATTAAAGAGGGTGAGCAAATGCACGTTGTTGATCGCTGGTGCTATTTGGGATCAGCCATCAATGAAAGTGAGTTGGAAGAACTGATGAGCTTGGGTGATGTCGAATTTGATTTAGATATCTACAAAATACTCAAAAAAGCCATCCAAGGCAGCTTTAAAAGCCAGATCTTGCCCCTGAGGAAGTTCTCTGCAGCAAATCCTTAAAGTTCTTATAATGCTCAAAAGCCATACAAATGGCATAAAAGCAAATAAAGCGAGACAACACGAGGTTTCAAATGCGCATTGAAGATACCGATCCAGCAAGACATGCCAGTATTGAATATCCCATGGAAGTGGGATCGCCTGTTTTCGCGCCCATCAAAGTAACTGAAGAAAAAGACAAAGCTGTCAACGTGGCTCGTCAGAATGCCAAGCATGAATACGACCGCATCATGGAACAAGCCAATGTCTTGATGAAGCAAGCCAAAGCGTTGCAATCCAGACTAGACGTCACAGAACAAGTACACGCTGCCAAGTTCTCATTCAACCCACTGCATGGCAAGATCTATCACTTGTACTTTGATCATCGCCAGCAGACCAATGTCTTGATTCAAACAGGACCCCATGAATGGACCTGCGGTGTACCGGAACATTGGACGTTCAAACTAACTGTGAAAAAATTAGGCGACAGCACTTGGGAAGAGCTTGAGCAAGAGTCAAAGCAAGAAAGCAATCCAATCGATCTAGCTTTACTCAAAGGTTAATGAGGCTTGATTAAGCAAATTGCTTAAATCTGAATTCCTGATTCATCATCACTAATTCCTAATTCTTCCGAATGCACAAAACTTCGGTTTACCTTTTTCGGCAAGACCTCAGGATTGAAGATAATCCAGCTTTCTCAAAAGCCTGCTCTGAAAGTCAGTTTTTAATCCCCATCTATTGCAGATCTCCTGAAAATCAAAAAATAACAAAATGGGGATTTCCTCGAGTAGGTACTCATCGCAGTCATTTCTTGCATGACTCTCTCAATGATTTGAATCAGCAACTAACAGCCAAGGGTTCTGAGCTAATTTTGTTTGAGGGCGAGCCTGTTCATGTGCTTCAAGATTTGATCAAGCAACTGCAGGTTGATGCCATCTACTGTGAAGAGATTGCTGCCCCAGAGGAGCAAAACGAACTAGGATTAATCAAGAATTTGGCCAAGGATTCAAGGATATCAGTTCACACAACTTGGCAATCCAGCATGATTGATCCTGATGAGCTGCCTTTTTCAGTCGATGACATGCCTGAGCAGTTCACGCAATTTCGCATTCAAATCGAAAAAAGAAAGCATCTTTTCACTCAGCCTAAATCAGTGCCCAAAGCCATTCCGCAATTACCTGAAGAGTTTAAGCATCAGAAAAATATCAAAGTATCACCGAGTAATTGTGCCTTGAGTACTCAAAGTTCATTTCCGTATTGGAAAGAAACTTTTAGGGGCGGAGAGTTGCATGCAAAGCAACATCTTGAGCAATATCTCCAAAGACGCTTGCCTCACAGCTATAAAAAAACTCGTAATTGTTTATTTGGTGAGGACTACTCAAGCAAATTCTCACCCTGGCTTGCCAATGGCTCTTTATCTTCAAAAATAATCATGGTTCAGCTCAAAGAATTTGAAGCTGAGTTCGGAGCCAATGAAGGAAGCTACTGGTTGTGGTTTGAACTTCTCTGGCGTGACTACTTCAGAGTCTTACATTTGAAGTGGGGTAATGCTCTTTACCATGCCAAAGGACTCAGTGATGCACCCCCGCCGCAACATAACCCCAAATGGTTTGAGAAGTGGTGTGCGGGTAACACAGGCGAATCAATCGTTGATGCAGGCATGAGAGAGTTGCATGTAACTGGCTATCTTTCTAATCGATTAAGACAAGTAGTCGCAAGCTATTTGATCTATGACCTTAATTGCGATTGGCGAGCCGGAGCTGCTTGGTTTGAATCACAGTTGATTGATTACGATGTTTACAGCAATCAAGGCAACTGGTTGTACATTGCTGGCCGTGGAACAGACCCACGGGGAGGTCGGCGCTTCAATCCAAAGAAACAAGCCGATGATCATGACTCGGACAGTTCCTACAGATCAATCTGGCTTTAAAGCCATTTCAGTTGATCTAAAGCATAAGTATTCATTGACAAATAAGCCTTGGCAGATGAATATAAGGTATGACAAATTCATCAATTCCGCAAGAAACAAACCTCCGCTATCGACGTCTATTTGAGACTGCCTACGATGGCATTTTGATCCTAGATTTTGAGCACGGCCGCATTCAGGATGTGAACCCTTACCTGATTGAAATGCTGGGCTATAGCAAAGAAGAGTTGATTGGTATGGAGCTTTGGGAAATCGGTGCCATGGTCGATAAATTGGCATCTGTCAGAGCTTTTGAAACACTCAAGCAAGAGGGCTACATTAAATACAGTGATTTACCTTTACGTACAAAAGCTGGAAAAATCATCAGTGTTGAATTTGTGAGTAACGCTTATGGCGTGAACGGTGAAAGGGTCATTCAGTGCAATATCAGAGACATCACCGATAGAAAAAATACTGAAACTGCTTTGATCAGATACCAGCAGGCTTTAGCGCTGAATATGTACCAAGTGGTAGATGCCTTGACTAAAGCCATTGTGGCTCGTGACCCATACACCTATCAGCATCAATTGCGCGTGGCTCATTTATGCGTGGCCATTGCCAATCAAATGAACTTGCCTGTGCATGTGGTGGAGGGTCTTAAATTAAGTGCCTTGATTCATGATATCGGCAAAATTGGTGTTCCCGCTGAAATCCTCACCAAACCGATTCCTTTGGAATCTTATGAGGTAGAGGCTCTTCACAGGCACGCCCAATCGGGTTTTGACATCATCAAAGAAATCAACTTCGAGTGGCCACTCGCTCAAACCATTTACCAGCATCATGAGCGCATCAATGGCAGTGGCTATCCCAATCAACTCAAAGGTGACAGCATCATCATGGAAGCCCGAATATTGGCGGTAGCTGATACGGTTGAAGCGATGTCACACAACCGACCATATCGCCCATCTTTAGGAATTGATAAAGCACTTGGTGAAATTGAGAGTGGTAAAGGAACCTTGTTCGATGAACGAGTGGTGGATGCCTGTTTAAAGCTCTTTAGAGAAAATAACTACGAATTCCCTGCAGTCTGACCATTGAATGATCGAAGCATCTCTTGATCAAAGAGCTTTACTTGATTTCTGCCGGCATTCTTAGCGCAGTACATTGCTTTATCTGAACAATCAATGTACAGATCCATGGCATGATCCAAAGAATCATGATGAACTTTTTGTGGATCAAAAATAGATATCCCAATACTCACTGTCAAATTGATCTCTTTACCGTTGACTATTGCAAAAGAATGTTTCGCAATGGCCTCACGCAGTCGTTCGGCAATCTCATAAGCCGATTTGTCATCAGTCTCTGGACAAGCAACTAAAAACTCTTCCCCACCAAACCGACCAAATACATCAATATCTCTTAACTTCAGTTGGCAGAACAAAGATAAGTTCTTCAAAACCGTATCCCCAACCATATGACCATATTGATCGTTGATACGCTTAAAGTGATCAATATCAATCATCAAAAAAGCCAGTGGATGAGAACTCCTTTGTCCACGGCTGATTTCTCTTTTAAGTCGAACATAGGTTTCTTTTTTAGTCAGTGCAAGTGTTAAGGAGTCTGTGGCATTCAAAATTTCTAGAGCAGAATTTTCTTTTCGAACCTCACTCAATACTGATTTAATGCCAAAGACACCAATAAACAATAGTAAAGAAATTGGCAGGGATAGTACTGCATCCTTGACATCAAAAATTGACTGCTCATAAGCATTGATCAAAGGCACAACACGACGACCTATCATCAAGGTCATGGCGACACTCAAAGCAATACAAGTTACTTTATATTTTTTGAC
>JBDLUD010000011.1:0-29352 GCA_039805465.1 Pseudomonadota bacterium
TCTGGCCCCTATACAGATAAAGCCAGTGCTGAAGCTGCTGAGAAAAAAATCAAGTACGTTGGTTTAAGTCCAAAAATTATTGAGCAAAAGCCACAGTGATAATAGGATCTAAATAGCCATGAACCTTCACTTCACTGTCGTTGACATAGCATTTTTTGCAGTGCTCGCAATCTCAGCACTATTAGGTATTTGGCGTGGCTTGATCAGAGAAGTTTTTGCTTTAATTGCCTGGGTCGCAGCTGCTTGGGTTTCTTATCACTATGCCACTTGGTTGGCCAAAGAGTGGTTGAGTGGTGTGCCGGGTGGCGAGATGACTCAATTGGCCCTTGGCTTTGTGATTTTATTCATTGTGACGATGATCATTTGTGCATTGATTGGGCGTTTTTTGGCGAAGATCATGCAGCAAGCTGGATTAAGTCCGATGGATCGTTTTTTAGGTTTTGCTTTTGGTCTTTTAAGGGGTTTGTTGGTCATCGTTGTGTTGAGCAGTCTTTTGTCACTGACAGGGGCGACGCAAACAACTGAATGGCGTAAAGCTTGGACTTTGCCAGCAATTGAATTGCTGACCGGCATGACTCAAGCTTGGTTACCAGATGAATGGGCTGCTCAGGTGTCTGGGCAGTTGAAGAAGTAGTTTTAAAAAGATAGAGGTCTTTATGTGTGGAATTGTCGGAGCGGTTGGCAATAGTCCAGTGAATCAGTTGCTCTATGACGCATTGTTGCTTTTGCAACATCGCGGACAGGATGCTGCCGGTATAGCTACGATGAACGGCAGTTCATTCAGCATGCATAAAGCCAATGGCATGGTGCGTGATGTTTTCAGAACACGCAATATGCGCAGCTTGCCAGGCAATGCAGGTATCGGTCAGGTTCGTTACCCTACAGCAGGATCAGCAAGCAGTGAAGAAGAAGCTCAGCCGTTTTATGTGAACGCACCATTTGGTTTGATCTTGGCTCACAATGGCAATCTAACCAATGCACCAGCTTTGCGCGATGAGATGTTCTATCGTGATCGCCGCCACATCAATACCAATTCAGACACAGAAGTTTTATTGAACGTTTTGGCTGATGAGTTGCAGCGCGCCACAGACAGCATCGCCTTGGATGCTGCATCAGCATTCGCTGCTGTAACAAAAGTGCAAAAGCGTTTAAAAGGTTCTTACGCAGTGGTCGCCTTGATCGCTGGTTATGGTCTATTGGCGTTCCGTGATCCATTTGGTATTCGCCCTTTGTGCATTGGTCGCATGGACACACCCAATGGTCCTGAATGGTTGATCGCTTCTGAATCTGTGACTCTAGAAGGTTTGGGATTTAAGTTTGTCAGAGACGTTGCCCCTGGCGAAGCGATTTTTATTGGTCAAGATGGCCAATTCCAAAGCAAGCTTTGCTCCGAAAATGCCTCACTCAATCCGTGTATTTTTGAATACGTTTACTTGGCAAGACCTGATTCATGCATCGATGGCGTGACTGTTTATGACGTGCGTTTATTGATGGGTAATTACTTGGCAGAAAAAATTGCCCGAGAAACCGATGTATCGCAAATTGATGTGGTGATGCCTATCCCTGATTCAAGCCGTCCTGCCGCGATGCAGGTGGCGAAGTTGTTAGGCGTGCCATACCGTGAAGGTTTCTTTAAGAATCGCTACGTCGGTCGTACCTTCATCATGCCTGGTCAAGCGATGCGTAAAAAATCTGTGCGCCAAAAACTCAATGCCATGCGCTTAGAGTTCAAGGATAAAAATGTGCTGATTGTGGATGACTCAATCGTGCGTGGCACAACTTCATATGAAATTGTGCAAATGGCACGTGATGCAGGCGCCAAGAAAGTGATCTTTGCTTCGGCTGCACCCCCTGTGCGCTTTCCAAACGTCTATGGTATTGATATGCCAACCCGCAGTGAGTTGGTGGCCTATGGTCGAACCCACGATGAAATCACCAAATTGATCGGTGCGGATGAGCTCATTTATCAAGACGTTGAAGATTTGAAAAAAGCTGTCCGAGACATCAACCCTGCGATCACTAATTTTGATGCATCTTGCTTTGATGGTATTTACATCACAGGTGACATCACCGAGTCTTATTTGGATGCCTTAGAGGCTTCTAGAAACACTCCTAAGGCCTTGGCGGATCGTCAGCAGGGTGACGGGACCGACTTAGCCCGTTCACAATTACATTTACATTTAGCCTCTCAAGAGTAGTATTGAGCCATGAGCGATAAAAAACGACCACCTTTGGATATTACAAATCTGCATACCGAGACTTTGGGTGTGCGTGCAGGCGTGCGTCGTACTGAGTTCAATGAACACTCCGAGGCGATGTTTTTAACCTCCAGCTTTTGCTTTGACAGTGCGGCAGATGCTGCTCATGGTTTTGCGAACGCTGAAAAAGGTTTTATTTATTCTCGTTTCACCAACCCAACGGTTGCGATGTTCCAAGATCGCTTGGCTGCACTCGAGGGTGGTGAGGCATGTATTGCCACTTCTTCTGGCATGTCAGCCATCATGACGGTGGCAATGTCACATTTGCAGGCGGGTGATCACGTGATCTGCTCACGCTCTGTGTTTGGTGCAACCATTCAGCTGTTCAATAGTATTTTGAGTAAGTTTGGCATTGAAACAACTTATGTTGATATGGCTAACCTTGATTCTTGGAAAGCCGCTGTTAAGCCAAACACCAAACTATTTTATTTGGAGACACCTTCTAATCCATTGACGGAAGTTGGTGATATTGCTGCGATTGCAAAAATCGCTAAAGCTGCCAATGCACTCTATGTGGTAGATAACTGTTTTTGCACACCAGCTCTTCAAAAGCCATTAGAGCTCGGTGCGGATGTGATCATTCATTCTGCCACCAAGTACTTGGATGGCCAGGGTCGTGTTTTGGGTGGGGCGATTGTGGGCACAGAAGAGTTTGTGCTTGGCAAGGTCTTCCCCTATGTGAGAACTGCCGGCCCAACATTGTCTGCTTTCAATGCTTGGGTTTTATTGAAGGGTTTAGAAACGCTGAACTTGAGATTAGAAAAGCAAAGTCAATCAGCCCTTGAATTAGCAACTTGGTTAGAAAAGCATCCTGCGGTTGAGCGCGTGTATCACCCAGGCTTGGCTTCACATCCGCAATATGAGTTGGCCAAGAAGCAACAAAGAATGGGCGGACCTATTTTGTCATTTGTGCTCAAGGGTGGCAAAGAAGCTGCTTGGAAAGTCATTGATGGCACCAAGCTTTTATCAATCACAGCGAATTTGGGTGACACCAGAACCACCATCACCCATCCAGCCACGACCACTCACGTGCGTGTCTCACCAGAGGCTCGTGCTGCAGCTGGCATCACCGACAGTTTGGTGAGGATTGCGGTTGGCCTTGAAAACATTGAAGACATTAAAAATGACTTATTGCCCGGTCTAGGCAAATAAGTCATCAAACTAAAACTAAAACAAAAAAATAAAAAATTAGAAAACCAAAAAAAGGAAGCTTAAAAAGCTTCCTTTTCTGCTTCTAGGTAGGCAAGACTTGTGTACTTGCCAATATTTCCATCAAAGCCTTTGGTGCGTTTAGCGTACTTCATCACCCGAGGGTCTTTGAGTACCAGGTTTTTCGCAGCACTTGGATCCACACCATCTTGAACTGCTTTTAAGCATGTCTCATAGATGCCTGACATGAACTCGCCGTACTCAGCGAGTAATTCTTTTTTAGCATTGCCATGTCCTGGGATCCAGAGTTGCGCGCCGGCAGCTTGAGTCAAGGCCTTGTATGTTTTGAAGGTGCCAACGTATGAGCCATCGTCCATATTGGCAATGCGGTCATCCATGGCGACATCGCCCACATGCGTGACTTTGTCTTCAACGATTTCCATGCAAATATCACCTGGGGTGTGAGCAACACCATAGTGATGAATCTTGATGGTGACATCACCGTACTTGAACACATCACCATGATTGGCCACATGAGTCGGTGGAATGACCTTGGTTCCTGCGGTGGCTTGATTGGTCCAGCGCTCCATCAAATTCTTCCAAGCATTGCCTTCAACACCTTTGATTTCTTTCATGCTGTAGGGGTGGGCATAAATTGGCAGTTGGCCATAAGCTTCAACAAACGCTTGATTGCCTAAGAAGTGATCACCATGATAGTGAGAGTTGAAAAGGGCGATCACAGGTTTCTTGGTGAAGGTCTTCATCATTCTGATGGCCATTTCACCAATTTGCACCGATGCGCCTGTGTCAATCACCACGATGCCTTTGGCTGTTTCAACAAATGTGATGTTGCACATCATGCCTTGGTTTTCAGGTGTTGGAAATCCATCTGGAGAGTAAATCATCCAGACATGTTTGCTGAGTTGTTTGATAGGATGATCTTTGACGCGAGGTCCACGAATAAAATCTTCAGCAGCTCTTGCAAACTCAGTGATCTGAGGCAAAGCTAAGAGACCCACAGCGCCTAAAGAAAGTTTTAGAACACTTCTGCGGTCATGACTGGTCATACAACCTCGCTTATGTATTTTTTAGGTGAAACTTGATGGGCATAATGTGGATTTGCTCAGGATCTAAATAAATCTTTTTCTGTGCGCCCACTTCAATGCCTAATCTTCTCAGTTCGCTCGACGACGCTTGCCAAACAATGTGATCATCACAATCTTTGACTTGCCAATACACCACAGCGATCTGACCCAATTGTCTGACTCTTGAGACTTGACAGTCAATTAGATTATTTTTGTAACTATTGGCTTGTTCTTCAGACTCAACAATTTCAATGCTGTGGCTTGGAATCACCCAAGCCACGTCAGTTGACTTTTTGATCTTGCCCTTATCTTTGACCGATAAACTCAAACCGCGCTTACCCCAAGACAAACGACCTTGTTCATAAAGACCTTCAAACAAATTCGGGCTACCAACCAATTCAGCCACGCGAGCATTGCGTGGTTTGTCAATCAGATGGTGAGGGTCTGAGGTTTGCAAGCTCTTGCCATGATCAATCACCGTGACTCGATCACCCAAACGGATGGCTTCATTCAAATCATGTGTGACCAAAACAATCGGCAGTGATACTGCTTGGCGCAACTCTGAGAGTGCCTCATAAAGATTTTGTCTGGTTGGTGCATCCACGGCAGAAAATGGTTCATCTAATAGCAGGGCATGAGGATCTCTGGCCAATGCACGTGCCAAAGCCACACGCTGTTGTTGACCACCCGAAATTTGGCTCGGCAAGCGATTGGCTAAATCAGCAATGCGCAAACGCTCTAGCCAACGAAGGGCCTCATCGCGAGTAGATTGTTTGCGACCTATCAGAGGGATAGAAACATTCTCTAAAACTGTGAGATGTGGAAAGAGGGCATAGTTCTGAAATAGAAATCCAATTGAGCGTCGATAGGTCGGAACAAAAACATTTTGTGAGCTATCAAGCCATACCTGATCTTTGCATTGAATCAAACCTGAAACATCGGATAGTCCAGCAATGCTGCGCAGAGTCGTTGTTTTGCCGCTGCCTGATGGGCCTACCAAGATATGAAGTTCTCCAGGAGCACATTCAAAATCGATGTTCATTGGAAAGCCGGTGCTGCGTTGTAATTGAACTTTTAACATCACGCAGCTCGCTTCTTGCCAGTCAATTGATAGCTCCAAGTAATCGCTAGCAAAGAAATGATTAACAGCAGTAATGACATGCCACTGGCGCTGGCATGATCCATGTTTTGTACGCTGTCATAAATTGAGATGGCAACAGTTTTAGTTTCTCCCGGGATAGAGCCACCGATCATCAAGATCACACCAAACTCGCCCAATGTGTGGGCAAAAGTAATTACTGCAGCACTCACGATACCGCGCCAAGCCAGTGGTAACTCAATTAACTTGAAAGCTTTCCAGGGGCTTAAGCCACTGCATTGTGCGGCTTCACGTATGTCTTGAGGAATCGCTTCGAATGCACGTTGAATCGGTTGAATGGCAAATGGCAAATTGAAAATAATCGAAGCAATCACCAAACCAGTGAACGTGAAGGTCAATGGCTCATTAAAAAGTTTAATATTGCTAAAACTCACCAGCAAGTAGTAACCCAAAACAGTGGGTGGTAAAACCAAAGGCAAGGCAAGGGTGGCTTCTAAAAATGACTTACCTTTTTGCATACTCGCTAAACGATAAGCAACCCATATTCCAAATGGAATTAAAACGAGCAGAGTAAAGAATGCAAGCTTCAGAGTCAGCAGCAATGCTTGCGTGTCAATCGTCATAGTTAGCTATAAAAAATAAGTGTTTGTGAAAATTGGAAAACAGTTAGATGGATGTATTAAGTGTTAGCGTTTTTTGCGTAGTGAATACCCTTGATATCAAAAAAATACCAACACTTTCATTATTTGCATATTCCAAAACAATCTATAAAAGTGAATAATGACACATCTGAGTTGAAAACATATTCAACAGCTGTTTATTTTTTATTTAGTTTGATTCTTGGGGGTCCTCGTGACAATTAAAAATAAATCTACTCCAATTGGTAGATTACGTCGTGCGCCTGAAAACTTCGTGTCTCAGCAATTTGCTGATGAGGTTTATGAGCACGGCTTAAATGAAACCCGTCGTGGTTTTCTACGTAAAAGTTTTGTAACAGCATTGGGAGCAACTGCCGCTGGTTCTGCAATTGCTGCCGATGGTGAAAAGGTTATTTTAGAAAAGCAATCATGGCAAACGACTTTGGGTCAGCCTGTGGCTGCGCGTCCTTATGGTGCTCCTTCTCAGTGGGAGGCAGCTCTTCAGCGTCGTGAGTCTCCAGGTTTGACACGAGTCTCTGCAGCGTCTGTGGCATTTGCACCATTGCAAGGTTTCTTCGGCATCATCACGCCAAACGGTTTGCACTTCGAGCGTCACCACCAAGGTTGGTACGACATCGATCCAGCACAACATCGTTTGATGGTGAACGGTATGGTCAAGCAGCAGAAAGTATTCACAATGGACGACTTGATGCGTTTGCCAAGCGTGTCACGCATTCACTTCATTGAGTGCGGCGCTAATACAGGTTTAGAGTGGGGCAATGTGGCTGTGCCAAGCGTACAGTACACCCACGGTATGTTGTCTTGCTGCGAATTTACAGGTGTGCCTCTTTCAGTATTGCTCGATATGTGCGGTGCTGATCTTAAGAATGGTAAATACATCCTGGCTGAAGGCGGTGATGGTTCAGGTATGACCAGAACTATTCCGATGGATGCAGCTCTAAAAGACGTGTTGGTTGTCTGGGGCATGAACGGTGAAATGTTGCGCCCTGAAAACGGCTATCCATTGCGCTTGTTGGTTCCTGGTGTTCAAGGCGTGAGCTCTGTGAAGTGGTTACGTCGTATTGAAGTGGGTGACATGCCTTATGCGGCAAAAGACGAAGCTGTTCACTACATTGATTTGATGCCAAGTGGCTTGCACCGTCAGTACACTACCATTCAAGAATGTAAATCTGTGATCACCACACCATCTGGTGGTCAGCAATTGCTAGACAAAGGTTTCTATAACATCAGTGGTATGGCATGGTCAGGTCGCGGCAAGGTCAAGCATGTGGACGTTTCTGTGGACGGTGGTAACAACTGGCGCAGAGCTCGTCTTGAGACTCCAGTTCTTTCTAAAGCCGTCACACGCTTTAACCTTGACTGGGTTTGGGATGGTTCACCTGGCATCTTGATGTCACGTGCAACTGATGAGACTGGCTATGTTCAGCCAATGATCAAACAATTAAGAGAAGTACGTGGCACACGTTCCATCTATCACAACAATGCAATCCAAGCATGGAAGCTTGATACGAACGGGGAGTTGAGCAATGTTCAAGTTGGCTAATTTAACTAAAACTTTGGTATTGGCAGGTTTGGCGTTTGGCTTTACTGCTGAAGGTATTGCTCAGTCTAAGTACGCAGGTATTGGTCGTGAGGCGACCAAGGCTGAAGTAGCTGCTTGGGATATCGACGTGCGTCCTGACTTCAAGGGTTTGCCGGCTGGATCTGGTAACACTTTGCGTGGTCAAGAAGTTTGGGAAGGTCGTTGTGCATCTTGTCACGGTACTTTTGGCGAATCCAATGAGGTGTTCACACCGATCGTTGGTGGCACAACCAAAGAAGACATGAAAACAGGTCGTGTCGCTTCATTGTTGAGCGACAAACAACCACAGCGCACAACCTTGATGAAGGTTGCGACCATTTCAACGCTTTGGGATTACATCTACCGCGCCATGCCATGGAATGCCCCAAGAACTTTGACACCCGATGACACTTACGCTGTTTTGGGTTACATCTTGGCGATGGCTGAAATCGTGCCTGATGATTTCACATTGAGCGATAAAAACATCGCTGATGTGCAAAAGCTGATGCCTAACCGCAACGGTATGACCAAAGCTCATGGTATGTGGAATGAAGGCGGCACACCGGACGTTAAGGCGACGGCATGTATGACCAACTGCACAAAGCACGTCACCATTGGATCTACATTGCCTGACTACGCTCGCAATGCTCACGAAAATCTTGCACTGCAAAATAGACCGTACGGTCCTTTCCGTGGCGTTGATACAACCAAGCCACCAGTCAGCAAGCTGCCAGGCAAAGGTTTGATGGCTGTGAGTATGACTGCCGCTGAATCAATCACGCCTGAAGGCTTGTTCAAGAAGCACAACTGTGCCACTTGCCATGCGCCTGCCAGCCGTGCCATCGGGCCTGCGATTTCTGAGGTAGCGGCCAAGTACAAAGGCCAGGCTGATGCCATCAAGAAAATGCATGCAAAAGTGAAGGTTGGCGGAGCGGGTGTTTGGGGATCGATTCCCATGCCACCGCATGCCCACGTCTCTGATGGTGATATTGAAGTACTCGTAAAATGGATGCTTACTGGCAAATAAACAGGTAATATTGCCTAGGTAGAAATTGTTATTTTTGATAGTTGGTTTTTTTAGAAGGAGTTCGTATGAACCAAAAACGTCGTGATGCACTGCGATTAACAGCGGTAATCGGTTTGATGGCTGCTACAGGTCTTATTTCTCAAGCAGAAGCTGCAACTTGGAACAAAGCGGCTTTTGAAGGTAAAACATTGGATGACGTATTGAAGTCTTTAGGCGGTTCTTCTGCTGACAAGTCTGGCGCGATCACAATCAATGCTCCTGATATTGCTGAAAACGGTGCGGTTGTGCCTGTGGGCGTAACAACAACTATGGCAAAAACACAACAAATCGCTATTTTGGTTGAGAAGAACCCAAGTGCATTGGCTGCTCAATTCATCATGACTCCTGACACTGAGCCGTTTGTGGCTTCACGTGTGAAGATGGGTCAAACATCAAATGTTCACGCTTTGGTGAAGGCTGACGGCAAGTGGTTTGTATCGACTAAAGAAGTTAAGGTGACTTTGGGTGGTTGCGGCGGTTAATTCCCCCTCACACAATTCATTTGACTAATCATATTTGTACTGAAAGGAAATAAAAATGGCAGATCCAATGCGCGTACGCGCCCAAGAGACTGGCGGTATTGTTGACGTTAAAGTGTTGATGAAGCACGACATGGAAACAGGTCAACGTAAAGATGCAGCTGGAAAAACTATTCCAGCACACCACATCACAACGATCACTGCTTCATGCAAAGGCAAGCAAGTATTTCACGGTGAGTTTGGCCCAGCTGTATCTAAAGACCCATTCTTGAATTTCAAGTTCAAAGGTGGCGCTAAGGGTGACGAGGTGACTGTATCTTGGGTAGATAACAAGAACGATACTCGCACAGACAAAGCGAAAATCAGCTAATAAGAAAAATAAGAAACCCGTCAATTGCAAAATTGACGGGTTTTGTCAATTAGAGGAGCAAGTAATGAAAAAAGCCATAAGTAGTGCTTTATTAGTCTCTTTAAGCATGGCAGCAGGTCTTGTCATGGCTCAAAGTGCGACTGATGATATTGCAAAGTACCGTGAAATGATCGCTGACGGCAATCCTTCTGAGTTATACGAAGCGGCTGGTGAAGACATTTGGTCAAAACCGATGGGACCTAAGAATGTCAGTTTAGAAAAATGTGATCTTGGAAAAGGTCCAGGCGTTGTAAAAGGTGCCTCAGCTCAATTGCCGCGTTACTTTAAAGATACTAATAAAGTGCAAGACTTGGAGTCACGCATCATCACTTGTATGGAAAAACTACAGGGTTATGATGCTAAAGAGATCATCAACGCCGGCTTTGAAAAAGGTAAGCGCAAAGATGTTGAGGCAGTGGTTGCTTATGTCGTGACTGCATCAAAAGGCATGAAAATCAATGTGCCTGTGAAACATCCAAAAGAAAAAGAAATGTACGCCATGGGCGAGAAAGCTTTCTTCTTTCAAGGTGGCCCCATGGACTTCTCATGCGCATCTTGCCATGCTGAAGATGGTAAGCGTATTCGTTTACAAGACTTGCCAAACATCACTGATCAAAAAGGTGCGGCTTTGGGATTTGGTTACTGGCCAGCTTACCGTGTATCAAGCGGAAACTTCTGGACCATGCAGCGTCGTTTGAATGACTGCTACCGTCAACAGCGTTTCCCTGAGCCAATCTACACATCAGACGTGACCATTGCTTTGTCTGTTTACATGGGCGCAAAAGCCAAAGATGGCGTGATTAATACACCAGGATTGAAGCGCTAAGTCGCGGGAGATAAATAATGAAAAAATTACATTTAATGATTTCTGCTGCATTAGTGATGGCAGCCTCAACATCCGTGATGGCTCAAAGCAAATTTGAAAAAGATCATAATGCCAGCTTCAAGGCCAATGGTCAGGCTGGTATGGATCGTTTGGAGCGTGATGATACGCAAAAGTTTTGCTCTGATCCAGCTGCTATCGCAGGTAAGGGTGATCCTAAGAAGCGTGCAGCAATTGAAAAGGCCAACATGGCGACTATCAAGCAACCATCTGATGGCAAGTATCTAGGCGATTGGCAAGAGGGCGAGAAGATTGCTCAAAGCGGTCGTGGTGCTACTTGGACAGATAAAGCAGGTACCCCAAACGGTGGTGGTTGCTATAACTGTCACCAGATCAACAAGAAAGAGATTTCTCACGGCAATATTGGTCCATCACTGTGGAACTACGGCAAAGTTCGTGGTAACTCAGAAGCAGTGGTTCAGTACACATGGGGCAAGATTTATAACTCTAAGGCCTATAACGCTTGCAGCAATATGCCTCGCATGGGTCACTATAAGTTGTTAACAGAAGATCAAATGCGTCACGTGATGGCTCTTTTGTTGGACCCAGCATCACCAGTTAATCAGTAATTTGTAACAAGTTGGGCCGCTATGCCATCGCGTCTAGCGGCCTTTTTATTTTTTAATAAGGTTTTTTATGTCAATGAATCGTAGAGAGTTTTTACAAGTATTAGCGGTTGCCTCGGCGGGTGGTATGGCTCTTAATACTGACTACGCGCAAGCTCAATCAGCGGCCAGCAAGTTTTATGACTTGCCTCGTTTCGGTAACGTGCACTTTCTACATTTCACTGACTGTCACGCACAATTAAAACCAATCTATTTCCGCGAACCAGATGTGAACTTGGGCTTCGGTGATCAGTTTGGTAAAACACCTCACTTGGTGGGTGAGCATCTCTTGAAGGCTCACAACATCAAACCAAATACATTGGAAGCTCATGCCTTTACCTATTTGAATTTTGAAAAAGCCGCTGCGACTTACGGCAAAGTAGGTGGTTTTGCTCACTTGGCCACATTGGTCAAGAAAATGAAGAGTAATCGTCCGGGCGCATTGCTATTAGACGGCGGCGATACATGGCAAGGTTCAGGTACTGCTTTGTGGACCAATGGACAGGACATGGTGGATGCATGTTTGGCCTTGGGTGTAGACATCATGACGCCACACTGGGAGATGACTCTTGGTGAAGATCGCGTGAAAGAGATTGTTGAAAAAGATTTCAAAGGCAAGATTTCATTCTTGGCTCAAAACATCAAAACCAATGACTTTGGTGACCAGGTATTCGATCCATATGTGATTCGTGAAATGAATGGCGTGAAAGTGGCCGTGATTGGTCAGGCTTTCCCATACACCCCAATCGCCAATCCACGTTATATGGTGGCTAACTGGACATTTGGTATCCAAGACGACAACATGCAAAAAATGGTCAACGAAGTTCGTGCCAAAGGTGCAAAAGTTGTGATCGTTTTGTCTCACAACGGTATGGACGTGGACTTGAAGATGGCCAGTCGTGTGACTGGTATTGATGCAATCATGGGTGGTCACACGCATGATGGTGTACCAACCCCGGTGAAGGTGAAGAACTCAGGCGGCGTTACATTGGTGACCAATGCTGGTTCAAACGGTAAATACTTGGGTGTATTAGATTTCAAAGTGAACGGCGGCAAGATTGCTGATTTCCGTTACAAACTATTGCCAGTATTCTCAGACATGATTCCTGCTGATACAGCGATGAACAAATTGATTGATAAGATTCGTGCCCCTTACGAAACTAAGTTGGGTGAGAAGCTTGCAGTGACTGAAGGTACTTTGTACCGTCGCGGTAACTTCAACGGCAGCTTCGACCAATTGATTCTTGATGGTTTGATGGCGGTGAAAAATGCTGAGATTGCATTCTCACCAGGTTTCCGTTGGGGCACTTCCTTGTTGCCAGGTCAAGCAATCACCATGGAGCACGTGCTTGATCAAACCGCGATCACTTACCCATGGAGCACTGTGACCATGATGAAGGGTGACATGATCAAGACGGTTCTAGAAGACATCGCAGATAACTTGTTCAACCCAGACCCTTACTATCAACAAGGTGGTGACATGGTGCGTGTGGGTGGCTTGCAATACACCATCAATCCAATGGGCGAAGCCAATAAGCGCATCAGCAACATGACGCTCAATGGCAAGTTGATCGATCCGAACAAGACCTATAAGGTGGCGGGTTGGGCTCCAGTAGCAGAAGAAGCAAAAGCTGCTGGTGGAGAACCAATCTGGGATGTGGTGGCCAAATACCTACGCGATATCAAGACGGTTAAAGCCAAGCAGCTCAATATGCCCATCATCGAAGGTGCAAAAGGGAACCCTGGTTTCGCTGCGTAAAGTGACGAGACTCATGAATAAGGCCAGCGATTCATTTGATTGCTGGCCTTTTTTCATTGTTAAAAGTAATTTAAAAAGTACTTAAAAGTCTCAACAATAAAATAAAGCCACCGGCAAATCGCCAAAAATGCCATAAAATGTCAGGCTTAAAAGGTAAAACCTCTATTTATGCCTGAAATTAACTTAAATTCCATTGCCAGTACCGTTCTTTGGTCTACATTTGTGGTGACCGTCCTTTTGGGCATTGTTTTGCAAAAAACACGGTTCTGCACCATGGGTGCCATCACTGATATTGCCATCATGGGCGAGTGGACTCGCATGCGTCAATGGCTTTTGGCCATGGGTGTGGCGATTGTGGGCGTAGGAATCATGACCTCCATGGGCATGATTGACGTCAGTAAATCCATTTACACCGGCTCACGCTTGACCTGGCTATCCACCATTGTCGGTTCCTTGATGTTTGGCTTTGGCATGGTTTTGGCCTCAGGCTGTGGCAGTAAAACTTTATTGCGCATTGGCGCGGGTAATCTCAAGTCTTTGGTGGTTTTTTTGGCTTTGGCGCTTTCGTCTTATATGACCTTGAGAGGCGTGTTTGGCGTTTTAAGAGTCAATACAACTGACACTGTGTTTGTCACCTTATCAACACAACAGGATTTACCAAGCTTGCTTGCTGCTTCGATGGGCATGGCCAAAGATACTTTACAAATCAGTTTGGCACTCATCATTGGTGGCGCATTGATGTTGTTTGCATTGATCAAAAAAGAATTTTGGAACCTCAATAATCTCTTGGCTGGCTTTGGCGTTGGTGCTGCCGTCTTATTGGTTTGGTGGATTTCAGGGGTCTTGGGTTATGTGGCCGAAGATCCAAATACTTTGGAAGAGGTATTTGTTGGGACCAACAGTGGTCGGATGGAAAGCTTAACGTATGTGGCACCGTATGCCTACGTGATTGAATGGCTGACATTCTTCAGCGATGCAAGCAGAAAAATAACTTTAGGTATTGCTTCAGTCTTTGGCTTGGTCCTTGGTTCATTCATTTATTCGATTGTGACCAAGACATTCCATTGGGAAACTTTTAGGGATGCAGAAGATACTGGTAATCATTTGCTCGGTGGCATCTTGATGGGTGTTGGTGGTGTGACTGCCTTTGGCTGCACAATTGGTCAGGGTTTGACTGGTATTTCAACATTGGCCATCAGTTCATTCATTGCTGTTGCAGGGTTCATTGTGGGTGCTACATTGTCCATGAAGTATTTGCAATGGAGAATGCTGCCACCACCTTGCGAACCAGTGGTAGGTAGCAATCAAACAAATCAATATTCAAACACTGGAGGATGTGGCATGCCACTTCAAATCGCTTGTCATACAGATCAATTTGGTACTTTGGGACAAATCACCGCGCATGATGTGGCAGAAATCGCTCGCCAAGGTTACAAATCCATCATCAATAATCGCCCAGATGGCGAGGCTGGTCCACAGCAACCCTTGAATGCTGAAATTGAAATGGCTGCAAAAGCATTGGGTCTTAATTACGCATACTTGCCAGTGGTCAGCGGTCAAATCACTTTAGAGCAAGCGCAAGAAATGGCTCGCTTGCTTGAGGACATGCCAGGTCCGATTTTGGCTTTCTGTCGCTCAGGCGCTAGATCAACTAACTTGTACATGTTGGCCCAACAAGTTGGTTGATTAGTTGGATTTAACACTCATCGGAATCACTCTTGGCATTTTTGTCGGGGTGGTCTTGGGTCTAACGGGTGCTGGTGGGGCTATTTTATCTGTGCCCCTCTTGGGATTTTTTCTACATTTGAATGTTGCGCAGGCTGCACCGATTGGATTAATGGCAGTGGCTTTATCTTCTGGCTTGGGTGCTTACCTGGGCTTTACCGCAAAAATACTCAGGTACAAAGCCGCGCTCTTGATTGCTTGCGCAGGTCTGATTTTGTCACCGCTCGGGATTTGGTTGGCACATCAATTGCCTAACTGGCCTCTGGTTTTGATCTTTGCCATGATTCTTTTGCTGGTCGCTAAGAATATGTGGGCTCAGGCCAAAAGAGAATTGGCAGGCATCGAGGATGCATTAGGTCCACCATGCCAACTCGATCAAACCATCGGCAAGCTCACCTGGACACTGCCTTGTGCCAGAGCTCTCTTTGGCTCTGGAGCCCTTGCTGGATTTTTCTCAGGCTTACTAGGTGTGGGCGGGGGGTTCATCATTGTTCCCGCTTTGAGAAAGTTTACGGATTTGCCGATCAAATCAATTGTGGCAACTTCCTTAGGTGTTCTCACCATCATCTCAACGGGTGGAGTGCTTTTTTCTAATTTCTATGGCGCAATGAACTGGTCTTTGGCTTGGCCATTTTCTGTAGGATCTATATTGGGACTATTGATTGGTCGACAGCTGGTCAAGAGTATTTCTGGTCCTAGGGTTCAGCAAGCTTTTGCAATCTTTGCTATCTTGATTGCTATGACGATGTTGATCAAATTGACTTTCTAAATGAGCGCTGAAGCTCCTCAAGCTAAAACCGTGTGGTTGATGAGGCGTAATTGTTCTTTTACGCCCAAGCAAGTGGGCATTTTTTATTTATCCATGGTATGTTTTTCAGGTCTGATCACCACTTACTTTTGGTGGATTGGTGCTTGGATGGTGGTGCCTTTCACTTTGATTGAATTATCAGTCTTAGGCATTGCATTACTGATCTATGCCAGACATGCCAGAGATTACGAAAAAATCACATTACAGAACTCAGAGTTAATCATTGAATTGAACCTGGGGTACAAGAAATCCCTCACACAATGGAATGCCCCATGGGTGAGAGTCAAAGATCCTGAGTCTTTGTATGACCGAAAAAAAGACTTGGTGATTTTGGAGAGTGGGGCTCAAACCATATCGATTGGTCAATTCATTTTGGCTGAAAAAAGACATGATTTGGCCAAAGAAATTAGGCAGGCACTGAGGCTGTGCTTGCATTAAAATGGCAAGATGAACCAACAGTCATTCAAATTACTTGCTCTGATCACATCCGTCGTCATTTTTTCAGCTTGTGGCAAAGGCCCTGATCAGGAACCTCTTCCTCGATTAGTGAAAGTGGTGGTCTTGGGGCAGTCCAGTGAAGCGGTTATTGAAATGGGGGTCATCAAAGACCCTGGTGTTTTACGCTTTGATGCCAGTGGCAAAGTGATGGAAGTTCTTGCCAAAGCTGGCGATTCAGTTTTGCCAGGCCAATCATTGGCCCGCATCATTCCTAACAGCGTATCTTCAGAATCCTCCGTGATGATCAGTTATCGCGCGGCTAAAGCAGAGCTCCAATCAGCCGAAGCTGACTTTAAAAGATACACCGACTTAAAAAACAAAAACTTCATCTCAGCCTCTGAATTCGATCGTCGTGTTGCGACCATTGAATCAGCCCGTGCCAAATATGAACAAGCCATTGAGAATATCGGCTTTGTTACTTTAAGAGCTTTAGAGCTTGGCAAAGTTTCTCAAATGAACATCACGGTTGGACAGTTGGTCAGTAATCAAGATGTGGTCGGAAAAATCATCACAGGTAAAACAAGTCAAAAGAATGAAAAAAATACTGGCACTGAAAAGTCCACTTCTAAAGCTTCTTTAAAAATTCCAACAACCGCTATCCACAGTGATGGTGTGAGTGTCTTCAAGCTAACGCTTGATCAAGGATCCCAATCCACTGGAAAAGTCAGTTCAGTCAAACTCGTCTTGGGAAAGATTGATGATCAATCTGCTGAGCTGGTGAGTGGCTTGGTGGCGGGTGACATCGTGATTGCTACTGGATGGCATGCCTTGAGTGAAGGCCAGCAAGTCAGAATCGCCATCGCTGAAAAGGCTCAGTGATGTCTGATCGTTTCAATTTATCGCGATGGGCGATTCAGAATAGTGCGCTGACGCGCTACTTGATGATTGCCTTGGTTTTACTGGGTATTGGTTCTTATTTCCAGTTAGGTCAAGATGAGGATCCGCCGTTTGCATTTAGGGCCATGGTGATACGAACTTTTTGGCCTGGGGCAACAGCAATTCAAGTTTCTGATCAAGTCACCAATAAGATTGAGAGAACTTTGCAAGAAGTTCCAAGCATCGACAAGATTAGAAGCTTCTCTCATCCTGGCGAATCAATGGTCATCTTTTTTGCCAAAGACAGCACGCCTGCCAAAGAGATTCCGAATCTTTTTTACACCGTCCGTAAAAAAGTGAATGACTCAAAATCTTATTTGCCGATGGGTGTTCAGGGCCCTTATTTTGACGATGATTTTGGTGACACTTACGGTGTTATCTATGCCATGTCTGCGAAGGGTTACACACCTCGTGAGGTGAGAGACTTCACAACTCAAATCAGACAACGCTTATTGCAAGTGAAAGACGTTGGCAAGGTGAACGTGTATGGCTTGCAAGATGAAATGGTGTACGTTGAACTGTCGCGCAAGAAGATGGCTCAGTATGGTTTGTCTCCAGCAGTCGTGGCCCAGCAATTGAATCAACAGAACACCATTGAAAGTGGTGGGAATATTGAATCAAGTTCTTTTTCAATGCCAATTCGTGTGGGTGGACCCTTTGAGAACGTTGCTGATATCAAAGCGATGCCCCTGCGTGCACCATCCGGAGCATCGATTCGCTTGGGTGATATTGCGGAAGTTCGTCGTGATGTGATCAACCCAGCCCAAAGCAAAGTTCGCTTTCAGGGTGAAGAGCTGGTGGCTTTGGGTATATCAATGGCCAAAGGTGGAGACATTGTTGAGCTTGGCAAAACTTTGACCAAAGCCAGCCAGTTGATTGAAAAAGATTTACCAGCCGGTGTGACTTTGTCATTAATACAAGATCAACCCAAAGTAGTGGCTGGTTCAGTCAAAGAATTTTTGGTGACCTTATTTGAGGCATTGATCATTGTGTTGGCGGTGAGCCTATTGGCCCTTGGTTTGCACCGACATCCTTGGAGGATTGATCCAAGACCTGGTTTGGTGGTGGCGATCAGCATTCCTTTGGTGATGGCTGTGACCTTCTTGGTGATGCATTTGGCAGGTGTGGGTTTGCATAAGATTTCTTTGGGCTCATTGATCATTGCTTTGGGCCTTTTGGTGGATGACGCCATCATTGTTGTGGAAATGATGGTTCGCAAGATGGAAGAGGGCTACGACCGCATGAAGGCTGTGACAGCAGCTTATGAGCTGACTGCGATGCCGATGTTGACAGGTACTCTGATCACAGCGGTTGGCTTTTTACCGATTGGTATTGCTAAGTCAGCCGTGGGTGAGTACACCTTCGCTATTTTTGCTGTTACAGCAGCTGCTTTGATTATTTCTTGGTTCGTATCAGTTTTATTTGTGCCGTACTTGGGCTTCTTACTGCTGAAAAAGCCTGCACACGCCACCCCTGAGGGGGCGCAGCATGAGCATTTTGATACGCCGTTCTATGAGCGTTTCAAAGTGGTTGTTGCATGGTGCATTGATCATCGTAAAAAAGCCATCATGGCAACGATTGCAACCTTCGTCCTCGGTATAGTGGGTATGAGTCAGGTGCAGCAGCAATTCTTCCCTGATTCATCCCGCCCTGAAATTTTGGTGGATATATTTCTAGCAGAAGGTTCTAGTTTTGAAGCAACTGAAGTCGCTGCGAAAAAAATTGAAGCAAAAATTTTGGAGCAACAAGGTGTGCAATCTGTCACGATATGGGTGGGTAATGGAGCGCCGCGTTTCTTTTTACCTTTAGATATTATTTTCCCAAGATCTAATGCAGCTCAAGCAGTCATTGTTGCTGATCTATCTCATCGCGATCGACTGAATAAAATATTGCCTCGTATCTTAGAAGATGCTGCGCCTGAGGCAAGGCTGCGCGTCAAATTATTGCCCAATGGTCCGCCTGTCACTTACCCTGTTGAGTTCAGGGTCACGGGTGATGATCCAATCAAACTCAGGGCAGAGGCCAATCGCTTCGTTGAGGTGATGCGTCAGTCATCGCTTGTTTATGGTGTTAAAGATAATTGGAATGAAAACCAAGCGGTTGCCAAAATTGATGTTGATGCGGCCAAAGCGCGTGAGTTAGGTGTTCCACCTCAAGTGATTGCGCAAACCTTGGCCAGTCACTTTGGTGGGGTCACGATTGGACAATATCGTGAAGGTGATTTATTAGCGCCGATTGTTTTGCGCTTACCTAGGGCAGAGCGCAATCAAATCAGTGATCTCAATGAAACCATGTTGACCACGGTGGGTGGCCAATCAATTCCATTGGGCCGTATTGCAAATGTGAACGTGGTCTGGGAGCCTGCCACGATTTGGCGTGAGAATCGTGAGTACGCCATCACGCTTCAAGCAGATGTGATTCCTGGAGTTCAAGGACCGACGGCCACTGCAGAGTTGTTGAAAGAATTCAAACCATTGATGACCAAATTGCCGCCCGGTTACAAAGTTGATATTGGTGGCTCTGTGGAGGAAAGTTCGCGCGGTCAAGATTCCATCAATGCCGGTGTACCGGTGATGCTATTCATCACTTTCACATTGTTGGTGATTCAGTTGCGCAGCAGCTCTCGCGCCTTCTTGGTGGTCTTGACAGCACCTTTGGGTATTTCAGGGGTGGCAATGACCTTGCTTTTATTCAATAAGCCATTTGGCTTTGTGGCCTTATTAGGCTTCATCGCATTGCTGGGCATGATCATGCGCAATTCAGTGATTTTGATTGATCAGATTGAACAGGGTCGCGCTGCTGGTATGCCAGCAAGAGAAGCGATCATTCATGCCTGCGTCACACGCTATAGACCCATCATCTTGACTGCAGCGGCTGCAGTGTTGGCGATGATTCCTTTGTCGCGCAGTGTGTTCTGGGGCCCGATGGCAATCGCGATCATGGGTGGCTTGATGGTGGCGACTGCTTTGACTTTATTGGCCTTGCCAGCGATGTATGCTGCTTGGTTCAAAATTGATAAAAACACGGCTTGAAACACAGTCACGATTTAAAGACCCGTTCACATGCGTATTCCAATTCCTGAAGAAAAAACATTCGTTCATGAATCCATCATCCCAATTCGTTGGGGTGATATGGATGCCTTTGGTCATGTGAACAATGCGGTGTACTTTCGTTATATCGAACAAGCCCGCATCAATTGGTTGGACAGTCTAGGGTTGAACTTTGCGCAGGATGAGCAGGGCGTTGTGGTCGTAAACGCTTTTTGTAACTTCATGAAGTCCGTTGAGTACCCGGCAGATCTCATCATCAAAACTTACATCGCCAATCCCACCCGAGTGGGTTTGGATACTTTTAATGTGATGTCTTTGGTGAGTGACCCAGAAACAGTTCGAGCAACATCCGGGGCAACGATTGTTTGGGTCGATTTTAAGACCCAAAAAGCGGCTTCTTGGCCACCTGAGATAAAAGCCAAGCTGACTTTATAAATCTCAGTTAAATCCCTTATTCAGGCTTCTTCAATAAAGACGCCAATAAAGGGTTGAGTTTTTTCTCAGCATTCTTTTTATTCCCACTCTTAGGTTTGGGAGCTGAATTCTTGATTTGGTTGGCCACTGCCAATCCCGCGTTCTTATAAAGGTCTGTTTTCTTCATGGGGGCACTTAATTAAATCATTGATTTATATATAAATTTTATTTTAAACGGGGTGGGGCACCCATGGCAATCAATTTCATGTAATTTGTCATTATATGAAGCGCAATCTCTTGCCAGAAACCTAAGTCTTATATAAGATATAAGTCTTAAAGATTGCTTGTTATTTGCCTATAAAGAGAGGGAAACACCATGTTGAAAGCCTACCGTGATCATGTTGCCGAGCGTGCAGCTCTAGGTATTCCACCATTGCCATTGTCAGCTCAGCAGACTGGCGAGTTGATTGAGTTGCTTAAGAATCCACCAAAAGGTGAAGATGCAACTTTGGTTGAGTTGATCACTCACCGCGTTCCAGCTGGTGTTGATGATGCGGCCAAGGTGAAAGCCTCTTACTTGGCAGCGGTTGCTTTTGGTAAAGAAAAAACACCATTGATCACACGTGAAACAGCGACTCAGTTGTTAGGCACGATGCTTGGTGGTTACAACATCTCTCCATTGATTGATTTATTGGATGACGCCACAGTGGGCGGTATCGCGGCTGAAGGATTGAAGAAAACATTGTTGATGTTTGATCAATTCCATGACGTGAAAGAAAAAGCTGACAAAGGCAACTCGAACGCTAAGGCTGTATTGCAAAGCTGGGCTGATGCTGAATGGTTCACAAGCCGCCCTGAAGTTCCACAAAGCATGACTTTGACCGTGTTCAAAGTAACAGGCGAAACAAACACCGACGATTTGTCTCCAGCACCAGATGCGTGGAGCCGTCCAGACATTCCATTGCACGCATTGGCGATGTTAAAAAATCCTCGTGAAGGTATCGAGCCTCAAGAATCAGGCAAGGTTGGTCCGATCAAGCAATTGGCCGATCTTCAAGCCAAAGGTAACTTGGTTGCCTACGTTGGTGACGTGGTTGGTACAGGTTCATCACGTAAGTCAGCCACCAACTCAGTGTTGTGGTTCACAGGTGAAGATATTCCTTACGTGCCTAACAAGCGTTTTGGTGGTGTTTGTTTGGGTACCAAAATTGCTCCGATTTTCTACAACACCATGGAAGATGCTGGTGCCTTACCGATTGAATTAGACGTTAACAGCATGAACATGGGTGATGTGATTGAGTTGCGTCCTTATGAAGGTAAAGCACTCAAGGATGGCAAAGTCATCGCTGAATTCAAAGTGAAGTCAGATGTTTTATTTGATGAAGTGCGTGCCGGTGGCCGTATTCCATTGATCATCGGTCGTGGCCTTACTTCTAAAGCTCGCGAAGCTTTGGGCTTGCCAGTATCAACATTGTTCCGCTTACCAACCAATCCTGCTGATTCTGGCAAAGGATTCTCATTAGCACAGAAGATGGTTGGTCGCGCATGTGGCTTGCCTGAAGGCAAGGGTGTTCGTCCAGGAACTTACTGTGAGCCAAAGATGACAACGGTGGGTTCTCAAGACACCACTGGTCCTATGACTCGTGACGAATTAAAAGATTTGGCATGTTTAGGTTTCTCATCAGACATGGTGATGCAATCTTTCTGCCACACAGCGGCTTATCCAAAACCAGTCGATGTGAAGATGCATCATGAGTTGCCTGACTTCATCAGTACCCGCGGTGGTGTTGCTTTGCGTCCAGGTGATGGTGTGATCCACTCTTGGTTGAACCGTTTGTTGTTACCTGACACAGTTGGTACAGGTGGTGATTCTCATACACGTTTCCCAATCGGTATTTCATTCCCTGCAGGTTCAGGTTTGGTAGCGTTTGCTGCAGCCACGGGCGTGATGCCTTTGGACATGCCTGAGTCTGTGTTGGTACGCTTCAAAGGCAAAATGCAGCCAGGCGTCACATTGCGTGACTTGGTGAATGCGATTCCTTTGTATGCGATCAAGCAAGGCTTGTTGACCGTTGAGAAGAAGGGTAAGAAAAACATTTTCTCTGGCCGTATTTTGGAAATCGAAGGTTTGCCTGATCTAAAAGTTGAGCAAGCATTTGAATTGTCAGATGCATCTGCAGAGCGTTCAGCGGCTGGTTGTACCGTTCACTTGAACAAAGACCCAATCATTGAGTACATGACCAGTAACATCACATTGATGAAGTGGATGATTGCCAATGGTTACTCTGATGCACGCACTTTGGGTCGTCGTATCAAGGCGATGGAAGCATGGTTGGCAAAACCAGAATTACTCAAAGGTGATGCTGATGCTGAATACGCAGCAGTGATTGAAATAGATTTGGCAGATGTTCATGAGCCAATCGTGGCATGCCCGAACGATCCTGATGATGTGAAGACATTGTCTGAAGTATCTGGCGCAAAAATTGATGAAGTGTTCATCGGTTCTTGCATGACCAACATTGGTCACTTCCGTGCAGCTTCTAAATTGCTTGAAGGCAAGCGTGATATCCCTGTGAAATTGTGGGTTGCTCCTCCAACCAAGATGGATGCTCAACAATTAACAGAAGAAGGTCACTACGGTGTATTAGGTGGTGCTGGTGCGCGCATGGAAATGCCTGGTTGTTCATTGTGTATGGGTAACCAAGCACAAGTTCGTGAAGGTGCTACTGTGATGTCTACATCCACACGTAACTTCCCGAACCGTTTGGGTAAAAATACCTTCGTTTACTTAGGCTCAGCTGAGTTGGCATCTATTTGCTCTAAATTAGGTCGCATTCCGACCAAAGAAGAGTACATGGCTGACATGGGTGTACTCAACGCAAGCGGAGCTGAAATCTACAAATACATGAACTTTGATCAAATCAAAGGTTTCAGTGATGTAGCAAAAACAGTGGATGCTTAAGACTTTCTTAGGCGATAACTAAAGTAAAAACCAAGCAGTCAAATAATAAGCAGTAAACACAAGGGGCTTTCTTCGGAAAGCCCCTTTTTTTATCTTGGCTGAAAAAATCATCATGAACAGGTATGCTAGTAGTACTTTACTAATTGATGCATGACATGTTCAAGTTCTCTGACTTAACAATTCCAGTGATACAGGCGCCGATGGCGGGTGGTGTTAATACCCCCGCATTGGTTGCGGCTGTCTCAGATGCAGGAGGCTTGGGCAGCTTTGGTTTTGCCTATTCGACCCCAGAAAAAATCGATGCTGATTTAAAGGCGACCAAAGCACTGATCAAAAAAGTACCCAACACCAGAATCAATGCCAATTTTTTTGTGTTCAAAGAACCTGTCATGCCTGCTGAACAAGAGCAGCAACAGGCATTGAGTGATTTAAAAGACGTGGTGGATTCGTTGGGGGTGACAGTGGCTATTCCTAAGCCACCATACATTCCTGATTTGCAACAAATGCTTGAACCGATTTGGATACACCAACCAGAGGTGCTGACCTTTCATTTTGGTTTGCCGCCTCAAGAGTTCATTGAAAAGGCTCACTCACTCGGCATCTCTGTGGGTGTCACAGCCACTTCCCTGGAAGAAGCCTTGATGATCCAATCAGCAGATGTTGATTTCATTGTTGCGCAAGGCATTGAAGCAGGTGGTCATCGAGGTATCTTTGATCCGCAGGGGGTTGATCAACAGTTGACCCTGAAAGACTTGGTTCAAGAGTTGGCTTCTCATCTTCAGATACCGATTGTGGCAGCTGGCGGCATCATGAACGGACAGGATATTCATGGAATCATTCATGCTGGCGCAGCGGCTGCTCAGATGGGCACGGCATTCTTGGTAGCTGCTGAAGCAGGCACAAGTCCAGCACATCGTCGCTTCGTATTGAGCAAGCATGAGCTGGGCGCTGCATTCACAAGGGCTTTTTCAGGACGTCCCGCACAAGGAGTTAAAAATCAATTCATGTCATTGATGGAAGGTAAGACGTATTTACCATTTCCTGTGCAAAACAATCTGACTGCACCGATGAGGCAATGGGCTGCAGGACAAGATCAAGGAGATTATCAAAACCTTTGGGCTGGAACGGCTTACGCTAAAGCCCGAGCGATGTCAGTGGCTGAATTGATGACAGTTTTATCAAATGAATTCCAAGCGGCGAGGAAGTAGGCGTGAGTATTCAGCATCCTCAAAGTCCCCAGCATGCTCAACAATCATTAAAAGCGTGGTTAGACGGTAGTGGTCATTCAGCTGAATTAATTCAGGCATTTCGTGTTTTTTGTAGAGATAGTCAATTACCAGAGAAATATGGCACAGCTCTTGAGAATGTTTTATCCAGAGTAGAGTCATCATCGCTCTTCACAGAAGAGAGTTGCTCCTTCAGTAAAAAAGACCTGGCCAATGCTCTGAGGATCTGGCTAGAAAAAGTTCAGCAGTATCAAGCCAAGGAACATCTGTGATGAAACAAACTCTGCGTTTGGTTATTTTCTCAGCCGCTTTGCTGGCAGTCAATCCGATTGCAGCTTTGGAGTTTTCTGACATTGCCAATGAAGGTGAAATCAAATATTTAAAAACCCGTCCCGACCCAGGGGCCTACAGCTATGAATCAAGGGTGATGATCAGTCCGCAAAGTTTGGACTCTGGCGTGGTGATGATTGCTACTTGCCATCGCCAATTAGATCCGATCAGAAAAGTGGTGATTGTTTTTAATGAAAATAGAATTAAAAAGATCACTGTTAAATCCCTAGAAAAAATGAACTCTGCTGAAGTCAAAGACAATCGTGTGACTCTCACCGATGTTGAGCGTGGAGCATCGATTTGCATCGATTTGGAATCAAGGGCTTTGGATAAAGTATCGTCAGAGCAATACACCTTGAACGCCGGCCCTTTGATGCGTCGCTACTTTGATGGTTATTTGCCCATGAGTGCAGTTTTGCGTGTGGATTGGCCTAAGAATATGCTGGCACTCGAGAAAACATTCCCTGTAGCACAAGACGGAGTGCAGATTGCTCATGGCATTGACGGTGTGCAGCTAGACATGATTTTTGCTGGCAAGATGACCGCGCAAATTCACTTAAAAAAGCCTCAGTGAGTCAACTTTGATTGAGCTCGTCGCTCAAACGTTTCCTGGCATTATTTAATTTGGTCCAATGAAGAATTGAAAATACAAACATTGGAATCAGAGCAACAAAAATCAATTTAGGGATAAAGATGGCTGCCCAGCAGCAACCCATCGCAATGCCATAGGTATAGCCAGTATCGATGGGCTGATTGATTTTCTTGTTTTCATACATCCGAAGAAAGCCAGTCTTGATGGATTTGAGCAAAAAGAAGAACCAAATCACATTGAAAACAGGAATGAGCAGCAACCAAGCCATGCCAGGAGCTTGAGTCCTGTATTCAGGATCAATCGCCTTGATGGTTTTGCTGATGGCTCTGATATAAAAAACAAAGGTAACAAAAGGAATGATGATCAATAAAGCTGCGAACAAATTATTACTCCTAGGGCTCTTTTTATAAGAAAATACCACGTATTCATCTTAAAGAATCATTACTCATTATGTCCATACTTTTAAACGCACAAGAAACCCAATTGGTTCTCGTTGATTATCAAAGCAAATTGATGCCGGTGATTCATCAGGCAGAGCAGGTATTGGCCAACGCCGTGCGCTTGGCAAAAATTGCAAAACTATTACATTTACCGATCATTGGTACTGAGCAAAACCCAGAAAAATTAGGACCTAATGATCCTCAGTTGAAATCTCTTTGCCAGAAAACTCTGACCAAGATGTATTTCGGTGCTTGCTCTGATGGTTTAGTGGATGAGTTAAGAGCACCGCCTAAACCCATGGGTAACGCCAGAAGTTTGCCTAAGCACATCCAGCGCAAACAAGAAGATCAAGGTGAGAAAAACACTATTTTGATCGCAGGATGTGAGACCCATGTTTGTTTATTGCAAACCGCTTTAGGTTTACTCGATGAAGAGTTTGACGTGTGGGTTGTGACTGATGCTTGCAGCTCTCGCACAGAAGCTAATCGCGATGCTGCCTTTGATCGCTTGGCATCCAACGGCGCAGAGCTCGTGACAACCGAGATGGTGGTGTTTGAGCTCTTGCAGTCTTGCGAGCACCCTCAATTCAAAGAAGGTTTGGCGCTCATCAAGTAATATTTGCTTAGCTCTCAGCTAAGCTGACAGATAACTGCTTGAGATCATCAGGGTAGAGCCAACGCCATTCACCTTCAGCTAAATCAGTGGGGAGTTGATATTCACCAATCGATAAGCGGTGTAATTGAGCCACATGATTACCCACGGCTGCCATCATGCGTTTGACTTGGTGATAGCGGCCTTCAACAATGGTCATTTCTAGAACTTTGCTGGAGCGCTGTACGCAGGCTTTGGCGAAGCAAGGTTTGGGATCATCGTCTAAAACAACCCCTTTTAAAAGGTGTTGTAGTTGCCCTTCAGTTAAATCATCCGCAGCAGTGATTTGATACACCTTGCCAATGTTCTTTTTAGGGGTTGTCATGCGGTGGATGAACTGACCATCATCAGACATCAAGATCAAACCAGTGGTGTCATGGTCCAAGCGACCCACACATTGAATGCCTCGCTCTACCAAAGGTTGAGGCAGAAGACCATAGATACTCGGATGATGGCTGGTTTTATGGGAGCATTCATAGCCTACTGGCTTATGGAAGGCCACATAGGCTTTTTCATGAAATTCCCAGGTTTCGCCTTCCACTTCAAGCTGAAGGTTTTCAGGAGGTATTCTTTCATCAGGGTCTTCGGCCAAGACACCATTGACCTTCACGAGCTCGGCGTAAACCAGGTCGCTACAGTAGCGACGAGTTCCAAACCCCTGACTAAAAAGGATTTTTTCTAAAGAAAGAGGTTTTGCCATGTTGAGAAAAGAATACCTATAATGGTGAAAAACAAAATATTACAGCCTTACTTGCTTCAAATATTGAATCCCTGAGGAGATGATAGTGCCAGTTATTACTAGTATTGAAGATTTGCGCATTTTGCATAAAAAAAGAACGCCAAAAATGTTCTATGACTATGCAGATTCTGGTTCTTGGACTGAGTCTACTTATCGCTCAAATGAATCTGACTTTCAAAAGATCAAGCTGCGCCAAAAAGTAGCTGTGAACATGGAAAACAGAACGACCAAAACTAAAATGATTGGTCAAGAGGTGGCGATGCCTGTGGCATTGGCCCCAACTGGTTTAACTGGTATGCAACACGCTGATGGCGAAATCTTGGCTGCGAAAGCAGCTGAGAAATTTGGTGTGCCATTCTGTTTATCAACCATGAGTATTTGCTCCATTGAAGATGTTGCAGAGTATACGACCAAGCCTTTTTGGTTCCAGCTTTATGTCATGAAAGATCGTGCTTTTATCGAGCGCTTGATTGATCGTGCCAAAGCAGCTAATTGTTCAGCCATTGTTTTAACGCTTGATCTACAAATTTTAGGTCAGCGTCATAAAGATATTAAGAATGGTTTGACTGCTCCCCCAAAATTGACGATCCCAAATATCATCAACATGATGACCAAGCCACGCTGGTGCATGGGGATGTTGGGCACACAACGCAGAACATTTAGAAACATTGTTGGACATGCCACAGGAGTGGGCGACATGTCATCTTTATCATCTTGGACAGCTGAGCAGTTTGATCCAGGTTTGAATTGGGGTGATGTTGAGTGGATTAAAAAACGTTGGGGTGGCAAGCTCATCATCAAAGGTATCTTGGATGAGGGTGATGCACGTTTGGCTGCTAACTCTGGTGCCGATGCTTTGATTGTTTCTAATCACGGCGGTCGCCAGCTAGATGGTGCTGTATCTACTATTCATGCATTGCCAGGCATTGTTGATGCGGTAGGTAAAGACATTGAGGTTTGGATGGATGGTGGTATTCGTTCAGGTCAAGATGTTTTGAAGGCCTGGGCATTGGGTGCCAAAGGCACTTTGATTGGCCGTTCTTTCTTGTATGGTCTAGGTGCCATGGGTGAGGCTGGTGTGACCAAGTGTCTTGAAATCATTCATAAAGAATTGGATATCACCATGGCTTTCACGGGACACCGAGATATTCATAATGTCACCAAAGACATCTTGTACCCAGGTACTTTTTAATTGCCTGACTCTCAAAGATAATCACTAAAGAATAAGCGACCTAGGTCGCTTATTCTCTTTCTAATTAGCGGTATTTCCTGACCTGCGGTATATTCCTTATATGATGAATCCTAGTACCTTGAGCGATAGTATCCAATTGGCTGTAGCGCCAGTTTTCTTATTAACAGCGGTGGCTGGCATGATTGGTGCCTTGACTCAGCGCTTGGCGCGTGTGATTGACCGAGCTCGGGTACTTCATAAAGAACTCTTGGATGACAATCTTAAGCAGTCGATTCGCGACTCTTACAATCAAGAGTTAAAAAACATTGCCACGCGTGGACGCTTCATCAATATCTCAATGATTTTTTTGGTTTTATGCGCCATCATGATTGGTCTGACCATCTTGGAGTTATTTTTCGCAGAAACGAGCGGTGGAAAACTGCTGGTATCAGCATTTGTTCTTTATACATTTGTGGCTGGTATTGGCTCATTCATTTTGGCTTTGATTTCTCTCTTGATCGAAGTGTTAATAGCGTCCTACTCAATTCGTTGGAAACCTCACTCCTAATACTCACACCCCAATAACTAATCCAAACTAAAACAAATAAAGCTATAAAAAAGGAAGACACCATGACCATCTATCAATACAAAGATAAGGCACCGCAAATTCATGAATCAGCTTTTGTGGCTAAGGAAGCCACATTGATTGGCGATGTGATTTTGAATGAAGATGTGAGTGTCTGGCCTGGCGTGGTGATTCGTGGTGACAATGAGCCCATCACAGTTGGCAAGGGCAGCAATGTACAAGAAGGCACGGTGATGCACACTGACATGGGTTGTCCTTTGACTTTGGCTGA
>JBDLUD010000012.1:0-28727 GCA_039805465.1 Pseudomonadota bacterium
TGCGCTGGTTCCACGACCCATCATTGGCAGTGATGGCACCCACCCAAGTGGTGATTGATGACCTGGAGTCCTATGGCTTTAAGAATGTGGTTCTTTGGACCAGAGGCGTTGATCTAGATATCTTCAAAATACAAGATTCAAAAGAGCTCAATTCAGCTCACCCGATCTTTTTATATGTTGGTCGCGTGGCAGTAGAAAAGAACATTGAAGCATTTTTAGAACTTAAATTGCCAGGATCTAAATGGGTGGTTGGCGATGGCCCTGCGCTCAACAGCTTAAAAGCCAAGTATCCCGAAGTTCATTACTTGGGTGTTTTACAACAGGAAAAATTAGCCAAAGTTTACGCAGCAGCCGACGTGTTCGTGTTCCCAAGTAAAACCGATACATTTGGTTTGGTACTTCTTGAAGCCATGGCCTGTGGAACGCCCGTAGCTGCTTACCCAGTGACTGGCCCGATTGATGTGATTGGCAGCTCTCAGTCAGGTGCCATGAACAATGATTTGCGCGAAGCTTGTCTTGAAGCTCTGAAGATTCCACGTGAGGTCGCCAGAGCTCATGCTGAGAAGTTTTCTTGGCAAGTGGCCAGCAGTCAATTTGTCAGTTATTTAAAACCGATAGAAATTCATACAACTGTCAAATCTCCGTCATTGGCGTGACATATTTGGCTAATAAATTGATGACATATTAACAATCATTAGGCATATAAATGAGCGATTTACCAAATCCACTGTCTTCAATCACAGACTCTTTTTTCAATAAAAATAATAAGAAAACCATGTCTGAGAGAATTGCCCCTATTCATCAGATCATCAAAGAAAAAATCACACGCATTCAGCAGAATTCAACTGCTAAACAAAGCAATAAAAAAGTTGAAGCGCCTGCTGTACAAACCAGCAAAGCAGCCCCAATCAGTGTTAGCTGGGCAAGACATCAAGATGAAGTGAAAGAAGCTCAGCGTCTGCGCTACAAAGTATTTGCCGAAGAAATGGGTGCCAACCTAAAACCTTCGAAAGAAGGTCTAGATGTTGATATTTTTGATAGCTTCTGCGATCACTTGATTGTTCGTGATAATGAAACCCTCAAGGTGATCGGCACATACAGAGCTTTACCTCCACACCAAGCAAAGCAAATGGGTTGCTTGTATTCGGATTCAGAGTTTGATTTGACTCGCTTAAGACATTTACGCCACAAGATTGTTGAAGTGGGTCGTTCATGCGTTCACCGTGACTATCGTTCTGGCGGCGTCATCATGGCTCTATGG
This sequence comes from Pseudomonadota bacterium, assembly GCA_039805465.1. Taxonomy (GTDB): domain Bacteria; phylum Pseudomonadota; class Gammaproteobacteria; order Burkholderiales; family Burkholderiaceae; genus Polynucleobacter. Next base: position 1,262 of record JBDLUD010000012.1, read on the forward strand.
AGCGGTCTAGGCCAGTACATGAAGAAGAATGAATACGAAGTGATGTTAGGTTGTGCCAGCGTACCCATGGGTGATGGCGGTCACTACGCAGCCAGCTTAGCCAAAATGTTGAACAATGAGCAACATTTATCCGATATTGAATACCGTGTGTTTCCTCGCCTAGCACTTCCAATTGAAGAGTTAAATAGCAGCTTAGAAGTAGATCCTCCAGCTTTGATCAAGGGCTACTTGAGATTAGGAGCAAAAGTTTGCGGTAATCCAGCATGGGATCCAGACTTCAATACAGCTGACTTTTTGACCATGCTAAGACTGGATGACATTCATCCAAGATACGCCAAGCATTTTTTAGGCAACAACTAAAATTAACTAACTTAGCTGAATCTTTGATCAATCGATGAGAATCGATTGATCAAATAATTTCAATAGTGAGTTCGCGGCCGATTTTTTTCCAATCGGCCGATTCTTTTTCTAAGCCAAACTGTGTGAGTGGGTTCTTTTTGGTCCACTCCTTAGAGATTCTGACAAGAAAGCCACTGTCTCGCTCTTTTAGAATGACTGAAGAGATATCCTCATCAGTTCTACGGCGACAAAGCACATGGGCCAAACGTAGGCTCAGAAGCATGCGCCAATCAATGTAATTAGAAGTCACAGATATCTTTCCAAGCTTGCCGGTATGACCCAATAACAAGGCTGCTAGCCTTGCTTGATCCAGCTTTGAAAAGCCTGGCATATCTGCATGGGTAGCAATATAAGCAGAATGCTTGTGATATCCATTGTGCGTGATGCTTAAGCCAATCTCGTGTAACTTTGCAGCCCACGCAAGAATTTGCTCATTGTCTTTGCGGTTCTCATGTTTTGGGTCAGGAAATTGGTTCAAGAAATGAAGAGCTGCCTTACTCACTCTCTGAGCTTGCTGGCGATCAACACCATAGCGCTGCATGAATTGCTCAACAGTGACATATCTCATGTCGTGGTGCTGAGATCGGCCAATGAGGTCATAAAGAACGCCTAAGCGCAGTGCAGCCTCAGTCACTTCCATGCGCTCAATGCCCAGCTCTTCAAAAGCTGCCAACATGATGGCTAAACCACCTGGGAGCACTGGTCGACGGTCACTTTTTAGACCCAATAAGCGAGATCGATCGATGTATTCAGATTCAATCAAGGATTTTTTAAGAGCTAATAACCCTTCTTTGGTGATCAAGCCACCCATGTCATCTACAGGCAACTCATGGGGCGGACCATTAAAACCATTTTGCGCGATCAGTTCTGCAATGGCTCGGGCTGTTCCAGATGAACCAATAGACTGCTTCCATCCAGATTTTAAGAATTGAGCTGTGATGGCCTCAATCTCTCTGCGCGCTGATAGTTCAGCTTGCTTAAAGGAGTGGGCATCGACCAAACCACCCGGGAAGAAATTCTGACTATAAGAAACACAGCCAATGTACAAAGATTCTAGAAGTTTCGGCTCATACCCATCTCCGATGATGAATTCTGTCGAACCACCACCGATATCGAGCACAAATCTTTTTTCATCACAGGCAGGCGCATCATGGGAGGCGCCGATATAAATCAAACGCGCCTCTTCTCGGCCCTTCACCACCTCTATAGGAAACCCGAGTAGCTTTTCAGCTTCACGGATGAAGTCATCAGCATTCCGTGCAACTCTCAGGGTATTCGTTGCCACGGCACGAACTTGCTTGGCATTAAAGCCTCGCAGGCGGTCCCCAAAACGATGAATCGCAGCCAAACCTCTTTGGATGGACTTTTGATCCAGCTTCTTGTCCTCGCTGAGGCCAGACGCCATCCTCACTGATTCTCTTAAAGTATCAATAGGTTGTAATTGAGTGCCAGAAGCAGAATGGATGACCTTGGCGATCACCATGCGAAAACTGTTTGAGCCTAAATCGACAGCTGCCACTAATTCTTTTGAGGCATTGGAGGAATTGGAATGGTTCGAGCTCACTTCATTTTCTTTTAGTTATTTACTATCTAGATTATGACGCCAATATGACATGGTGATGACAAAATAGATTGATCAATTTGTCATATTTTTGACATAGAGCTTTGTCAAAATGATAAATATGCAATCAATCAGCCCCTTACCAAGCAGTAACCCAATCACTAGTTCTCAAATCGCACTACTTAATAGAGAGCTAGGTGCCCTAGAGTTTAATTCAAGGGTACTGGCACAAGCTGAAGATCCAAAAACACCCCTTTTAGAGCGTTTACGTTTTATCTGTATTGTTTCATCCAACATGGATGAGTTCTTTGAAATCCGAATGTCAGGCATCAAAGAACAACTTAAAAATAATCCGAAGAACCTGACACCCGATGGCCTGCAGATTAAAAAAGCGTATGACGTCATCACCAAAAATGCTCATGCCTTGGTTGCCAGAAAATTCAGCTTACTTCAAGAAGATATTCTTCCCAAATTAGATAAAGCTGGGGTTAAGTTTTACCCAGGCTCAGATTGGACTCCAAACATCAAGCGTTGGGCCAAAGAGTTTTTTGATAAAGAGTTGGTGCCACTGTTAACACCGATTGCCCTGGATCCCGCCCACCCATTTCCAAAAGTCATCAATAAAAGCTTGAACTTTTTAGTGACACTGGAAGGTAAAGATTCTTTTGGCAGAAAGCCCACATTGGCCGTTGTTCAAGCACCAAGATCGCTGCCTCGCGTGGTGCCTTTACCACAACACCTGAGCCCCACACCTCATGGCTTTGTATTGCTCTCTTCATTCATTCAGACCTTTGTGCCTGATTTATTCAAAGGTATGACCGTGACTGGCTGCCATCAGTTCAGAGTGACCCGCAATTCTGATTTATTCGTTTCTGAAGACGACATCACTGATTTGCGTTCAGCTCTTCAGGGTGAGTTACCGACGCGTCATTTAGGAGATGCAGTTCGCTTAGAAGTCACTGCAGAAATGCCACCCGAACTTCAAGAGTATTTGCAAAAAGTAGAAAAATTAAAAGATTCAGATTGTTATCGAGTCAACGGTCCCGTTAATTTGGTTCGCTTGGTACAAATTCCTGACTTGGTAGATATTCCAAAGTTTAAGTTCAAGCCTCACACCCCCAAACAATCGATCGCTGGCAACCCAGGGGAGACCATTTTTGAAAAAATATCAAACTCAGATATTTTGTTACACCACCCTTATGAGAGTTTTGATCCAGTCTTGCAATTACTACAAGAGGCAGCAAGAGATCCCAATGTTTTAGCCATCAAACAAACGGTTTATCGCACAGGTGAACAATCACTGGTGATGGACGCCTTGATGGAGGCCGCACGCAACGGCAAGGAAGTCACAGTTGTGGTTGAGCTCTTGGCACGCTTTGATGAGCAAACCAACATTGCCTGGGCTGCAAAATTAGAGGCTGTAGGTGCTCACGTGGTGTACGGCGTGGTGGGCCATAAATGTCACGCCAAAATGTTGCTGATTGTTCGCCAAGAAACTATTCCTGCCAGTGGTCGACGCAAGGAAAAAAAGGTCTTGAAACGCTATGCTCACTTAGGTACAGGCAATTACCACCCAAGAACAGCTAAGCTATACAGTGACTTTGGCTTGATGACAGCCAATCAAGCCATTTGTGAAGATATGCACCATGTGTTCATGCAGCTCACCGGTTCTGGTGGCAGAGTTGAATTGAAGTATTTGTGGCAATCGCCTTTTACGATGCACACAGAATTGATTGCGCACATCCGTCGCGAAGCCAGAAATTCCAAGCAAGGGAAAAAGGCCCACATCATGGCCAAGATGAATGCCCTTCTTGAGCCCACCATCATTCAAGAGCTGTACAAAGCATCTCAGGCTGGCGTTAAGATCGACTTGATCATTCGCGGTGTGTGTGCACTAAAGCCGGGTGTTCCTGGGTTATCTGAAAACATCAAAGTCAGATCAATCATTGGTCGCTTTTTAGAACATCATCGCATTTATTACTTTTATGCTGACGGCAATGAGATGACTTATCTCTCATCAGCTGACTGGATGGATCGCAATCTCTTTAGACGAGTTGAAGTGGCATTCCCTGTACTGGATAAAAAACTAAAATCACGAGTCATCAAAGAAGGCTTTCACATGCTTTTAAAAGATAATTTAACAGCTTGGCTCATGAATGATCAAGGTCATTATCATCAAACCAAAAAGAGAGCCACTTCGGTTGAATATGTCGGGCAAAAAGAATTGGTGCAACTGTTAACTCTTTGAGTTAATTAATCAATCAGGCAATCCGTTGCTGCGGAAAGCTCAAAGAAAACTCACTGCCAACACCCATCGTTGATTCAATCTTGAGTTCACCGTGATGACGGCTGATGACGTGCTTCACAATCGCCATACCCAATCCAGTTCCGCCAGTGTCTCTTGAGCGACTGCGATCAACCCGATAAAAACGCTCAGTCAAACGCGGGATGTGTTCTTGAGCAATGCCCGGTCCTGTATCGATCACCGAAAAAATGGCCTCGTCGCCCACATCGGACCAACGAATCGTGATATTGCCACCGTCCGGCGTGTACCGCACCGCATTCGATACCAGATTGCCAAAAGCAGAATAGAGCTCAACATCGTCGCCAAGCACATTTCTCTCGCTCTTCTTTTCGACCACAATTTGATGACGACCTTGGGATAACCCTTGAGCATCTGATTGCAATCGAGAAAGCATGACCCCCATTGGCACAACTTGCGTCACAGGGGGTTCTGGATTGCCTTCTAATTTGGCCAGAGTCAACAAGTCCTCAACCAAGGTTTTCATGCGCCCCGTTTGAACACTCATCAAATCTAAATATTTTTTCTGGTCTGCTTCATTCAGTTCAAGCTCTTGCACAGTTTCAAGAAACCCAGACAAGACGGTCAAAGGAGTTTTTAGCTCATGAGAAACGTTGGCCACAAAGTCACGTCGCATCGAATCCGTTTTTTCAATTTGAGAAACGTCTTGGGATAAAACCAGTTTCTGTTTATCGCCATAAGGGAAAATCTGTACATCCAAGCTGAACTGCTCAAACATTCCCATATTGGTTAACCGAACCGGTTCACGGTAGTTTTGACGAATGATGTATTGCACAAAAGCAGGTTTGCGCAAAATATGTGTGATGCGCTGCATGGCATCTCTTTTGGCATTCACTCCAAAATGCTGCTCAGCAATGCTGTTGCACCACTCAATTTGATCATCTTCGTTCAGCATCACCACGCCATTAGGGGTGGCTTGCACAGCCTTAATAAAACGACTGTGTTGCTGCTCTATTTCCAAGACTTGATCGCGCCAAGAACGCACTAGTTTGTGAAGGCGGTAATAGATTTCACCCCAAATACCTAATGCACTAGGAACTTCTCCATAGTTAGGAGATAACAACAACTGACTGAGTTTAGAGGCGTGCCAAAGTTGATGAATGAGTAATAAACTGAGGCAGAGTATGGCTGCAAGTAAACCTTCTGTTAATCCAAATATCTCGCCCACCAACCAAGAAATCAGCAAAACGACCAAGAAAATCGTGATTAAACGAGTTTTTAGTGACAACATAGGGTGAATATTAACAAGTCTATGAAAAACAATACAAATTTAAGCTTTTTACATCTGCTGAAATCTAATAATCAGCCTCCCAAGCCCTATTTTAAAGACTCTTCAAAAGTTCTTGAATTGTTCATCGGAATGTCAAAAATCCTGCGTAGTCTTCGCATCAAGCACGATAAAAGAGATTTGAAAAAGGATTCATCAAGATGGCCCAAGAGTACAAAATTTACTTTTCAATGAAAGATATGATGCCGTCCAAACAGTCAGAGACTGATGAACGGCATAAATCAATTGAATTTCAATTGATCAAAACAAGCGCTTCTTATTTTGATTTGGATTTACCTGAAAAATACAAAAAAGTCTTAATGAGTGACCGACACTCCTGATGGGGTTTCTGGGTAAAACTGATTGCCCAGATGAGAATTCTGCGCTAAGTAGGCTTCTGATGGTTGAACAGGGTCATGCATGATTCTGCGACCAATGCCAACATATTCAAAGCCTTGATCAATCACCAACTGAGGATCATAAATATTTCTGCCATCGAAGATCATCGGCGCCAATAACGCTTGTCTCAGGGCATCAAAATCAGGACTTCTGAAGGACTTCCACTCCGTCATGATCAACAGTGCATCAGCTCCTTGGGCAGCTTGCATTGCATCATCATGGTAGCTCAAGCCTTTGAGTAAATCAGAACAATCAGCCATATCCGCATGAATAGCCATATGTGCCTCGTGCATAGCCACAGGGTCATGCGCCTGTATCTTGGCACCTCTCATCAATAAATTCTTGATCACAACCCGACTAGGGGCCTCTCTCATGTCATCGGTATTGGGTTTGAATGCCAAACCCCACAAACAAAAAGTTTTTCCGGTGAGGTCTTTGCCATAACGTTTTGTGATTTTTTTCACTAAGATGTTTTTTTGAGATTCATTGACTTCTTCCACTGCTTTGATCAACTTAAGCTCTTGACCATGATGCTCGGCAATTTTTGAAAGTGCTGACACATCCTTAGGAAAGCAACTACCGCCGTAGCCAGTTCCTGCATATAAGAAACTGTAACCAATCCGAGAGTCTGAACCAATGCCCTGCCTCACAGATTCAATGTCAGCGCCCAATACATCAGCCAAATTAGCGATTTCGTTCATGAATGAAATTCGAGTCGCCAGCATCGCATTGGCAGCATATTTGGTAAGTTCAGCACTTCTGACATCCATGTAATATGTTCTTTCATGATGTCGATTAAATGGCGCATATAACTGCTTCATCATTTCTTTGGCCGCATACCCTGCTGCATTGGCTTGACTGCCGATCACAATGCGATCTGGCCTCATAAAATCTTCAATCGCTGCACCCTCTTTCAAAAACTCTGGGTTTGAAATCACGGAAAAATTTTCACTGGGCAAAGAACGATTGAGCAATTCTTGAGCTATCACTTCAGTGACTTTATCGGCAGTCCCCACAGGTACTGTTGATTTATTCACAACCACCTTAAAGCGGTTCATGTGCTGTCCAATTTGCTTAGCAGCCTGCAACACATACTTCAAATTAGCTGAGCCATCTTCACTTGGAGGTGTACCAACTGCAATGAATTGAATATCTCCATAAGCCACCGCAGCAGGAATATCACTGGAGAAAATCAATCGCCCATAAGCCAAATTACGCTCAATGATTTCTTTTAAGCCAGGCTCGTAAATCGGCACTCCACCGGCATTCAGAATGTTGATTTTTTCCTGATTAAGATCCAAGCAAAACACGTGATTACCCTGCTCAGCCAAGCAAGCACCCGTTACCAAGCCAACATAACCTGTTCCTATGACTGTGATTTTCATGAAAAGCTCCTGTCATTGATTGATCACAGTGTCGGAGAGTTTTATGAAATTACGATATCAAGTCTGTGACATTTCTAAGAAATTGCAACTTGATGACATCAAGCTGTCATAGTTTTATTGCTTAATTGAATCTTCAACATTTGGTGAATCATGAAAAACTATCAGATTGAAGATAACCCACACAAAGGCAATAAAGGACTCACCCGCGCATTCCGAGCGGCCATCAATTCCTGGAATGGCTTGATTTACGCTTATAAGGAAGAAAGTGCTTTCCGCCAAGAATTGGCCTTGAGCTTGATCTTGATTCCACTAGCTATTTATCTGCCCGTGACGCCGATTGAGAAGATTTTATTGATAGCCTCAGTCATCTTGGTACTCATCATTGAACTTTTAAACTCGAGTGTGGAGGCTGCGATTGATCGCATCTCATTTGAGGTTCATGATTTATCTAAACGAGCCAAAGACTTTGGCAGTGCCGCTGTGATGCTGGCATTATTGCTTTGCGCCCTGACTTGGGCCATTGTTTTGAGTGAGCACTATCTCTGATAGTGCTCTTAATAATCAATAATTACTGAATACCGATACTTAGCATCCGACTACTGGGTCACAGGGGTTTTGGTCAAACGGTAGCCACTACCGCGAACTGTTTCAATCAAATTTTGGCAATTAGATGGGGCCAAAGCAGCCCTGAGGCGCTTGATATGAACATCCACAGTACGCTCTTCAACGAACACATGATCGCCCCACACCTTATCCAATAACTGGCCTCTGGAATGAACACGCTCTGGGTGAGTCATGAAAAAGTGAAGTAATCTGAACTCAGTTGGACCTAAATCTAGCGATACCTCGTCCACACCATTGGTGGCCAAGACTCGATGAGACACCGGATCCAAACGCAAGTTATTGATTTGCACTACTTCATCAGCAAGCTGCGGAGAACGCCTTCTGAGCACCGCTCGAATACGAGCCACCAACTCTTTGGGTGAGAAAGGTTTGGTGACATAGTCATCTGCACCTGCCTCTAAGCCAGCAATCTTATCCATCTCTTCACTGCGAGCAGTCAACAAGATGATTGGAATATCTTTGGTGCGCTCATTGGATCTTAATTCTTTTGCAAATTGCACACCAGACTTACCTGGCAACATCCAATCCAAAACCACCAAATCTGGCAAAACTTCTTTCATTAATTGAGAAGCTTGTTCTGTTTGAAACGCTCTAACAGGTAGAAAGCCTGCGTGACTCAGATTGACAGCAATTAGCTCTGCAATCGAAGGCTCATCTTCAACAATTAAAATACTGCTTGCCATATATTAGCTATTAGCCTCTTGTGTTAATTGCTCATGCGGTAAGTGGCGAACATCTGTGCCCTTAACGATGTAAATCACAAATTCAGCAATGTTCTTTGAGTGATCACCGATGCGCTCAACAGCCTTGGCAATTGACAACATGTCCAAGCCCACAGAAATCGTTCTTGGATCTTCAGCCATATAGCTGGTTAGTTTGCGTACGAATGCTTTAAATTCTTCGTCAATCTGCTTATCTTCGTTCACCACTTCAGCAGCTGCCTTGGTATCTAATCTCGCAAAGCAATCCAAACTTCTGCGCAACAAAGAAACTGCCATCTGACCTGACAAACGGATTTCAGCAGTATTAATACTGTGAGAAGCGCTGTCTTCCATGATATGTTTAGTTCTTCTGGCAATACGATCAGCCTCGTCACCAGCACGCTCTAAGTTAGTAATTGCCTTAGATACTGCCATCACCAAACGCAAGTCTCTTGCTGCAGGTTGACGACGCGCAATCAACTCGGTACAAGCTTGATCAATTGTGATTTCAAAGTCATTGACTTCAACTTCACGTGCCATGACTTGATCAGCCAAGTCGCCGTCTAATTGAGAAAATGCTTTCATGGCCATCGAAACTTGTGACTCTACCAAGCCACCCATCTCTAATAAGCTGCCGCACAATGCATTGAGATCATTGTCAAATTGTGAGGATAAATGTTTATCGGGCATATCAGTCTCCTAAAATCTTGTAATTAACCAAAGCGGCCAGTGATGTAATCTTCGGTTTCTTTGCGTTTTGGTTTGAGGAAGATTTCATCCGTCTTACCAAATTCAACCATCTCTCCTAAATACATATAGGCTGTGAAATCAGAAACACGAGCCGCTTGTTGCATGTTATGCGTCACAATGGCAATCGTATAGTCTTTTTTAAGTTCATGTACCAACTCTTCTACTTTTGCAGTAGAAATTGGATCCAGGGCTGATGTCGGCTCATCCAATAACAAGATAGAAGGCTTGACAGCCACACCGCGGGCAATACACAAACGCTGCTGCTGACCGCCAGACAAAGACAAACCACTTTGATTGAGCTTGTCTTTCACCTCACCCCATAAAGCGGCTTTGGTCAATGACCACTCAACACGCTCATCCATCTCAGAGCGAGATAAAGATTCGTAAAGCTTCACACCAAAAGCAATGTTGTCATAAATAGACATTGGGAATGGTGTTGGCTTTTGGAAAATCATGCCAATGCGTGAGCGCAATAGGTTCAAGTCTTGCTTTGGATCTAAAATATTTTGACCATAGAAATTAATCTCACCTTCAGCGCGTTGACCAGGATATAAGTCATACATGCGATTAAGGGTTCTGAGCAAGGTTGACTTACCACAACCAGATGGACCAATAAATGCGGTCACATGTCTTTCTGCAATATTCAAATTAATATTCTTTAAGCCCTGAAAAGAGCCATAAAAAAAATTAAGATTTTTAATCTCTAAGGCATTCTTTAATCCAGAATCTTGATTTTGATTTGTATCACTCATTACGTTTCCTTGAATTTGGTCAACAGCAAATAAATTTCTCATGCGATTTAACTTTGTACTTTTTCTCTAAACACCACGCGGGTCAAAATATTTAATCCCAACACAACCATTGTGATCAACAAAGCTGCACCCCAAGCCAAATCCACCCAATTGTCATAAGGGCTCATGGCAAACTGGAAAATCACCACTGGCAAATTGGCCATTGGAGCATTCATATTTGTGGAGAAGAACTGGTTGTTCAAGGCCGTGAAAAGTAATGGAGCAGTTTCACCGCTGACACGCGCCAAGGCCAACAAAATACCTGTGATCACACCACTGCGAGCAGCGGTTAGAGTGACTGAAAAAGCCACCTTCCACTTAGGCGCACCCAATGCATAGGCTGCTTCACGAAGACTACCCGGTACCAATTGCAACATGTTCTCAGTAGTTCTTACAACAACAGGAATCGCGATCAAAGCCAAGGCAATCGTGCCAGCCCAACCTGAGAAATGCTTCACTTGCGCCACCAAAACAGCATAAATAAATAAACCAATCACGATCGAAGGCGCTGACAACATGATGTCATTCACAAAGCGAGTGACAGAAGCAATCTTGCTCTTGGCGCCATACTCAGATAAATAAATGCCAGCCATTACACCAATCGGCGTACTAATCAGAGTACAGGAAGTAACAATCAACAAACTACCCACAATGGCGTTGGCCAAGCCGCCGCCTTCAGAACCTGGTGCCGGTGTACTTTGAGTGAACATATTCCAATCAATGGCGGAGAATCCTTTGATAAAAAGAATACTCAGAATCCACAATAAGAAAATCATGCCCAAGGTCATTGCAGCCATGGATAGAGCCAAGCCAGTCCAGTTAGCACGCTTGCGCTTACTGTAGATGCTTTGGTCAAAATTTCTATTTGTTGTCATGTTTTTTTACCTTGCCCTGCTTCCATGCGAGCCAACATGATTTTGGCCAATGCCAAAACGATGAATGTGATCACAAAAAGTGCTAATCCCAATGCAAATAATGATGAGTAATGCAAACCTGGCTCAGCCTCACCAAACTCATTGGCCAAGGTTGAAGCAATCGAGTTTCCTGGTGAAAATAAAGAAGCACTTAGCTTGTGTGCATTACCAATCACGAATGTCACCGCCATGGTTTCACCCAAGGCACGACCAAGACCTAACATGATGCCGCCAATCACACCTGTTTTGGTATAAGGAAGAACAATTTTGTTAACTACTTCCCAAGTTGTGCAACCAATGCCATACGCAGATTCTTTAAGAACAGGTGGCACGATCTCAAATACGTCACGCATCACAGACGCAATGAATGGCAAAACCATCATGGCTAAAATTAATCCAGCACACAAGATACCGATACCGTTAAATGCACCAGTGAACAAGTAACCAATCACCGGGATTTGTCCCAGAGTAGCAGCAAGAGCCGGCTGAATATACTCAGCAAATAAAGGTGCAAAAATAAATAAACCAAACATGCCATAAATGATTGATGGCACAGCTGCCAACAACTCAACGGCTGTACCAAGAGGACGTCTCAATGGCACAGGGCAAGTTTCAGTTAAAAATACTGCAACACCAAAGCTCAGCGGAACGGCTATGAGTAAAGCAATTAAGGCTGTGACCACTGTACCGAAAACAGCAATCAATCCACCGAATTGGCCATTGATGATGTCCCACTCGACAGTGAAGAAAAATCCCAAACCAAATTCACTCAAAGCTGGCCAAGCATTAACAATCAATGAAATGATGATGCCTATGAGCGCAAAGAGTACGGTTAACGCAAAAAATAATGTCGACTTATGAAAGACAAAATCCTGAATTTTTTGTATCTTCAGAATCTTTTCCGCTTGAGGCGTCAACATGTCAGAAGACTGACTGGTATTCATATAGTTCCTAAATTAACAGTTAAAGCCCGACATCGGGCTTTAACTTTTACAAACACAACTGCTCAATATCTAAATATTTAGATTGAATTACTTAGTATTGATTTTTGTCCAAACATTCTTACGAATAAAGTCAGTTGTAGCATCCGGCATTGGCACGTAGTCCAAATCAGCAGCCATCTTCTTACCTTCTTTGAAGGCAAAATCAAAGAACTTCAATACTTCAGCTGAATTAGCTTTGTTCGCTGGATCCTTGTACATCAAGATGAAAGATGCACCAGTGATTGGCCATGATTTGGCACCAGGAGCATCAGTGATGAATGTACCCATACCTGGCACTTTTGACCAGTCTGTACCAGCTGCAGCAGCTGCAAATGTCTCATCATCAGGAGAAACAAATTGACCATTCTTGTTTTTGATCTGCAAGAAAGTCATGTTGTTTTTCTTAGCGTAAGCATATTCAACGTAACCGATTGAGTTCTTCACACGGCTAACGTTCGCAGCAACACCTTCGTTACCCTTACCACCGATTGATGAAGCTGCTGGCCACTTAACAGCAGCACCAGCACCCACGTCTTTTTTCCAGTTAGCGTTTACTTTTGCAAGGTAGTCAGTGAAGATTGCTGTTGTACCTGAACCATCGGCACGGTGCACAACTGTGATGTTCGCATCTGGCAACTTAACGCCTGGGTTCAAAGCAGCAATTTGCTTGTCATTCCAGTTAACGATGTAACCAGAGAACATTTGAGCCAATACATCACCAGTCACTTTGATTTGACCAGGCTTGATACCTTCCACGTTGATTACTGGAACAACACCACCGATGATTGCTGGGAATTGAACCAAGCCATCTTTTTCTAAGTCTTCAAATTTAACTGGGTTATCGCTTGCACCAAAGTCAACTGTCTTGGCTTTGATCTGTTTGATGCCACCTGAAGAACCGATAGACTGGTAGTTCAAACCGTTTTTTGTTTTAGCTTTGTAAGCCTCAGCCCATTTTGCATAGATTGGGTATGGGAATGTAGCACCTGCACCAGTAATGTCTGCTGCAAAAGTTGTTGTTACTGTTGAAAGTGCAATTGCACCAGCAACTAAAGATTTTGTGAATAATGCTTTCATAATATTTCCTCATTCAATGACGCACATCGCGACATGAGGGACTTTACCTAGTCTATATGAAAGTTTTGTGACATTCATAAACAGATTTATGCATTCAATGTAAAAATTTAAATATCTATATAAATCAATACTTTATATAAAATAAAAAGAGGTGTGTACCCTCTTAAATTCCCTTGCAATACCAAGTTTTTGAGTTATTGACCACCTTGACAACCAATAACATCACAGGGACTTCAATCAAAACGCCCACCACTGTTGCTAAGGCAGCTCCGGAGTGGAATCCAAACAAACTGATTGCTGCAGCAACAGCCAATTCAAAAAAATTAGATGCTCCTATTAAGGCTGAAGGGCAAGCAACACTGTGTTTCTCACCTAATCGACGATTTAACCAATAAGCCAAAGAAGAATTAAAAAATACCTGAATCAAAATGGGCACTGCTAATAGAGCAATCACAAGTGGCTGGGCTATGATGGCCTCCCCTTGGAATGCAAATAACAACACAAGTGTTGCCAGTAATGCAGCAATTGACCATGGGCCTATTTTTTTCATGGCCAAATCAAAAATCTCTTGGCCACGGGATAACAAACTATGACGTAACCATTGGGCAATCAAGACTGGAATGACGATGTAAAGCACAACTGAAGTGACCAAAGTATCCCAGGGTACAACAATGGCTGACATGCCCAATAAAAAAGCGACCAATGGGGCAAATGCAACCACCATGATGGCATCGTTCAACGCAACTTGAGACAAGGTGAACAATGGGTCACCACCTGTCAAACGACTCCAAACAAAAACCATTGCGGTACAAGGAGCTGCTGCCAATAAAATCAAACCAGCCACATAGCTGTCAATTTGATCAGCTGGTAAATATGGTGCAAATAGTTGACGAATAAATAACCAGGCTAAAAAAGCCATTGAGAATGGCTTCACCAACCAATTAATAAATAAAGTCACTCCAATACCGCGCACATGATTTTTAATTTGATGCATGGCCTTGAAATCAACCTTCAGTAACATTGGAATGATCATGACCCAAATCAAGAAGCCTACGGGTATGTTAACTTTCGCAAACTCCATGCGACCAATGGCCTGAAAAGTATCGGGCATTAATTGGCCAGCACCAATACCAACCAAGATGCATAAAAAAACCCAAACTGTTAAATAACGCTCGAATAAACCCATGCTGTTTCTTTCTTTTATATTTACTTTATTTGTATCGTTAATTACTTAACTTCTGCAAGTTTTTTAAGTTCTGCCTGCATGCTCATGGCATCCAATTTTTCAAGTGGCATCGCAGCCAAAAGATCCATGCGTTTTTTCAAGCCAATCATCACTTCTTTGAAAGCTTGCCTCTTGTCATCATCAGAGCCTTGCACCTGTGATGGGTCTGGATAGCCCCAATGGGCAGTGGCTGGCTTACCTGGCCAGAATGGGCAAACCTCGCCAGCAGCGTTATCACACACTGTGATGATGAAATCCATTTGAGGTGCATCTTCTTTGCCATACACATCCCAGCTCTTGGAAGATAATTTTTCTGCTGGGTAACCCATTTCTTTGGCAAGCTCAGCCGCGAATGGATTGACTTTGGTGCCAGGTGTTGAGCCTGCTGAATAACCAACAAAACAACCGCTCGCATGTGTTGAAGCGACAGCTTCACCGAGAACAGAACGTGCTGAGTTATGGGTGCACAAAAAGAGGATGTTGTATTTTTTCATGATGAACTTCTCTTAAGAATGAGTGATGAATGATTCATTTAATAAGTTTTTCAAGCAAAAGCTTATGAACAGCTTTTTGTTGATTTTTTGATAGACCCAATTGAAATACTGGCCGTGGTTGACGGAACACAGCAAGCACTGGCTTCAGCAGTGTTTGCGGCTGCCTCATTAAAAACAGGGATTGAATCCAAGGTGTGAAAAGTTTCCCAAGGAATACCAGAAGGATCATTCACCCAGTACTTGTCTGACTTGGCATAACAGCAAGCAGTTCCCTCTTCTTCAACCAAGTCAGCTTGTAATGTATCTAAGCGTGTCTTCATGTCAGATAGCTCTGCAGCATCTTCCACTTGAATACCCAAATGATTTAGACCTTCAGCCGCACCTCTGGCTGAAATAGCAAAATTGATTTTCGGATCTTCCAATTGCCATTTGGCGTAATCAGTTTTTTCAATGGTAGGTTCTGTGGCAAACATCTTTGAGTAGAAAGAAATGCTTTCTTTTAAGTTTGTTACTCCCACATGGATATGCATGCGTTTCATTGTTGAGCTCCTGCAGTGTTTGAACTGTTTTCTTTGCTTGCACATGATTGACCACCACAGCAATTAAATAAAAGGAAGTCCATGAGACTGGTCACTTGTTCTGCATGTGGTCGGTAAATCAAGTTTCTACTTTGGCGCTCTACCAAAATAAGATTGGCTTGATAGAGTTCCTTGAGATGGAAAGAAAGGGTTGCTGCGGGTATCCCCAAGTTCTCTTTGATCTCTGAAGGAGTAACCCCATCAGCGCCCTTTTGTACGATCAGGCGAAAGATGTTGAGCCTTGATTCTTGACCAAGGGCTAAAAAGGATTGGACTGCGTCTATATTTTTCATAATTCCATAATAATGGAAATATATGACAAATTCATGACATTTCAGTGATGACCCACCCCGCCAATTAAGGCGCTTGGGTGAACCTTTTGTGACTTGCCTTATTTGTCTTGAAATTGACACCTTGGTCAATGAAACTCTTTACAAATAAAGGAGTTATATATGTATACCTATGAAGAAGCAGTCAAACAATTACAAGAAACTGGTTCAATCAGTTTAATAAATTTCAAAGAGTTACCTTACGATGACCTAGAGGAACTACTCGAAGAAATCAAGAAATGGGCTGTCTATGCCAACGGCAATAAAGACAAGCTAGAGAAGAAATCCAAGAAAAAAGATAAAAAGAAGAAAAAGAAAAACTAAAGTTCATTAGACCTTAGTCCCTTAAAAGCCAAGCTATATCTTCAAGACTCTTCTTTTTTAAAAATTAAGCAGCTATTAGGTCGGCATTTTTCCAAATTTAGCCAAATGATCATTGGGCCTATCCCAAGTCTGAGAACTATCGCAATAAATATGCATGCTTGGCTTGATTTGAGATGGCTCATCCAAACTAGCGATGCGGGCAAAAATTAAATCAGGAAGAACTTCGGCGTGACTGAACAACGGGGATCCGCAATTAGGGCAGAAATGTCTTTCAACAATTTTTCCAGTATCGCCAGTAAATTTATAAGAGTTTGTCGTTCCAGTGGATTTGTAATCACTGCGATTTGCAGCAAAAACAGCAGCAGATCCTGTGCCGCTAGATCTTTGACAATCTCTACAGTGACAGTGAACTGCCATGGCTAACTCACCATTGAATTCATAACGAAAATTGCCACAAGCACAACCCCCAGATAGTTTATAGCTTGCCATAGTGATTCCTGAGCAAAGAATTAATAAAAGCCCCCTTCTCCTTCCGCAAAGAGAAGGGGGGCACAACGGACCTTGTTTCCCATATTCACAAGGTCAACACCCCCAGTAAAAAAGGGGTGATTGAATACAAGAGTGAAAACAAAAAAACGCTCTTGTAAAACAATTTTTAATTAATCGCCACCCCTCATATATTGAACATTAAACATATTTGGCGGGTTCAATTTAGGATCGCTGATCATTTTTAATTGCAAGGCTGTGCAATGTTGATTTTGCACATCTAGCATTGAGGCAGTTGTATAAACTGCAATGCCTGCATTCTTATTTTGTGGTGCATGGTATGCAGAATCACTGAATCCAACATCCCAACGCTTCCACAATGCGCCTTTTTTATCGTAAATCAAAATCATTGGGAAGATAGATGTTTGAGCATCCATATACATCACACGCTTACCAATAGGGCTTGTTTTATTGGTAGGCACAGCCTCAAGAACGTGAACTAAACGTGGGCTCCATGGTGCATTTGCGAAACACCCACTCTTACCCCCAAACGTTGCCATACCGTAGCCATCAGAATCTTTTGCTTCAGTATCTTTTAATTGGCTATGGCGATAGAAGTGTGTGAGCATGACTTTAGATTCAACATACTTCCATTCGGCATCAAGTACACGGCCGTTATAACCCTCAAAGTCTTCGATCATCAAATCAGAACCCAAGAATGAGTCTGTTGTCTGACCTGTAGGCAAGCGGCGCACGCGACGTTGGAAACCAAGGTACAAATATGAATCATCTAACTTAGTATCATCATCAAAACGTTGAATCAGCAATTGAGTATTTTTAAGATCCTGAGGAGCCAATACTTTTAAATAAATATTTCGATAAATATTAGATGCGTTAGGCTTAATATCATCAATTGGTTCTTGGGTTGTTCGATGCTTCAAACTGATGAAATTAAAATCAAACTCAACACGTTTTTCTTTTTTTCCGGTCTTATAGTCAATATATGTCCAGTAGAAAGGGAAAATTCGTCCGCTATCACCAACAATTTGTGAATACTTATAGTTGAACGCTAATTTCTCACCCGCTCTTGGATCACTTTTTTGCGGACTGACTGGGAATGGTCGACCAGCAACATAGCCGTCAATGGTGCCTGGGTTTGCGCCCAACTTCACATTGGCTGCATTTTTTTGTGTAGCGGCCACATAGTTAGGATGCAACATGACTGAATGACCCTGCTCAGTGGTTAACTCTAGAGCACCGTCGGAAACCAAATTAAATGTTCCAGGATCTAAAAAATCCTTGAAGTTATTCACATTGGATTTATTAATGACCATGCCAGGAGTGAATCCTGGAATAGTAGGCATTCCTTTTTCATAAGGATTAAAAGAAGCTTTTATATCCTCATTTGTTACAGCAAATGCCAAATTAGAAACTAAAGCTAAAAGCAATGTTCCTTTAATTAGTGGCTTCATAGATCCCCCTTACTTGTTGTTGATAAATAAATTTCAGAAAAAACGATCAAAATGGATTTGATTAAAAGGAACTTGATGTTTCAGCATCAAGGTTTCTTGTAAACTTTTTGTCATCGGTGGTGGTCCAGCAAAGTAAAACTCATAATCTTTAATGCCCTCCCCTAATCTCTTTTCAACTGATTCATGTACAAAACCAAATTCACCAGTCCAATTTTTTAAATTCTCTTCTGATGACTCAGAAACAACTGGATGAAAGAAAATTTTTGTTCCAAACTCAGGTAAGTTGGTCAATTGAGTTTCGACTCCAACATCTCTGTAACTGCGCCCACCATAGAAAAAATGTAGGTTTTTATCTTTCAATAAACCTTGCTCAGACGCGCCTTTAGTAATTGAAACCATCGGAGCAAGGCCTGAACCGCCAGCCACACAAACAATATTTCTGGTGTTATCTCTGACGTACGCCATACCGTAGGGAGCATCAATTTCTATAGCATCAGAAGTTGAAATTTCATTGAACAAAAAATCAGTACCTTTTCCATTGGGTACTTTTCTGATCTGAAAACGCCACTCACCTTTTGAATTTGCCAAATTTGACATCGAATACGCACGTTTGATTCCTAGATTCGGAAATGTCAGAAGTGCATATTGCCCTGGCAGAAAATTTGCTGGCTGATCAGCAATAAAAATAAACTCTTTGATGTCATGAGTAATGTCTTGTGCACCTGCGAATCGTGCTTTGACTCTCTCAGTTTTTGTCAAAGGAACATACTCATCAGACAATCTGGTTTTAATAGAAATATCAGAAATTGCTCTTGTTTGGCATCCCAAATGAATATTTTTTCTGATATCTCTGGCTGTTAATCCTGGTGGGTTCTCACACAGGGATTCAACCTGGCCGCACAACAACTCATACTTACAACTTCCACATGCACCCGCATTACACTCATACGGGAATCCAAGACCGGATCTCAGTGAAGCTAACAGCACAGTATCTTCACTGTGCTGCGCCATCACATCTTTTTCACCGTTAATGTTGATTTGATTGGATACCATCATTGCGTCTTTTTTTAGAATCCCAATGATTTTCTGTAAGTGCGAGCTGCTGCTTTAGCGTCTTTAGCTGCATTAGGAACATCTGGCATGCCGCTGCAATAAGCATCAATTGCTGCGTCTGCTAATGGCTCCCATTTGTTGATCCAACCCTGGATAACAGCATGGTTTGATTCATTCTCAAGCGCCATCTTGACTAACTGCTCGGACCAGCGGCGGTGACGCATAGCATCAATCATTTCCGCATCCAACACCATTGCCAACAACTCATCGCCATTGTGCCTTGCTGAATTACTTAGATTTCTTAATAAACCTTCTTCAATGGCAGGCTTAGCCACAAGATTTAGAGCGACAAAAGCCTCACCCCAATCCCAAGTAATTAAAATCTTCTCCATGAGCTCACGATAGCCTTGCCAAATCGGCTCTTGTTCCCAGTAAGCGCGCTCTTTTTTCGAGAATCCTCTATCGGGATGCGCCAAATCTAATTCTTTAGTTCTATAAGCTGCGTGGGTTAACCAACGCAATGAGTCAGCCATTTGGAAAAAACCACAAATAGTAATAGTGCTTGCTGGTGCAACTTGTGCAAAATAAGCAGAAGCCATTTGTAAGGTGTGAAACAAATAACGTGCTGGGGTATATCTCAAACCCAAGGTACCCAACCAACCTGATTCCAAGGACTTGTTATGGTCACGCTTACCAAACTGATCAAACAGACTAAAAACATATGTCTCCTGACCATCTTGCATCATGTTGTATGTTCTGTAGACAACTTCATCTGGATCACGGAACGCATTCCAATCATCATGCTTTAAGGCACTACCATAGGTATTCTTTTTGTACCATTCATTCATGAATGTATTCGGGTCTTGCTCGTATGGAGAATTTGCATCTCTATCGTGATAATGCAATCGAGTGCTAACAATCTCATACTCACTTGGCTTCCTTCTTTTGTTGCTTAGGTGGCTCCAAGTTTTTAATGGCTTTAAAACTTCTACGTTTGACATATATTTATTCCTTAAGAAATCAAACTTTTTTCGCAAAATAGAATCGAATTGCACCGGGCAAGGTTTCGATTTGCCCAGCAAATGAACTCAGGTCAACCTCTAGATCATTCATTTCGAATGGCCTACCCAATGCTCGCTCAATTGTTTCTTTTCTGAGGATCATTTCGTCATCTGTTTCAATTCTCAAATAAGCTCGCTTATCATCAACCCTGATCTCTTTACCTGGGTTATCTTCTTGAGCGGCTTCTGCTACTGCAAAAGCCAACTCTCCTGACCTCATTACTGGGCCAACACTATTAAGTCCTGACATAAATTCCCATATCCTTAAGTGTGAGCAAACAATGGCTCAATACCTTCCACATCAACATAAATATCTTCACCATCCACCTTCACCGGATATTCAGCTAACGCACAATCAGAAGGATTAATGCCCTTACCCGAGCAAATATCAAACGTCCACAAGTGCGCCCTACAAGTAATAATCTTGCCGTCAAACGTTCCTTCAACCAAGGGAATATCTTGATGGGGACAGACACCTTGAAACGCTGTGAACTCTCCACCATCCTTGCAAACTAATAAAACTTCTTTACCGTCAACCTCGAAGGAATCCATCTCCCCTTCCCAAACATCTTCAACGGTACAAACTTTTTTAAACGCCATTCTTTTATTCCCAAATTATTTCGACACATTCCGTAGGCTTTAAACCGCTTTCGGAAACCTTCATATTTCTTGCGAAGAAACTTTCTCCCGCACGTCTAACCCGCAAGGTTTTACTTGGTTGATCCTTCACTCGACGGCCCACTGAATGATGCGCAGCTGCTTTAGCTACTTCATCCATCGTATTTTCTGAATCAACCGGAACCAATTGCAAAACGAAATCGCCTTCAAAGTTGCAACACAAAGGAAATAAAGCCATAAAAAACTCCTCTTAAATTGCTTTTTTGAATTGAGCCGATTTATATGCCTCGACCCAGCTGTAATTGTCTGCATCATCACCAATTTCTCCTGGAGATAAGTTCATGAATGCCAATGCGCCCTCAAGAGTTGGTGGCTGCACTTGTCCATCAAGGAATCTATCAACAAGTGATTGATGTCCAGCATAGCGTTCTGGCTCTTGCTCAAAACACCAACGATCTGGCTCAGAACCGAAGTGGTACATGCGTCCCTTGTATTCCAAGGAATAATCTTTCACATTCCAAGCTTTACCAGGAACACCAACAATCGGTAACTGACTCATATTGCAGACATAAGGCAAGGTTTCTGGATAAGTTTTATCCATTTTTCCTGCCACCATGTTTTCAATCATGACGTCCCAACATTGACCCCACTTGTCATTCCATCCAGGGTATTTTTCTTCTAACCAGTCACGCTCTTCAGGGCTCATACCGGCAGCGGCATTCCACCATAAAGTTGGTCTCCAGAAATACAAGCCCATTTGCATTGAATGGTGAGTTGACTCAACTTCTTCAAGGAAGATGTCCCAGTACCATGGTTTTTCCAAACCAATATCTTCAACATTTCGAAGAAATTGATTAATGATGAATTCATTCATGAATTCTTTGAAAGAAGATTTTCTATGCTCTAGAGGTGTGTAGTAATCCATTGCAGGACCTGTTAACACACTGAATAAGCGCCATGAACGCCAAAATGCGATGTCTAATTTTTTCTGCGCTTCTTCTTTTTTACCATTCGCTAAAAGGACTTTCAAGGCTGCGCCACCAATTTGTGCATGGCGTGATTCATCAGTTTGAATACTTGAAATCAAACTAGAGAACGAAAAGTCACCATTCTCAGCAGCGTCAGCGGCTAAACCAAGGAACTGCATATTGGTAAAGCCAGTTTCAAATCCAAAGGTCAACATAATTGACACGCTGATTGCATCGCGCGTGACCATGATGTCATCAAAGTAATGGCGCGCAGCAATAGCAGCCCATTGGTTTGTATCCATACTCTTATGAGCCCAGTCAAACTGACGTGACTTATTCACATGCTCATGAGGGAAATACAGCTGAATTTGACCATGCCTAGTTTCATCCATGGCACCAAACGTTGCCATGTTACGCATACCTGGAGCTGGACCAAAACGAGCCATACGAGCCTCAGCACTACCTGCTGAAAATTCTGCGCGAGGCACTGCGCCATAATGAAGTTTTAGAACAGATTGCCAAGAAGGTGCGGCATTCTCATAAATACTGCTTCGCTCTAAGGCAGCCTTAACGGAATAAGCGCCTGCGTCTTTTTCGCGTTGCACTTTCACATATTCAGGATATGTTTGCTTGTAAGGCTCATCATATGCCGTCCATGCCTCTGGCGAAATGCCCATGCCACCAGACATCTGCTCAGGAAATAATTCTTCCTGTTTAACATAGCTTGGCGTCCAATTAGTATCTCTAGCGATGTCATACCACGCTGATCTGTCTAACTTAGTCATACCTACTCCTTAAGACTGATAAATTAAATAAAAAAATTAACTTTTCTTCAGGCAATGAATCGCCATTTGAAAAATGACCACCATGCTTAAAACACCAAACACATAAGCAGGCATTAAAGCGATGAAAGAAAAAATATCTGAAGCTCCAAACTTATTCTCCCCAAAACTCAAACCTCTATTTCCTGAATAGTTGGCGGCAATGTAGAAAATCGTGTTGGCCCAACCAGTAGCAATAAAGATCCATCCCAAAATATTTTCTTTTTTAGAACTGAAATTCAGGCTTATCAAAACAAATGCAAATACCAAAATCATCAATGCATTCATCAGCACACCTCGATGAACCCTAGCCCACCCCTCTGGGCTACCACCCAAATCCATGCTTAAAATAAAACCTGGATAAATTTCAAATCCACCCAACAAGGAAACCCAAAGCAATAATCCCGTAGCAAGGGCGACAAACATGATCAATAAGCCATGACCAATCATGGTTTTTTGAATAGGTTTGATGTTTTGGATCATTTGCAAAATACACTCGGTTAAATGTTGATTTGCATCAATCATTCATCGAATTGATTGCGTGTCCTATCCCATCAGTGAATGGGTTATCCTTAAAAGGTAATTTAAAAAATAAGGCGTCAATTTGTCATGGAAAACCCTAATAAATAAGGCCTAATTGACTCTTTATCTAGTGAATTACCCGAATCCATATTTACCCTAATATCGAGAATTTGTAAAAATTACGACACTTTGAATTACAAAAAGCTAGTAATTGTGTAAAAAATGAATGACCTATCAAACCTAACCTCATGGTTAGATAAATACCCACTTTTTCACAGCGGTGATGAGGTTGATGAGGTGCGTCACAAAGTTGGGCATATTTTTGTTCCGCACAACTTAAATGTTCTCGGTCAAGAAATGCATTTAAGTGCTGATATGAATCATCTGCAACTTGAAAATACTTCTGTTAACACCCTAGGGTATGGTGCAAGCGTCAATATCACTTGCGACCCATTTGAGAAATTTCTATTAATCATGTTGCCCATGACTGGCGTCATGGATGCAACGGTAGAGGAAGGTGTTGTTAATGCCAATAAAGGCACAGCAGCACTGATTAATACCAGCGATCCTCTTTCCATGAAATGGG
Source organism: Pseudomonadota bacterium (assembly GCA_039805465.1). Lineage (GTDB taxonomy): Bacteria > Pseudomonadota > Gammaproteobacteria > Burkholderiales > Burkholderiaceae > Polynucleobacter. Next base: position 24,973 of record JBDLUD010000012.1, read on the forward strand.
GTGAGAATTGCAAACAATTAATTATTCGAATCGATAAAGAGTTAATCCATCGAACTTGCGAGACACTTCTGGGTCACCCCGTTAAAAAAGATGTCAAATTTTCATCGACTTTAAACATGTCATCGGGCTTTGAAATGTATCAAAGCATCATTCATTTATTGGCATCAAACCCATTTGTATCCGAATCAGCAAAAAATTTCCCAATCATCACGAAACAACTTGAACAACTGTTAGTCAGTTCTTTGCTGCTTAATCAACAAAATCAATACTCGCAGGAATTGCTTCAACCAGAAAAAATTATCACGCCTCAATACATCAAAAAGGCTGAAGAATATATGCGCGAGAACGCTGCAGAGGCAATAACCCTGCAAGATGTGGCCGAGAATGCCGGGATAAGTTTAAAAACACTACACAATGGTTTTCAAAAATACAGAAAAAATAGTCCGAAAAACTTCTTGAAAAATCTTAGACTTGATTTAGTCCACAGAGATTTAATTGCAGCAAAAGATAGCAACTCAAATATCACAGTTACTCAAATTGCATTGCGCTGGGGATTCCTCCACCTAAGTCATTTCAGTGAATCTTATTTTGAAAAATTTGGCGAATATCCTTCAAAGACATTAAAACCTTAAAAATTGTCTAGCCCCAGAAATTTTTTAAACATCAAATAGCTTTGCCAGCATCAATCGATGAGAGTCAATAAAAATCATTTTTCAATGATTAATCCATCAGGATATGTAGGCCCAACAACCCCAAGAACAAGCCTGCTAAACGATCTAGCCAAACGGAAGCATTTTGGTATCGTTTAAACATATCACTAATCAACCCAGAAAAATATGCGATCAAACCAAAAATTAAAATCGCTTGAAGAATAAATATGCCACTCAGCAGCGCAAGCTGATGAATGATTTCACCTTGGCTTGCAATTACAAATTGAGGGAGAAAAGATATAAAGAAAAGACCCACTTTGGGATTAATAGCGCTTGCCAATACACCCTTGAAAAAAGTCTTGCTCAACAATGATTCAGTTGAAGCTCCTTGACCATCTAAGTTAATAAAATTATTTTTTATTAACATCTGAATGCCCAAATAAATTAAATACAACCCGCCCAATATTTTTAAGAATGAAAATAAATTGGGGTTGGAAATAATGATGGCACTAACACCTGCCAGCACCAGGATGGTGTGAAATATGCATCCTAAAGCACAACCTAGACCAAACAAAAAACCTTGCCGACTTCCTTTTGACAAGGAAATTGCAAGAACAGATAAATTATCGGGCCCTGGCGTTAAGGTGAGTAAAACAGATACGCTTAAGAAAGAAATTATTTGATAAAAAGTTAACACTTATACAGGAATGGTCTGGGCTATTTTTTTGGCTTGCTCTTGAGCTTGGTGAGCATCTTGCGCCTCAACCATCACTCTGAGCAAAGGTTCGGTGCCTGATGGACGAATCAAGACTCGTCCACTGCCACTGAGATTTTTCTCTGCTTGCTTGATCGCATCTTGGATCTTGGCATCAGACTTCCAGTCATAACCTTGTTTGTATTTCACATTGATCAAGGTTTGCGGGAACAAAGTCACCTTCTCTAAGAGTTGCGCAAGAGTTTTTTGATGTTGTTTCATCGCAGACAAGACTTGGAGTGCCGCCACAATGCCGTCACCGGTGGTGTGCTTATCAAGACAGATGAGATGGCCAGAGCCTTCGCCACCCAATTGCCAATTATTTTCTTTTAGCTTCTCAAGCACATAGCGATCACCCACTTTGGCGCGCTCAAATTGAATGCCTTCGGCCTGAATGGCTTTTTCAACTGCTAGATTCGTCATCAAAGTACCAACCACGCCTTTGACTGATTCACCAGCATCTTTTCTGGCTTTGGCAATCAAGTAAAGCAATTCATCGCCATTGAATAATCTGCCATGAGCATCCACCAGCTGTAGACGATCAGCATCGCCATCAAGTGCAATACCTAAATCTGCTTTTTCTTCTTTGACTTTTTCAATCAATGCTTTGGGTGCTGTAGCCCCCACACCATCATTGATGTTTTTACCGTTAGGATGAATACCAATCGAAACAACTTCAGCACCCAACTCATGAAAGACATGCGGGGCAATGTGATAAGCCGCACCGTGAGCACAGTCCACCACCAACTTAAGACCATGAAGACTCAAGTAATTAGGAAAGGTGCTCTTACAAAATTCAATGTAACGACCGGTTGCATCATCCAAACGCTTTGCTTTACCCAAGTGAGCTGAATCAACACAGTTCATCGGGTCATTGAGAGCCGCTTCGATTTGCAATTCAACAGCGTCGTCTAATTTGTCACCGTGAGCAGAAAAGAATTTAATGCCATTGTCGTGATATGGATTGTGGGAGGCGGAGATCACCACGCCTGCAGATAATCGAAGCGTTCTGGTGAGATAAGCCACTGCTGGGGTCGGCATTGGACCGCACAACATCACATCCACTCCAGCTGCTGAGAAGCCAGCTTCTAAAGCAGCTTCTAATAAGTAACCTGAAACACGGGTGTCTTTACCAATCAATACAGTGGGCTTGCCATGAGTGCCTGCATTTTTAGCCAATACTTGACCAGCAGCGTAACCCAAGCGCATAACAAAGTCAGGGACGATCGGAAACTTGCCGACTTCCCCACGAATACCATCTGTACCAAAATATTGACGTGTCATGTATGTATTTTATAAGCATTCTTGGGTGGCAACCCAAATTTTGACTGCGTCCATGGTTTCATCAACGTCGTGCACCCTCAAGACCTTGGCGCCACGCTCAAGAGCCATCAGGGCTGCTGCCACACTGGCGGTTTGACGATGGACCATGTCTTTGCCTGTGATGGCACCCAAACTGGATTTTCTAGAAATTCCTGCTACCACTGGTAAGCCGTGTTGGCAAAATGCTTGGAAGTGGGCCAACATCGTCATGTTGTGCTCCAAGGTTTTACCAAAGCCAAAACCTGGGTCGATGGCCAAACGCTCGCGCGCAATACCTTCGTCTTCCAAAGCCACGCAACGTTCGATCAAGAAACCATTCACCTCAGCGACCACATCTTGGTAATGCGGATCAAATTGCATGGTGGTCGGATCTTTTTGCATGTGCATCAGCATCACACCACATGCACTATTTTTAATGGCTTCAATCGCATGAGGCTGTCTGAAGGCCCAAATATCATTCACGCAATCAATGCCAAGATTGATAGCAGCGCTCATGACTTTTGCTTTGTAGGTATCAATTGAAATTGCCACCGGTGCTTCTTTCAGTACCTCTAAAACAGGCATGACACGATCCAACTCTTCTTGCAGTGACAAAGGTTCAGATCCTGGACGACTGGATTCACCACCCACATCAATCATTTCTGCGCCTTCAGCAATCAATCGTTCTGCTTGCTTGAGTGCTGCATCACGATTGGCAAATAGACCACCATCAGAAAAAGAGTCTGGTGTGACATTGAGGATGCCCATTACTACAGGAGCAGTGCGTTTGCTCCAGTCAAAAAGAAAACGCCCGCAGCTCCATGCCACGGGCGTTAAGTCATGCTTCGCCATTAAGCCGCCGCTGGGGCGCCCCCTTCGGCAACCACAGCAGTACCACCTGTGCCGCCACCATTATTTGGCGCACTTGGCGGGTACTTAGGTGGACGTGGATCTTTACCAGCCATGATGTCATTGACTTGATCTGCATCGATGGTTTCCCATTCGAGCAAAGCCTTGACCATAACCTCTACTTTGTCACGATTGTCTTC
>JBDLUD010000013.1:0-27060 GCA_039805465.1 Pseudomonadota bacterium
ATATCAATCATTCAAGCGCTGATTGTTTGGGCTGTTATTTATTTCACCAATCGCTGATTTGAGGGCTTACTTCAAAAACAACATCTGTAAATCATTCAGATACTGAATACCCAGCTCAGATGCTTTCAGACTTGTTGGATCTTCATCCAGTAAAGCTTTTTTCAAAGCATTTTGAATCGGCCCATTGATGGCGCTGATTTCTAATCCAGTTCTTTCTTTGAATTCGTGTGTGGGCACACCATCGATCAATCTCAATGTGTTGAGCATGAATTCAAAAGGTAAATCATCTTTACTCAAGATGCGTTCTTCAATCAGGGCATGACCTTGTGTAAAGATCTTTTGCATGTAAGTATCAGGATGACGCTCATTGGTTTGTCTGGCGATTTGATTATGAGCAGAAATCTTGCCATGTGCGCCAGCACCAATGCCAATGTAATCACCAAACTTCCAGTAATTCATATTGTGTTGACAACGATGCCCAGCCTTGGCGTAAGCAGAAATCTCATAACGCTCATACCCCGCACCTTGCAGCTTTGCCATTAGTGCATCGAGCATCTCAAACGCGCTGTCATCATCGGGGATGGCCGGTGGGTATTTTGCGAAGAGTGTGTTGGGCTCAAGGGTCAGATGATAAAGAGACAAGTGCTGTGTTTTAAATGCCAAGGCTTGCTCTAAATCTTGGATGGCTTCATCGAGTGTTTGATTTGGCAGGGCGTACATCAAATCAATATTCACTTGATCGAACAGATCTAGTGCTGCATGGATGGCTGCCTTGGCTTGGGCTGAGTCATGGATGCGACCCAAAGCTTTGAGTTTTTCATCGTTGAAGCTTTGAATGCCTAATGAAATACGATTAACGCCACTTTGCGCGTAACTTTTGAATTTCTCAATTTCAAAAGTGCCTGGATTTGCTTCCATGGTGATTTCAGCATCTGCATTCACGGGCAGTAGGGCGCGTATATCAGACAGCAGCTGATCTAAACCTTCAGAGGAGAGCAAGCTGGGTGTGCCACCACCAATAAAAATCGTGTGAATTCTGCGCCCCCATACTTTGGGAAGCGTGCTTTGCAAATCTAGGCGCAGTGCTTCGAGATATCTTTTTTCATCAAAGCCCTGATTGACTTCTTTTCCTTCTTTGATTTGATGGGAATTAAAGTCACAGTAGGGACATTTTTTAATGCACCAGGGAATGTGAACATAAAGAGATAAAGGGGGCAGTGAAGTCAGCATCTTGCAGCGTCAGAGTGACAGACCTATTTTTTGATTTAACTTTTGATTCAATTCTTGCATCAGGGTCTTCAGAGCTTGACCGCGATGACTGATTTGATTTTTTTCTTCAGCACTTAATTCGGCGGCTGTTTTTTGTAACTTCGGAATGAAGAACAAAGGATCGTAGCCAAAACCATGCTGGCCTTGAGGAGCTTCCAGGATTTCACCATGCCAATGACCAACAGCAATCAAAGGTTCTGGATCATCGGCTGAATTGATGAACACCAAGGTGCAAGTGAAGTGAGCACTGCGTTCTTGTACGCCACTTAATTTTTTAATCAAGAGTGCATTGTTGTCAGCATCCGAGGGATCTTTCTTTTGATCACTTAAAGCGAATCGGGCTGATAGAACGCCTGGTAGGCCACCCAACGCATCAACACAAATGCCAGAGTCATCGGCCAGAGCAGGCAAGCCGCTCAGCTTGCTGGCGTGCCTGGCTTTGGTGATGGCATTTTCAATAAAGGTCGGGAAGGGCTCTTCACACGATGGAATGCCCAGCAAGCCCTGTGGCGTTACCTCAATACCTAGGGGGCTGAATAAAGCGTTAAATTCTCTAACTTTGCCAGAATTATTGGAAGCTAAGACAATTTTCTTATAAGGCATTATTTTTTTGCTAAAGCTTCTTTTTGAAGTTTCACCAACTCTTTGATGCCGCTCTCAGCCAAGTTCAAGAGTTGATCCAATTCTTTTCTAGAGAATGCTGGACCTTCAGCTGTTCCTTGAACTTCAATGATGCCGCCTTGAGCAGTCATGACAACGTTCATGTCTGTGTCGCAAGCAGAGTCTTCGGCATAGTCCAAATCAAGCACAGGCGTGCCTTGATATATACCCACTGAAATAGCGGCCACATGATCTTTGATTGGATCTTGAGCGATCAATTTCTTTTCTAGAAGTTGGTTCACGGCATCGCGGGCGGCCACAAAGGCTCCAGTGATCGCTGCTGTTCTGGTGCCGCCATCGGCTTGAAGAACATCGCAATCCAAATGAATGGTTCTCTCACCCAGTAATTTGAGATCAAACACGCTGCGCATCGAGCGACCAATGAGGCGCTGAATTTCTTGGGTTCTACCACTTTGCTTGCCCTTGGCAGCCTCACGATCACCCCTGGTATGGGTGGCTCTTGGCAACATGCCGTATTCCGCTGTGACCCAACCTTCGCCACTGCCTTTTTGATGGGGAGGCACTTTTTCAAGGATGGAAGCGGTGCAAAGCACGTGTGTATCGCCAAATTTCACCAATACAGAGCCTTCTGCGTGCTTGGTAAAACCACGAATGATGGCGATTTCGCGAAGATTTTCGGCTTGGCGGTTACTAGGGCGTTTGGATATTGTCATGTTAGGACTTTACAATGGATGAATGATAGAAAGTATGACCGGTTTTGGTAGTGCCTCCAGGCAATTAGACCTGGGTGGCGGAGTCTATGCAACTGTAGCGGTGGAATGCCGTTCAGTAAATAGTCGTTTCCTAGATTTGAACATACGTTCACCTGAAGAGTGCCGTTCTGCAGAAATGCCTTTGCGTGAACTGGTCACCAAACAGTTGGGCCGTGGCAAGGTGGAGTTCCGCATCAATGTGCATCGCGAAACCGAAGCCTCAACTCAATCCACAGATTTATTAAATTCGGACAGTCTGAAAAGCCTCAAAGCGCTGGAAGCTGCTGTTTTGAAAGAAATGCCAAATGCTGGAAATATGCGCATGGGTGAAATCTTGCGCTGGCCTGGCGTGATCAATGAAAAGAACGTGGATGACGAGCTCTGGCGCAAACTGACTTTGGAAGCTGCCACAGAAGCTTTGACAGCTCTTAAAGGCAGTCGTCAAGGCGAGGGCAAGGCTTTGCTTGAGATCTTGATGGAGCGCGTGAATGGCATCAGGGTGATTGTTGAGCAATTAAAGCCATTGATTCCGCAAATCATCGCAGCCCACCAAGCCAAACTGACTGAACGCTTGACTGAAATACTCACTGGTATTGATGCACAAGGTCAAGCTGTGGCAAAAAACGATGTATCAGAGCGCATCAAGCAAGAAGTTGTTTTGTATGGCGTGCGCATTGATGTTGCCGAAGAGCTAGAGCGTTTAAAAACACACTTGGACGCTGTAGAGTCTGCGCTTAAAAAAGGCGGACCGGTGGGCAAGCGTTTGGACTTCTTGATGCAAGAATTAAACCGTGAAGCCAATACACTCGGATCTAAGTCGGTGTCTCAAGAGAGCAGCAATGCATCGATTGAAGTCAAATTATTGATTGAGCAAATGCGTGAGCAGGTGCAGAATCTTGAGTAATGGTTTAACTGAGGGTTTCTGATGGCTTATACCGGTTGCATGTTGATGATTGTCGCTCCTTCGGGGGCAGGTAAATCCTCTTTGGTCAACGCACTTCTTAAGCAAGATGCCGGCATTGGTTTATCTGTCTCGTTCACCACACGTGCCCCAAGACCTGGTGAGGTGAATGGCCGTGAATACAACTTTCTCAGTGAAGCTGAATTTTTAGAGCGCAAAGAAGCCGGTGATTTTTTAGAGTGGGCCAAAGTGCATGGCAACTACTACGGCACATCCAAATCTTGGATTGAGTCTCAAATGAAAAATGGCAAAGATGTCATTTTAGAAATTGATTGGCAAGGAGCTCGTCAAGTTCAAACCATCATTCCTGAAGCAATTTGGATCTTTATTTTGCCGCCTTCAATACAGGCGCTGGAAGATCGTTTGCTTCACCGCGCTCAAGATGATGAAGCTACGATTCAAAAACGTGTGGCTGCTGCCAGAGAAGAGTTAACACATGTGGCTGAAGCTGACTATCTGGTGATCAATGACAATTTTGAAACAGCCTTGGCTGAGTTAAATCATGTGGTTTTGGCGAGTCGTTTGCGCAAGAATTCTCAACTGGCCAGGCACCAAAAATTAGCCCAAGAGCTCGGCGCCACAAACAATCAAAAGTGAACTTTCTGCCACTTTTGCCCAAGTGAGTTATCCTTTGGGTATTCCTAGTACTTTTTGAGATAACACATGGCCCGTATTACTGTAGAAGATTGTTTGAAAACCATCCCCAATCGATTTGAATTGGTTCTAGCTGCTACCTATCGCGCTCGTCAATTAGCGCAAGGTCATGCTCCTAGAGTGAACGCTAAAGACAAGCCAACCGTGATTGCTTTGCGTGAAGTGGCTGCTGGCGTTACAGATCGAGACATGTTGGTCAAAGTACCTCTATAAGAGGTGACACGGTGGCGCCAAACCCAGATGCCCAAGGCATCCTAGCCGCCATCCTGGAGCAGTCAAGCCGGCATTTATTCGGACCCACGTCCCAGCCGGCTCACCCCCCAAAGCCACAAGTTGTTTCTCTTGCTGGCTTAATCGAAAAAATCTCTCATTTAAAACCTGATGAAATTGCTTTGGTCAAAAAAGCATTTCAATATGCTGACTCAGCTCATCTAGGTCAATATCGTCAAAGTGGCGAACCATACATCACCCACCCATTAGCTGTTGCTGAGCTTTGTGCCAGTTGGCGCTTAGATGCTCCATCCATCATGGCTGCCTTGCTGCATGACGTGATTGAAGACACAGGCAGCACTCGCCAAGAGTTGGTGGAGATTTTCGGTGGCAAGGTGGCTGAATTGGTCGAAGGTTTAACCAAACTAGACAAGCTTGAGTTCCAAAGTCAGGCGGAGGCGCAAGCTGAGAGTTTTAGAAAAATGTTCATGGCCATGGCCAGAGACGTTCGAGTGATTTTGGTGAAGTTGGCAGATCGCTTACACAATATGCGCACCCTTGATGCAACCACTTTGGCTAAGCGCAAAAGAGTCGCTCTTGAAACTGCAGAAATATATTCGCCGATTGCCCATCGCCTTGGCTTGAATTTGGTTTACAGAGAACTGCAAGACCTAAGCTTCAGGCACGCGTCACCATTCAGATATGCCACCTTGGATAAGGCGATTAAGAAAGCCAGGGGCAATCGCAAAGAAATGGTGAGTAAGATTTTGGATGCTGCGCGCATGACTTTGAGTAAGTCAGGTCTTGAAGCCGATTTGCGCGGCAGAGAAAAAACCTTGTACAGCATTTACATGAAGATGCGTCATAAGCATTTGAGTTTTTCTCAGGTCTTGGATGTTTACGCTTTCCGTGTCACCGTCAAATCGATTGACGAGTGTTACCGAGCGCTCGGCGTATTGCACGCTTTGTACAAGCCGATGCCAGGTAAATTCAAAGATTACATCGCGATTCCTAAGCTCAATGGCTACCAATCACTGCACACCACCTTGGTGGGTCCTTTTGGTATGCCAGTGGAGTTTCAGATTCGTACCCAAGACATGCATCGCGTGGCGGAAGAGGGCGTTGCTGCACATTGGGCATACAAAGATGGTGATGACCACCTCACTGAGATGCAAACCAGAGCTCACCAGTGGTTGCAATCATTGGTTGATATTCAAGACAACAGTGGCGATTCTCAAGAATTCCTAGAGCACGTCAAAATCGACTTATTCCCAGACGCGGTTTATGTCTTCACTCCAAAAGGCCAAATCAGAGCTTTACCAAGGGGCGCCACAGCCTTGGACTTTGCCTACGCTGTGCACAGTGATTTAGGTAACGAGTGCGTTGGTGCCAAAGTGAACGGCGTTCAGTTGCCATTAAGAACAGAGCTAAAGAACGGCGACATCATTGAAATCAGTTCCACGCCTAATTCGCAACCGAATCCTGTTTGGCTCACATTTGTTAAAACTGGCAAAGCTCGTGCAGCCATTCGTCATTACCTCAAAACCAGACGTTACTCAGAGGCCATTCAGTTGGGTGAGCGCTTGTTGTCTCAGGCGCTTCGTCAGCAGGGTGGTGATGCTGCTCTGGTCACCGATGATATTTGGGAAAAGCTCTTACATTGGACCGGCAGTAAAGGCCGTGAAGAGTTGTGCGCTGACATTGCCATGGGCCATCGTGTTCCTGCGGTGATGGCAAAAAGAATTGAAATGATCATTCGAGAGAGCAAGGGTCATTCTGAACAAATGCGTTTGGATACTGCTGAGTGGGAGTCTTCAAGTTCTGATATGCCTGAGCACAAGCAAGCCATCATGATTGATGGCAATGCCGGTGAGTCAGTGTCCTTCCCTGCTTGCTGTCATGCAATCCCTGGTGACAACATCTTGGGTTACCTTGGTAAGGGCGAGGGTCTGCAAATTCACACCCATGAATGTCGTCAGGGTCAAAGACTCCATCACCGTGATCCAGATCATTGGGTCGATGTGGTTTGGGCAGAAGACATTCAAAGAAGTTTTGATGTGGCCATCCGGGTGGATGTCAAAAACGCCAAAGGTGTTTTAGCTCGCATTGCTGGCACCTTGACCTCGGCTGATGCCAACATTGCTCACGTTGCCATGGATGACCGATTCAGTGAATCTGCTGTGGGTATTCGCTTTGTGATTCAGGTGGAAAGCCGTTATCACTTAGCCAAAGTTATGCGTCGTTTAAGACAGAATCAAGACGTTCTAAAAATCACCCGAGTTTTTGGTAAGTAACTTTTAAGATATCAAGTTCTTTCAGACCTTCAGGGGTTTGTAAATGAATTGTGTCGCCTTCTCTTGCTTTGATGAAAGCTTTGGCAATTGGTGAGATCCAGCTGACATGGTTTTTCTCCATATCAACTTCGTCAACTCCCACAATCGCTATGGTGGTCTCTTGACCAGTCTCATCGGCATAACAAATGGTTGCCCCAAAGAAGATTTGATCAGTTTGATCTCTTGCCTCCGGATCAACCACCAAAACATCCTCTAAGCGCTTGGTCAGAAAGTAAATGCGACGGTCGATTTCACGTAAACGCTTTTTACCGTACTGATAATCACCATTTTCAGAGCGATCACCGTTCGATGCGGCCCATGAAACAATTTTGACGATTTCTGGGCGTTCTTCATCCAGAAGATGCAAAAGTTCATCTTTCATACGCTGGTGACCAGCTGGAGTTATGTAGTTTTTGATTTCCATGGCATAATGTCGGTCTTAATGCGGCTGTAGCTCAGTTGGATAGAGTACTTGGCTACGAACCAAGGGGTCGTGGGTTCAATTCCTGCCAGCCGCACCAAAACAGAAGGGCCTAGTGTAAAGCTAGGCCCTTTTTCATTCAAGTGACTCATTCTTCAAATGAGAGCCGACGCTGTCGCTTCAAAATGCCTAAAAACACCGCATTCATGATTTTTTGAAGTCCTTGGAGGTGATCTTTCTTAGGCTTTGAATGAGCCCATAATTGTGTTTAAATACCTCCCAAATAATAGGCTTAAAAAAGCATGAGGTCTAAAAGCATGAAGTCTTTAAGTGCATTGAAATAAGTATCAAGGGGGATCGTTTGCTGCGTTTTGTTTTAGCTATGGCACTGTTTGGTATTTTGATACCCAAGATGGTTGAAGCCCAGCCCTTCCCGCAAAAACAGATTCGCTTGATCGTGCCATTCGCACCTGGTGGCAGCACAGACATTATTGCTCACGCCATTGCTGAACCTTTGAGTAAAGTTCTTGGTCAAGCCGTGGTTGTTGAAAATAAAGCAGGGGCTGGCGGATCGATTGGGGCATTGGACATTGTCAGGGGCGGTAAGGATGGTCATGTGATTGGCATGGCCACGGTCTCAACCACTGCCTCAAGCCCAGCGATCAATAAAAAAATTGGTTACGACCCCATCAAAGATTTTCAGGCCATCACCAATATTGCAGCATCCCCCAATGTGATTGCAGTACACCCAAAATTTGTGGCCAAAGACTACAAATCATTTTTAGAGTTAATTAAAAAGAATCCAGGTAAGTACAGTTACTCAACCTCAGGTGCTGGTGGCATTGGACATTTGCAAACTGAGTTGTTTAAAAGTTTGACGGGTGCCCAAATGGTGCATGTGCCTTATCGTGGCGCTGGACCGGCTTTGGTCGATACGGTCTCGGGAAAGGTGCCCATCATTTTTGATAATTTGCCATCGGCTTATCCTTTTATCAAAGATGGTCGTTTACTGCCTTTGGTGGTGGCCGCGCCAAAAAGATTGAGCAGCTTGCCTCATGTACCGACGTTTGCAGAAGTCGGTTTGGCTCCAGTCAATCGCATGGCTTTCTATGGTCTGATTGGTCCTGCTGGCATGTCAAAAGAGGCTGTGAAAAAGATTCACGCAGGAGTGCTCAAAGTTTTACAAGATCCTGCAGTCAGAAAACGCATTGAAGACACTGGGTCCATGATTGTGGCGAATAACCCAGAGCAGTTTGCGGCAGAAATCAAAGCTGAATATGACATTTACCGCGAGATTGTTGTCAAGCTTGGCCTTGCATTAAATTAATTTTCATCAAGCTCAATCATCTGCCATTGAATGGCGATCAGATGACCTTGATCAACTTGGGGTATTGCAAGCTTGCACACTTTTAGTGAACAACCACTATGCTAGTGTCTGAATCACTAATTGGCTGATATTGAGTAGCAATGAATCTTCCTCGTTCCTTCAGATCTATTGAGTTTGCTTGGCTTTTGGCTGCCCTGGTTGTTTCCGTGGCGTCTTTGAGCAGTGTGGCTTATTTGGCAGATCGCATGCAAAGAGCCTTTGAGAGAGATGCTAAGCAGTTGATCGCATCAGACGCTTTGATTCAGAGTGATCAGCCCTTACCAATCCTTTTCGAGCAAGAGGCTGCTAAAGAAGGCTTGCTGATGGCCAAGACCACGGTGTTCCCCACCATGTCATCGGTTGGCTCAAATGCCCGCTTAGTGGCTTTAAAAGCCGTCACAGATTCATACCCATTGAGGGGAAGTGTCAAGATCTCTAAAGATGATCTAGACATCAAGGGCGCAAGCACGCGCGCAATACCATCACGAGGTTCCGTTTGGGTAGAACCTGCTCTTTTGGCAGGACTTTCTGCAAAGTTAGGTGATCGCATCACCTTGGGGTCCACCAGTTTTGTGATTGAGGCTTTGTTAACGCAAGAGTTGGATAAGGGCGCTGGTTTCTTGAACTTTGCGCCACGGGTCATGATGCGTGATGATGAGCTAGGTAAAACTCAGTTGATTGGTTTTGGAAGTCGAGTGACTTATCGGTTCTTAATTGCTGGGCAAGAACCAACGGTCAATGCATTTTTACTGTGGGCCCAAAAAGAAATTGATGGCAAACAATTAAGGGGCATCAAAATTGAAGGGGTTGATAACAGTCAACCTTTGATGAGAGCAACGCTCGATCGCGCTGAAAAGTTTTTATCACTCGTGGCAATTTTGACCGCCATGGTGGCAGCTGTGGCAATGGCATTAGCAGCCAAGCGCTACACCAGTAAGCAAGCCAATCCAACGGCTATTTGGAAATGCTTGGGCGCTAATAAGCGCCAAGTATTGTTAGAGCATTTCAAGGCCAGCATGGTGATTGCACTCTTGGGTGGAGCCATGGGCGCATTCTTAGGATGGATCGGGCATCAAGGCTTGCTTTTCTTTTTAGGTGATTTGCTCGTAGCTGATTTGCCATCAGCATCGGTGTGGCCATTGATCTGGTCTTTGCTGGTGGCGGTTGTTTTATTGATTGGGTTTGTCTGGCCACCATTGCTGTATTTGAGTGATATCTCGCCATTGAAAGTGATTCGTCGAGATATTTCAGTCAGGCATCCTGCTTCTTGGTTGTTGATGTTTTTTGGCTTGATCAGCTTCTTTGTTTTGCTCTTGAGTGTTGCTAAAGATGTCAAATTAGCTGTCTTAACCTTGGGCGGTTTTACATTGGCAGCGGTCATCTTTGTGTTGGTCTCGTGGCTGCTGGTCAAATTGACTGCCAAGATGGCAGAGCATTCATGGTTGGGTCAGCACGTTGTGCAACGCTTTGTGTGGCAATCATTATCAAGACGTTCTTTGTTCACCGGTTTGCAAATCGCATCGCTGGCGATTGCGATCATGGCTTTGTTGCTTTTAGCGGTGGTGAGACAGGATTTGATGAGTGCCTGGAAGGGCAGCTCGCCACCTGATGCCCCCAATAGATTTTTGATCAATATTCAGCCAGAACAAAAAGCCGCGATCGAGCAAAAGTTGCAGAGTGCTGGTGTTCAAAAAATAGTTTTGTATCCAATGGTTCGAGGTCGTTTAACGCACATCAATGATCAAGTGGTCTTGCCACAAGATTTTGAGGACTCACGTGCTCAGAGATTGGTTGATAGAGAATTCAACCTTTCATACGCCGCAGATTTGCCAGATAAAAATAAAGTGACAGCAGGAACTTGGCATGGAAATACCGAAGCGCCTGAAGTGTCGATTGAAAAAGGCTTGGCTAAAACATTGTCTTTAAAGCTGGGCGATAGCTTGGTTTTTGATATCGCAGGTATTCCCGTCAAGGCAAATGTCACCTCCATCAGGGAACTTGATTGGGGCAGTATGCGCGTGAACTTCTTTGCAATTCTGCCACCTCATCTGCTCGGTGAAATGCCGCAAACCTGGATCACTGCCTACAAGCAAGGGCCTTTGGTGCCACAAGTATTGCCTTTGGATATTGCTGTGGTGGCGCAATTTCCTAACGTGACGGTTGTGGATGTGGAATCTGCTTTGAATCAAGTGCAAGATGTTTTGAATAAATTATCAGCAGCCGTGGAATTACTTTTTGGCTTCACAGTGATTGCTGGCATCTTGGTCTTGGCCGCTGCTTTGGCATCCACTCAAGATGAGCGTCTCAAAGATGCGGGCCTACTGAAAACCTTGGGGGCTAGTCAGGCTCAAATCAGACGTGCTTTTTACACAGAGTTAAGCGTGATTGGTTTTATTGCTGGTTTGATGGCTTCTTTGGGCGCCATTGGGGTAGGTTGGGCTTTGGCCACCCATGTCTTTGAATTCAACTTACCAATTCCATGGATTGTGATTGTTTATGGCGTTGTTTTTGGAGTTTCTGCTTGTGTCTTGGGTGGTCTGTGGTTACAAAGAAAGATTTCTCATACATCGGCCTCAGAAGTCCTCAGGAATGTATGATCAAAGTGTGATTAAAAAGTTTAATCAAGAATAAAATAAAGAGATATGTCACAAGAACAAACCACTTATGAATTGATTGGCGGAGCTGAGAAGCTCCGTGAATTGGTTGATCGTTTTTACGACCTGATGGATTTAGAAGAAAACTATCAGGGCATACGACTCATGCATCCTGCTGATTCAACGTCATCCAGAGAGAAGCTATTCATGTTCTTGAGTGGTTGGATGGGCGGCCCTGATTTGTTTGTTCAGCAATATGGACACCCAAGACTCAAAGCCAGGCATTTGCCATTCTCAATTGGTATTTCTGAGAGAGATCAGTGGTTGCAGTGCATGCGCCAAGCCATGAAAGATGTTGGTATCAATGGCATCCTATTTGAACGCCTGATGCAATCATTCTTTACTACTGCTGACTGGATGAGGAACCGTGTTGGGTAATTGAACCAAGCGAGTGCCAGACCAGCGATCAGGAATCGATTGGCGATTCTTTCGATCTAAGGCTGCTGTTAGCGGCCACAAAAATAAAGTGATTGAAAAGAAGATAATTGAAACTGATCCGCCCATGCTGGCAGATGGATTCATTTTGATATTAATGAAAAGTAACAAGGCTGCTGGGATCAACCACAGTGAGCCTATCGCAAAGCGCATCAATGCTTGTGAACGTTTCATGATCGTGCCATCACCACTAACCATCTGAATGCGCCAAGTTTGCATGGCGAGCGTTTGTCCTGTTTTGGTCCAGTACCACATGAAGTAAAAAGCCAAGACCAGATACGTGTGAGCCATCAAAATGGCAGAGGGCGCTGTGACCTCAAATAAAACCCCGATGATCAAGTGCGGCACTAAAAATGTAAAAGCCAACACGCCAAACAAAACCAACATCTCATAGAGGTTTAAAGCGATGCGGCGTTTGATCGTCGGCGCTGGCAGCGACTTTAAGTAACTTGCAGGAAGGGGGATGAACTGATTGGATTCTTTCACAAACGCTATTTTAGCGTTGGTGAAGTGACTGCGCTTGGTTTGCTTGTTTGAGCTCTTTTTTGCGCCAACAACTTTTTATCTTCATCGGATAGTTGCTGATAACTTTCCCAAGCGGCCGCTTTTTTCTCAGGCGAGATGTTCAGGATGCGCAGGTAATTATCTCTGGCACGCTGACGCTCATTGCTTGATAAGTTGGCCCACTCTGACATCCGAGACTGCAAAGTGCTTTTTTCGCTATCAGACATCGATGGATAGCGATTGGCCACATCCACCCATTTTTTTTGACGAGCAGCAGATAGACTCGACCAATCTTCTTCAAGAGGCGCTAAAACCAATCGCTGATCTTCATTGAGTGCCGACCAGTTTTGCGCATGAGCCACCACGGGGTAGGCTAAAAGAATAAAAACAAAAACTGTGATGTGAGACATCAGGCAACGACTCAAACAGATATACCGATTTTGGCATTTCATGTTTGTGAACGATTGAAAGAATGATGAAAAAGACATGATCAGATCTTTTCTTCTTCCTCATCTTCTGCAACAACCAAGTCTTTGCCATTGGTGATCAGGTATCGGACAAAACCATCATCTTTGTAGGCATGAGGAGGCACCACGTCAACCAAAATAGCACTATCAACCTTGGCAATATCCAAGATGCGCTCATCTTGTTGCCAATTGGAGATCAAAACAATGCCAAAGGCCAAAGCAAAAATAGGAGCCGCACCAAAGGCGCCCCATGCGCGATTGCGCCAATCTGAACCGGTTGAATTTGAGTTTTTGAAGCCTTCTCTGACCCAGTTATGTGACCAGAATGGTTTGCGTTCCTCTAATTTTGCTGCCAATGCCAGTTTTCTGGCATTTTCAAGACGATTGGTGATATGTGCTGGTAGGTTCGCAGCACCTTCATCGAGTAAATCGCGGGTGAGTAGGGCCACTTGCAACTCTTGGTTGCCATCGACTTGAGGGGTTTGATAGTGCTTACTCACAATTTAAATCCTTGTTTTTTAAGGGCTTTCGCCAAAAAAGAGCATGCTCGAGAGCAGTGTGTCTTCACGCTACCCTCTGAGCAAGCCATTAATTTGGCTGTTTCAGAAATGCCTAGATCATCCCAATAACGCATGAGGAAGGCTTCGCGTTGACGTGAAGGTAGTTTTGAAATCTCATTTTCGATGATTTTGATCACTTGTTGACGCTCTAAAATCGTCGCGCCATCCTCAAAACCAAGATTTTCTTCTGAAGAATCAAGGAACTCCAGAGGGTCTGAGTAATCAGAGTCATCCAAATTATCTTTATTGCCACCCCTCAGAGATGAGAAGAGGCTGACCCAGGTATTTTGGGTTTTTTGACGCCGGAACCAGTCCAAGGTTGTATTTTGAAGAATTCGTGTGTAAATCAAGGGCAGTTCTGCTGCGTCGCGGTCGCCGTATTTCTCGGCCAATTTCATCATGCTGTCTTGCACGATATCCAAGGCTGCATCCTCGTCCCGCGTAGAGAATACGGTACGTTTGAAGGATTTTGCCTGGACTCCCTTGAGAAAGTCAGACAGTTCTTTTGCAGAAGCCATGACCTCTATTAGACAACGCTTCACAAACCCACCCCTAATAAGGCTTTATAGGCTAAAATCCTAGGTTCGACTTGCCGGACCTTTCATAAGATGGTTTTTTCCCGGATTTAAGCGACCGCCACTCGAACCCGAGCCACAAGCACGGAGCCAGAGTAGCCCAAACAATTTTTTGCCGAAAATTGCAAAGGACTATAGAAAATGAATGCAAATAACAACAGCGCGGAACTTTTGAACCCTGCTAGTAACAATCAAAACCAAGACGGCCCAGAAATGATTGGCGCTGAAATTTTGGTACAAGCCCTTCATGCTGAAGGTGTGGAATATGTCTGGGGTTACCCAGGCGGTTCAGTTTTATTTATCTACGACGAAATCTTCAAACAAGATAAGTTTGAACATATCTTGGTGCGTCATGAGCAAGCAGCTGTTCACGCTGCTGATGGCTATGCGCGTGCCACAGGTAATGTCGGTGTTGCATTGGTGACCTCAGGTCCTGGTGTTACCAATGCTGTGACAGGCATTGCGACTGCCTACATGGATTCAATCCCAATGGTGATCATCACTGGTAACGTGCCTACGGCTGCCATCGGTGAAGATGCGTTCCAAGAGTGCGACACCGTTGGTATCACTCGTCCAATCGTTAAACATAATTTCTTGGTCAAAGATCCTGCGGATCTAGCTTTGACTTTGAAGAAAGCTTTTCACATTGCCAGAACTGGTCGCCCAGGTCCGGTGGTAGTGGATATTCCTAAAGACGTGTCTTTCCAAAAAGCACGCTTTAACTATCCAACTGAATTGAACATGCGTTCTTATAACCCTGTGAACAAAGGTCACAGTGGTCAGATACGCAAGGCCATCAGTTTGTTGCTTGAAGCTGAGCGTCCATACATCTACACAGGTGGTGGCGTGATTCTTTCAGACGCAGCTCCTGAGCTAAAACAATTTGCTGATTTGCTTGGTTATCCAGTGACCAATACCTTGATGGGCTTGGGTGGATTCCCTGGCACAGACCCACGCTTTTTGGGCATGCTAGGTATGCACGGCACGTATGAAGCCAATATGACCATGCAGCATTGCGATGTGTTGATCGCGATCGGCGCTCGTTTTGATGACCGCGTGATTGGTAACCCTGCTCATTTTTGCAGCGTGCCTAGAAAGATCATTCACATTGACATCGATCCATCTGTGATTTCAAAGCGCGTGAAAGTGGATGTGCCTATCGTTGGTGATCTCAAAGAAGTTTTGGTTGAGATGTCTGCCATGATCAAGGCTGCTGGTCCATTAAAGAACAAAGCCAAGTTAGATGCTTGGTGGTCACAAATCAATGAGTGGCGCAAAAAAGATTGCTTGAGCTTTGACCGTGATTCTGAAATTGTTAAACCACAGTACGTGGTTGAAAAAATTTGGGAACTCACCAAAGGTGATGCATTTGTTTGTTCAGACGTTGGTCAACATCAAATGTGGGCAGCGCAATTCTATAAATTTGATAAGCCACGTCGTTGGATCAACTCTGGTGGTCTTGGCACCATGGGTGTTGGCTTGCCGTACGCCATGGGCATCAAAAAAGCTTTCCCAGATAATGAGGTAGTGACCATCACTGGTGAAGGTTCTATTCAGATGTGTATTCAAGAGTTATCAACTTGCAAGCAATACGACACACCGATCAAGATTGTTTCTTTGAACAATCGTTATTTGGGCATGGTTCGTCAATGGCAAGAGTTAACTTATAACAAGCGTTACTCAAGTTCGTACATGGATTCATTGCCTGACTTTGTGAAGTTGGCGGAATCTTATGGCCACGTGGGCATGCGCATTGAGAAAAAGTCTGAGGTTGAGCCAGCACTTCGTGAAGCATTCAAAATGAAAGATCGAACTGTGTTCATGGATTTCCAAACAGACCCAACAGAAAACGTTTGGCCAATGGTTCAAGCTGGTAAAGGCATTACTGAAATGCTTTTAGGAAGCGAGGAACTCTGATGCGCCATATTATTTCTATTCTTTTAGAGAACGAGCCAGGCGCGTTATCACGCGTGGTTGGTTTATTTTCTGCTCGTGGATACAACATTGAAACATTAACAGTGGCTCCTACAGAAGATCCATCTTTGTCACGCATGACAATTGTGACAGTGGGCTCTGAAGACGTCATTGAGCAAATTACCAAGCATCTGAACCGCCTTGTTGAGGTGGTGAAGGTGATTGATTTGACTGATGGTCCTCACATTGAGCGTGAGCTCATGTTGATCAAGGTCAGAGCTGTTGGTAAGGAGCGCGAAGAGATGAAACGCATTACGGACATTTTCCGCGGTCGTATCATTGATGTCAGCGATAAGTCTTACACCATCGAGCTGACTGGAGACAGCAGTAAATTAGATGCATTCATTGAGGCCACAGACCGCAGTACTATTTTGGAAACAGTCCGAACTGGTTGCTCTGGCGTTGGTCGCGGTGAGCGTATCTTGAAGGCATAACTTTTTAACAAACAACAAACTGAAATTACATAGGAAATAGCATGAAAGTTTTTTACGATAAAGACGCAGACTTATCTTTGATCAAAGGTAAGCAAGTAACAATCATTGGTTACGGTTCACAGGGCCATGCCCACGCTCAGAACTTGAATGATTCTGGTGTGAAAGTAACTGTTGGTTTACGCAAAGGTGGCGCTTCTTGGAATAAAGCTGCAAACGCAGGTTTGCAAGTTAAAGAAGTGGCTGAAGCTGTTAAGGGCGCAGACGTTGTGATGATGTTGTTGCCAGACGAGCAAATCGCTGAGGTGTACAACAAAGAAGTTGCTCCAAATATCAAGGCAGGCGCTGCATTGGCATTTGCTCACGGCTTTAACGTTCACTACGGTCAAGTGATTCCACGCGCAGACGTGGACGTGATCATGGTTGCTCCTAAAGCGCCAGGCCATACTGTTCGTGGCACATATACACAAGGTGGTGGCGTTCCTCATTTGATCGCTGTTCATCAAAACACAACTGGTTCAGCACGTGATGTTGCTTTGTCATATGCAACAGCCAACGGCGGTGGCCGTGCCGGCATCATCGAAACAAACTTCCGTGAAGAAACTGAAACTGACTTGTTCGGTGAGCAGGCTGTTCTTTGTGGTGGCGCAGTTGAATTGATCAAAGCTGGTTTTGAAACTTTGGTTGAAGCTGGTTATGCCCCAGAAATGGCTTACTTCGAGTGCTTGCACGAGTTGAAGTTGATCGTTGACTTGATCTACGAAGGTGGTATCGCCAACATGAACTACTCAATCTCAAACAATGCTGAGTACGGTGAGTATGTGACTGGCCCACGTGTTGTGACTGAAGATACGAAGAATGCAATGCGTCAGTGCTTGAAAGACATTCAAACTGGTGAATATGCAAAGAGCTTCATCTTGGAAAACAAAGCAGGTGCGCCTACATTGATTTCTCGTCGTCGCTTGAATGCTGAGCATGACATCGAAGTGGTTGGTGCTAAGTTGCGCGCGATGATGCCTTGGATTGCTAAGAACAAGCTAGTTGATCAAAGCAAGAACTAAGATTTAATCGTTGAATAAATAAAAAGATCCAGAAAGAGAGACCAAATGGCAGTTCATTACCCGCATCCAATCATTGCAAAAGAAGGTTGGCCACACGTGGCCATCGCGGGTTTTGTATTGTTCGTGATCCATTCCACCGCAGGATGGGCATGGTCTTGGCCTTTCTGGATTATTTTTATTTTTGTGGTGCAGTTTTTCAGAGACCCAGGTCGTCCGATTCCCTTGACCAAAGATGCGGTTTTATCCCCAGCTGATGGTCGAGTGATCATTGTTGAAAAGGGATTTGATCCATATGCCAATCGTGAAGCGCTCAAGATCAGTGTTTTCATGAACGTGTTCAACGTCCATTCCAATCGTTCTTCTGTGAATGGCACGATCAAACGCATTGAGTATTTCCCAGGTAAGTTTGTGAATGCTGATTTAGATAAAGCATCCACAGAAAATGAACGCAATGCTGTGGTGATTGACGCCAATGGTCAAACCATCACATTGGTTCAAGTAGCCGGCTTGATTGCCCGCAGAATTCTTTGCTACGCGCATTTAGGCGACAAGCTTAAAAAGGGCGAGCGTTACGGTTTTATCCGTTTTGGTTCAAGAGTGGATGTGTATTTGCCTTTGACTGCTGAGCCATTGGTGAGTGTTGGCGATAAAGTATCAGCAACTAGCACGGTACTAGCCAAATTGCCCGGATTGGACTAAAAAGTAGTCTATGACGACATTTCGACGTAGAAAACCAAGATTAACTAAAAATTTACCCAGCAATGTGACGCCTTTGCGTCGCAATGATTGGGCTGGCCCTGATCAAGAGAATCTGGGTCGACCACGTAATCGTGGCATCTATTTATTGCCGAATGCTTTTACAACCGCTAATTTATTCTGCGGTTTCTTTGCCATCGTGCAAGCCATGAACCAACGTTTTGAGATTGCAGCGATTGCCATTTTTGTGGCTTTGGTGATGGACGGTATGGATGGTCGTGTGGCGCGCATGACCAACACCCAAAGTGCCTTTGGTGAGCAGTACGACTCATTGACAGACATGGTTTCTTTTGGCGTGGCGCCAGCATTGATTGCCTATGAGTGGGTTTTAAAAGATTTGGGTAAATGGGGCTGGTTGGCTGCATTCATCTTCTGTGCGGGCGCCGCCTTGCGCTTGGCACGATTCAATACCAATATTGGCGTGGTTGATAAACGCTTTTTCCAAGGTTTGCCAAGTCCAGCCGCCGCCTCTTTGATTGCAGGTTTTGTTTGGTTGGCCGTGGACAATAAATTGCACGTTCAAGAACTGGCATTGCCTTGGGTCATGTTCGTTTTGACCATTTATGCAGGTATCACCATGGTTTCAAATGCCATGTTCTACAGTGGTAAAGCCTTGGATGTGCGCTACAGAGCACCTTTTGGCGTGATGATTTTGGTGATCTTGGGCTTCGTTTTGGTCTCAAGCGATCCACCTGTTGCATTATTTGGTTTATTTGTGGCTTACGCCATCTCAGGCTATGTTTTTTGGATTTGGCAAAAGATTGTCTTGCGCAAGAAAAAAGCTTCAGATATGCTTTCTAACAATTAATTCATTTTTTGTGTATATTGGAGTTTATGAATACAAGTTTGTCACTGCTACTACTTTTAGAACTAGGTCAAAACCTGGGGTCGGTGCACGCTTAAACACTTAGAGTCAAAGCAAACAACACGAACCCCAGTCCTACTGGGGTTTTTTTATTTAGAAAATTTAGTTAGTCCGGGAGCAAGTCATGACAGATAAATTGATTATTTTTGATACCACTTTGAGAGATGGTGAGCAGTCACCTGGTGCCTCGATGACCAAGGATGAAAAGGTCAGAATTGCAAGACAACTTGAGCGTCTACGTGTGGACGTGATCGAGGCGGGCTTTGCGGCCAGCTCTGATGGCGACTTTGCGGCGATCAATGCCATTGCTCAAGTCATCAAAGACTCAACGGTTTGTTCATTGGCCCGCGCCAATGAAAAAGACATTGGTCGAGCGGCTGATGCTTTGAAAGGCGCTAACTCTAAGCGTATTCACACATTCATTGCCACTTCACCATTGCACATGGAAAAGAAGTTGCGCATGACGCCTGATCAAGTGTTTGAGCAAGCCAAAGCTGCTGTGCGCTTTGCGCGTAATCACACCAACGATATTGAGTTTTCGCCAGAAGATGGCTATCGCTCTGAAGTAGATTTTTTGTGTCGCGTGCTTGAGGCTGTGATCAAAGAGGGTGCTACAACCATCAATGTGCCTGACACGGTTGGTTATGCGGTGCCTGAGCTTTATGGCAACTTCATCAAAACTTTGCGTGAGCGCATTCCGAACTCTGATAAAGCGATTTGGTCTGTGCATTGCCACAATGACTTGGGCATGGGCGTGGCCAATTCATTGGCGGGCGTCAAGATCGGTGGAGCTCGTCAAGTCGAATGCACCATCAATGGTTTGGGTGAGCGTGCGGGTAATACTTCTTTAGAAGAAGTGGTGATGGCCATCAAAACTCGCAAAGATTACTTTGATTTGTCAGTGGGCATTGATACGACTCAAATCGTGCCAGCCTCTAAGATGGTTTCTCAAATCACTGGTTTTGTGGTGCAACCGAATAAAGCTGTGGTTGGCGCCAATGCCTTCGCTCACGCTTCAGGTATTCACCAAGATGGCGTTTTAAAAGCCCGTGATACCTACGAAATCATGCGAGCTGAAGATGTGGGTTGGGCAGCCAATAAGATCGTTTTGGGCAAATTGTCTGGCCGAAATGCATTCAAACAGCGTTTGCAAGAATTGGG
Organism: Pseudomonadota bacterium; assembly: GCA_039805465.1. GTDB lineage: Bacteria > Pseudomonadota > Gammaproteobacteria > Burkholderiales > Burkholderiaceae > Polynucleobacter. Next base: position 20,031 of record JBDLUD010000013.1, read on the forward strand.
CATCGAGTTGGATTCTGAGGCTGAAATGAATGATGCTTTCTCTAGATTCAAGACTTTGGCAGACCAAAAGGCTGAGATTTTTGACGAAGATATCACCGCGATTGTGGGTAATAACGCTGAAGAGGCTAGTGACCACTACCGTTTTATCTCAATGTCACAAAGGTCTGATACTGGAGAAAGGCCTTTTGCCAAGATTATTTTCAAATCTGGCAAAGATGAATTCACTTCTGAGGCTGAAGGCAATGGCCCAGTCGACGCAACCTTGAATGCCATCGAATCCAAGGTCAAAAGTGGTGCTGAGCAGTTGTTGTACTCGGTCAATGCCATCACGACCGGTACTGAGTCTCAGGGTGAAGTCACGGTGCGTCTTGCTAAGGGCGGACGGATTGTGAATGGCGTTGGCACGGATCCGGACATTGTGGCTGCTTCAGCCAAGGCTTATTTGGCAGCTTTGAATAAGTTATATGACCCGGCTCAACAGAAATTGAACGCTCAGATGGCTGTTTAAGCCCAAATAAGCTATAATTTCGGCACTTTCTGGGAATTTCTCAAAAAGTGCCGAAATGATTGATTCCTTTAATAAGTAAAAGAGAATCAAGAAGTTTCGGGTTTTTACAACAATTCGCACGACATATCGGGTCAGAGACCAATAACTTATTGAATCTCAAGCTCGTTTGTTCGCAAGTATGGAGTTTAAAAATGGCTATTCTTACAGCTGATAAAGCCGTTATTGTTAAAGATAACGCACGTGCAGCAAATGACACAGGCAGTCCTGAAGTTCAAGTTGCTTTGTTAACTGCTCGCATCAATGATTTAACACCTCACTTCAAAGCAAATGCTAAAGATCATCACAGCCGTCGTGGTTTATTGAAGATGGTTAGCCGTCGCCGTCGTTTGCTCGACTATTTGAAGTCAAAAGATTTTGATCGTTATCGCGCTTTGATTGATAAGCTCGGTCTACGTAAGTAATTCCGACAATGCCTGCCTCAGTTTGACTTAGGCAGGCATTATCGTTTTGAGCGGTCGGTGGCTGCTCGTAGTACAGGACCCGTGTCATTCCAAAGACAGGTTAACTCTTCTCTCTAAGCCTTTCTTTGGAATGGCATCCTTACTCCGCATAGCCCCTAATTGCTCCAGTGCTGCCATAGCGCTGATTTTCTATGGCAAATGTTGATTGGAGATATACATAAATGACGATGTTTAATAAAGTAGTAAAAAGTTTTCAATGGGGTTCACACACTGTTCGTATGGAAACTGGTGAGATTGCTCGCCAAGCAGGTGGTGCAGTTTTAGTGGATGTGGATGACACAGTGATTTTGGCAACAGTGGTTGGTGCAAAAAATGCCAAGCCAGGTCAAAACTTCTTCCCACTCACAGTTGATTATTTAGAGAAGACATACGCTGCCGGTAAGATTCCTGGCGGCTTTTTCCGTCGTGAAGGTCGTCCTTCTGAAGGCGAAACATTGATTTCTCGTTTGATCGATCGCCCATTGCGTCCTTTGTTCCCAGAAGGTTTCTTGAACGAAGTGCAAGTGGTGATTCACGTGGTATCGATCAACCCTGACGTACCTGCAGACATCCCTGCATTGATTGGTGCTTCTGCAGCTTTGGCTGTTTCTGGCATTCCATTCAATGGCCCAGTGGGCGCTGCTCGTGTTGGTTACAAAGATGGTCAATACATGTTGAACCCAACACGCACTGAGCAAGCTACTAGTGAGTTAGATTTGATTGTTGCTGGTACTCAAGCTGCTGTGTTGATGGTTGAGTCTGAGGCCTATCAATTGTCTGAAGAGATCATGTTGGGCGCGGTTGTTTATGGTCATGAGCAAATGCAAACAGCGATCAATGCGATCAATGATTTAGTGCGCGAAGGCGGTAAGCCTGAGTGGGATTGGCAAGCAGCTCCTAAGAATGAGCCAATGATTGCTAAGGTCACTGCATTGGCTGAAGCTGGTTTGCGTGAAGCGTATCAAATTCGTCAAAAGCAAGCTCGTTCAACCAAGTTGAAAGAAGTGACAAAAGATGTGATGGCGAAGTTGGCTGAAGATGGTGAATTTGATGAAGTTGAAGCTAACAACATCATGTTTGATATCGAAGCGAAGATTGTTCGTAGTCAAGTATTGAACGGTGAACCACGCATTGACGGTCGTGATACACGCACTGTTCGTCCAATTGAAATTCGTACAGGCGTATTGCCACGTACTCACGGTTCAGCATTGTTCACCCGTGGTGAGACACAAGGTTTGGTGGTTGCAACTTTGGGAACAGCGCGTGATGAGCAAATCATTGATGCTTTAGAAGGTGAGCAACGTGATCGTTTCATGTTCCACTACAACATGCCTCCGTTTGCCACTGGCGAAACAGGTCGTGTTGGTAGCCCAAAGCGTCGCGAAATCGGTCACGGCCGTTTAGCTAAGCGTGCTTTGATTCCAGTTTTGCCAAGCGCAGAAGAGTTTGCTTATAGCTTGCGTGTTGTTTCAGAAATCACTGAGTCAAATGGTTCGTCTTCAATGGCTTCTGTTTGTGGCGGCTGTTTAGCGATGATGGATGCTGGTGTTCCTGTTAAAGCCCACGTGGCTGGTGTGGCGATGGGCTTGATTTTGGATGGCAATCGTTTCGCTGTTTTGACAGACATCTTGGGCGATGAAGATCACTTGGGCGATATGGACTTTAAGGTAGCTGGTACATCAAACGGTATCACTGCATTGCAGATGGATATCAAAGTACAAGGTATTACTAAAGAGATCATGCAGGTTGCTTTGGCTCAAGCCAAAGAAGGCCGTTTGCACATTTTGAGTAAGATGCAAGAATCAATGAGTGGTGTACGCACAGAGTTGTCTGAGCACGCTCCACGCATGGTGACAATCAAGATCCATCCAGACAAGATCCGTGAAGTGATCGGTAAGGGTGGCGCAACTATCCAGGCTTTGACAAAAGAAACTGGTACTAGCATTGATATCACTGATGATGGTCTTGTGACCATTGCTTCAACAAGTGCTGAAGGCATGGAAGAAGCGAAGCGTCGTATTGAAGGCATCACTGCTGAAGCTGAAGTAGGCAAGATCTACGAAGGTCCAGTGGTTAAGTTGCTAGAGTTCGGTGCCTTGATCAACATTCTTCCAGGTAAAGATGGTTTATTGCATATTTCAGAAATCGCCAATGAGCGTGTGAAAGATGTGAAAGATTATTTGCAAGAAGGTCAAGTTGTGCGCGTGAAGTTATTGGCTGCTGATGAGCGTGGACGTTTGCGTTTGTCATTGAAGGCTGCATGTGCCGATGAAGGAACAAGCATTGCTCCTTTGAACGGTGCTGCACCTCAAGCTGATGCTGCACCTGCAGACCAAGCTGAGCAACAACAGCAATAAGCGCATCCACATTAGTGAGCTAAAACGGCATGCGTGCTGTTGAAATCAGCCAATATGGTGGCCCTGAAGTTCTAAAGGCGGCGGTAAGACCTGAATTGGTCATACCGCTTCCTGGTTCTGGTGAGGTATTGATCAGAGTCAGAGCTGCAGGAGTCAATCGTCCTGATGTTCTACAGCGCCAAGGTTTTTATCCGGTCCCTCCAGGCGGTACAGATTTACCTGGGTTGGAATTGGCAGGTGAAATCATCGGCGGTGACATTGCACACCCCGATAATTTTTTTAGTTTGGAAATAGGTAGTCGTGTTTGCGCTTTGGTCGTTGGTGGTGCTTATGCTGAGTACTGCATCGCTCCATTAGCGCAATGCTTGCCTGTGCCCAGAGGTTTGTCAGATGTTGAAGCTGCAAGTATTCCAGAAACATTTTTTACCGTCTGGAGCAATGTTTTTGATCGCGGTCGTTTAGGGTTAGATGGGCGTGGCAAAGAAACTTTATTGGTTCATGGCGGCAGCAGTGGCATTGGTGTAACGGCGATTCAGTTGGTGACCGCTTTAGGTCATGATGTGCTTGTGACTGTGGGCAGTGATGAAAAAGCCGCGGCTTGTAAAGAGCTTGGAGCGGTATTGGCAGTGAACTACCGTACCCAAGATTTTGTTGAAGAAGTTAAATCTTTTACAAATGGCAAAGGTGCCAACGTTATTTTGGATATGGTGGCGGGCCCTTATGTGGGCAGAGAAATTAAATGTTTAGCAGATGATGGCCGAATTGTGATCATTGCTAATCAGGGCGGTAAAATTTCAGAAGTGGATGTGGGTCAAGTTTTGCGCAGACGTTTGACCATCACTGGATCAACTTTGAGAGCCAGGTCGGTTGATTTCAAGGGTGCGATTGCCAGATCCTTGAGAGCGCATGTTTGGCCATTGTTGGAGTCTAAAAAAATCAGGCCAGTGATCCATGAAGTATTTGAATTAGAAGCTGCTGCCAAGGCCCATCAATTGATGGAATCAAGTCAGCACATTGGTAAGATAGTGTTAATTGTTAATTGAATGAGACTTTAATGAGACCCTTGACCATCATCGGTAACTGGAAAATGAATGGCAGCTTGGCTGCTAATCAGCAACTCATTGAAGAGTTATTGAGTAGTAAAGATTTTTTAGCAAATCTGCAAGGTATGCGCACGGGTTTATGTGTGCCTTACCCCTACTTATCCCAGGTCAGCCAATTGTTGGCTAATTCACCGATTGCTTGTGGTGCTCAAGATGTTTCTGATCATCCCAATGGTGCCTATACCGGTGATGTCAGCGCAAAAATGTTGCAAGAGTTTGGTTGTCAGTATGTGATCGTTGGTCACTCTGAGCGCCGTCAATTTCATCAGGAGGGTGACGGCTTGGTGGCGAGAAAGGCTAAAGCCTGCTTGCAAGCCAACATCACTCCCATCATTTGTGTGGGCGAGACAGAGGCTGAACATGATGACGGCAAAACCTTGACCGTTGTGCGTCGTCAGTTGCAGGCTGTTTTAGATTTGCTTCAAGGGCAAATTGGGTCTTGCATCATTGCTTATGAACCCGTTTGGGCGATTGGCACTGGAAAAATACCCACTCCGGCTCAGGCCCAAGATGTGCATAGAGAGTTGCGTTTGCAGCTGGCTAAATTTGACGATGCGGCTGCCTCAAAAGTGGCAATTTTGTATGGCGGCAGCTTAAAGCCTGATAATGCTAAAGATTTGTTGGCGATGCCAGATATTGATGGTGGTTTGGTGGGTGGTGCATCGTTGAATGCAGAAGATTTTTTGGCTTTATGCCAAGCAAGTAAATAAATTTGTTTTTGGAGACTTAGATGGAATTGTTAAAGACTATATTGGTTGTGTTGCAGATCATTTCAGCGATTGGTGTGATTGCCTTGGTGCTGGTTCAGCAAGGTAAGGGCGCTGATATGGGTGCAGCATTTGGTGGCGGTTCTTCAGGCGGCTTGTTCGGCGCTGCTGGTTCAGCCAACTTCTTGTCACGCGTGACGGCTATATTTGCCACGATCTTCTTCTTGTCTACCTTGGGCATCACTTTATTTGGTTCAACCAAGTCACAAAACGCCGGTGTTTTATCAGGCACCAGTGCTCCCGTGGTAGCTCCAGCTGCTGAAGTTCCAGTGCAAGCCCCAGCTGCGCCAGGTTCACCAGTTGCTCCAGTGACCGGTTCAGGTCAGAGCGTCCCAAGATAAGCCTTAAAAACTTAAAAAACTACTCTAGAAAAGCGGCAATAAGCTAAAATCTAAGGGTTTTACCGTATGCCGTCGTGGTGGAATTGGTAGACACGCTATCTTGAGGTGGTAGTGGCGTAAGCTGTGCGAGTTCGAGTCTCGCCGACGGCACCAAATAGGGGGTTTTGTCGCTTGTCAGAAAGCTGCAAGACCAATTAGTGAAAATATGTAAGTGATACTTAGAGTTACGAATTGGAACGCTCTTGAACTTAGAAGCTTATTTTCCCGTTTTACTATTCATCCTAGTGGGGATTGGTGTTGGCTTGGCTCCCATGGGCCTTGGCAAATTGCTCGGAGCGAATAAGCCCGACGCTGAAAAAATATCCCCTTACGAGTGCGGATTTGACGCATACGAAGATGCGCGCATGAAATTTGACGTGCGTTATTACTTGATCGCCATCCTTTTCATCCTGTTTGACTTAGAAACAGCATTTTTATTCCCTTGGGGCGTGGCCTTGTCTGAAATTGGCTGGCCTGGCTACATCTCCATGGTTATTTTCTTGTTGGAATTCGTGATTGGCTTTGCCTACATCTGGAAGAAGGGCGCCCTTAATTGGGAGTGACGATAAAACATGGCTATTGAAGGTATCTTAAAAGAAGGTTTTGTCACAACATCGGCTGATAAGCTCATTAACTGGACGAGAACAGGTTCTCTTTGGCCGATGACTTTTGGTTTGGCCTGTTGTGCGGTTGAAATGATGCACGCAGGTGCTTCACGGTATGACTTGGACCGTTTTGGTGTTGTGTTCAGACCATCACCTCGTCAATCTGATTTGATGATTGTGGCGGGTACTTTGTGTAACAAGATGGCACCAGCTTTGCGCAAGGTGTATGACCAGATGCCAGAGCCACGCTGGGTGATCTCGATGGGATCGTGCGCTAACGGCGGCGGTTACTACCATTACTCTTATTCTGTGGTGCGCGGTTGCGACCGCATCGTTCCTGTGGACGTTTATGTACCAGGGTGTCCTCCAACTGCTGAAGCTTTGATGTACGGCATAATTCAATTGCAAGCCAAGATCAAGCGCACCAGCACGATTGCGAGAAAGGCCTGATATGTCAGACACTCTATCCGTGCTGAAAGAGCGCTTAGAAAAAGTATTGGGCAAAAAAGTTTCTCGTTTGCACGAGGCTCTTGGCGAACTTACTTTGGTGGTGCGCTCAGAAGATTATTTGGAAGTAGCAAAAACTTTAAGAGATGAGCCAAGTTTAGGCTTTGATCAGTTAATGGACCTTTGCGGTGTTGACTACAGCGAGTACGACAACGCAACGTGGGAAGGTCCTCGTTTTGCTGCTGTGAGTCACTTGTTGTCTGTTAAACACAACTGGCGTTTGCGTCTTCGCGTGTTTGCGCCAGTGGATCATTTCCCATTGGTTGCGTCTGTGACACCAATTTGGAATTCAGCTAACTGGTT
>JBDLUD010000014.1:0-32771 GCA_039805465.1 Pseudomonadota bacterium
GCATCGCCCGAATTGCGGCCATCCAAGCCACCAAAAAGAGTCCTGATTTAATTCCTTTGTGCCATCCTATCGCATTGACCAGGGTTGCTGTTGAATTCACCCCTGATGAATCGAATTCAACCATTCACTGCACCGTCACCACAGAGAATATTGGTCAAACCGGTGTTGAAATCGAAGCCTTAACAGGCGTTCAAATTGGCCTACTCACCATCTACGATATGTGCAAAGCCGTCGACCGTGGCATGGTCATCAAAGAAGTCAAACTACTCGAGAAGAGTGGTGGCAAGTCAGGTACTTGGGTGGCAGAGAAGTAAATCCTAAAACCTTTTATGTAGATTTCTTTCTGCTCAATAAAAAAGGCGAAGATTTCTTCGCCTTTTCTTTTACTGTTTCGCTTTATTTACTTATTCATTCTTTAGAACTTAGACCTCTTACTTGCAATCACTTGGCAAAAGTTTTGCAGGCAGCGTTGTTGCGGGTGACTTACATGACCAAATGCCTGCCCATGGTTGTTCGCCTTTAAGACTTAAATCCAATGCCACAACTCCATTAGAGCTGGCATCGTTCACTGGAATGATGCTCAAAATGTTCGCGCCATCTGGGGCAACGCTGTTTTGGTAAGTGATCACAATAGAACCATTAGTTTCAATTTTGATATCTTTAATGCTGTTAGTTACAGTGCCCTTGAAGGTTGATCCTGTAGCCACTGCCATGTCTGTAGCGCCCCTACTAGAGTAAACCTCAGTCACAGCTAACTTAGCACCTGCTGCCAAACTTAACCCTTCGGTCACACGAGTCTTGGCGATGTAGTCTTGATACTTAGGCACAGCGATTGCAGCCAAGATACCAATGATGGCAATCACCACCATCAGCTCAATCAAGGTAAATCCATTTTTTTTGCTTATTGAAGTCTCTTGCTTAGGCGTCATAAGGTCTTTATTTTTCATTCATTCAATCCTTTGTTAATGGGAAACCATCATCTCAGATGATACCCATCAACAAGGACTACATCGTTGTCAGAAAGCTCTGATTTTGAGTTGCATCAAAGAAAAAGCAATTAAGCCTTTTTCTTTTTAACTCTCTTCATGACTTCCCCATAGAGCATGACACCAACAGCAGCGACGATACCTGCAATCGTTGCATAGTTCTCAATGCCAGCACCAAGGTACTTGATCATGCCTGGATCAGAGAAAATCATTCCGCCAGCAATCCATCCTAATAAGCCTGCGCCCATTGTGACAATCCATGGGAAACGATCGATGAGATAAAGAACAATTTGACTTCCGCCCACAATCAATGGGATTGAGACCAAAAGACCAAACACAATGTATCCAAATTGGTGATGAGCTGCGTCCACTTGACCAGCAGCACCCGCGATCGCGATCACGTTATCAACGCTCATCGCAATGTCAGCCACGATGATAGTTTTAACAGCTGCCCACAATTTATCTGATGCTTCAAGCTCGTGACCACCGTCATCTTCTGATTGCACCATCAACTTATAACCAATCCACAACAACAAAATGCCGCCTGTGAATTTCAAGAATGGGATTTGCAACAAAGTCACGGCAAACGCCACCAAGGCAACACGCAAAATGATCGCACCTGCAGTGCCCCACATGATGCCTTTGCGTCGTTGGTTAGGATGCAAATTACGACAAGCCAAAGCGATCACCACCGCGTTATCGCCACCCAATAAAATATCAATCATGATGATTTGAGCAATCACGGCCCAATCAATCGTCGCTAGAAATTCCATGTCAACCTCGTATTTTTATTATCTAAACAAAAAACGGGAGCTAGGCTCCCGTTAATTTTGACCCGTAAAAGGGATATTACAACAATGCCTTCAGCAATTTGCCCATTTCTGATGGATTGCGTGTCACTGTGAAGCCACACTCTTCCATGATGGCTAACTTAGCATCAGCTGTGTCAGCACCGCCAGAAATCAACGCACCAGCATGGCCCATGCGCTTACCTGCAGGAGCAGTAACACCAGCAATGAAACCTACCACTGGCTTTTTCATATTGGCTTTGCACCAACGAGCTGCTTCAGCTTCATCAGGACCACCAATTTCACCAATCATGATCACTGCATCAGTATCTGGATCGTCATTGAACGCTCTCATCACATCAATGTGCTTGAGACCGTTGATTGGGTCACCACCAATACCAACTGCTGAAGATTGGCCAAGACCAATTTCTGTTAACTGAGCAACAGCTTCATAAGTCAAAGTACCTGAGCGGCTCACAACACCAATGCGACCTTTGCGGTGAATATGACCTGGCATGATGCCAATCTTGATTTCTTCAGGAGTGATCAAGCCTGGGCAGTTTGGTCCTAACAACAAAGTCTTTTTACCGCCTTTAGCTTCTTTAGCCGCCATTCTGTTGCGAACTTCTAACATGTCGCGAACTGGAATACCTTCTGTGATACAGATAGCCAAATCTAGATCTGCTTCTACAGCTTCCCAGATAGCAGCAGCTGCGCCAGCTGGTGGTACATAAATCACTGAAACTGTGGCACCTGTTTCTGCAGCAGCTTCTTTCACTGATGCATAAATAGGAATGTTGAAAATTTTCTCGCCAGCTTTTTTAGGGTTCACGCCAGCAACAAAGCATTCTTTGCCGTTTGCGTACTCTTGACACTTTTCAGTGTGGAACTGACCCGTTTTACCAGTGATACCTTGAGTAATGACTCGTGTGTTTTTATTAATAAGAATAGACATTTAAATTCCTTTCGTGGCCGGTGGCTTATTTAACCGCTGCAACAGCTTTAGTTGCTGCTTCAGCCATCGTGTCTGCACTGATGATTGGTAGACCTGACTCAGCTAACATCTTCTTGCCGAGGTCCTCGTTCGTGCCCTTCATACGAACCACCAAAGGCACGTTCAAGTTCACCGCTTTACAGGCTGTGATCACGCCATCGGCAATCACATCACACTTCATGATGCCGCCGAAAATGTTCACCAAAATAGCTTTCACATCTTTGTTCTTCAACATGATCTTGAATGCTTCTGTTACTTTTTCAGCTGTTGCACCACCACCAACGTCCAAGAAGTTTGCTGGCTCACCACCAAACAACTTAATTGTGTCCATGGTTGCCATCGCCAAACCAGCACCGTTCACCAAGCAACCAATGTTGCCGTCTAATGAAATGTAGGCTAAATCAAATTTAGACGCTTCTACTTCAGCTGGATCTTCTTCATCCAAATCGCGGTAAGCAACGATTTCTGGATGACGGAACAAAGCGTTTGAATCAAAGTTGAACTTAGCGTCCAAAGCCTTGATCTTGCCGTTACCTTCAAGAATCAATGGGTTGATTTCAACCAATGATGCATCTGTGTCCATGTAGACTTTGTACAAGTTTTGCAAAGCTTCCTTTGCCATCGCTTGTGATGCCTCTGGCACGCCAATACCTTGCGCCAATTTAATCGCATCAGCATCTGTTAAACCAATCAATGGGTTCACAAAAGCTTTGATGATTTTCTCTGGGGTTTTTTCTGCAACTTCTTCGATATCCATGCCGCCTTCGCTAGACGCCATTACCACCACTGATTGTGTGCCACGATCAGTCAAGATACCTACGTAATATTCTTTTTTGATGTCCGCACCGTCTTCAACCAACAAACGGCGAACTTTTTGACCTTCAGGACCAGTTTGGTGAGTTTTTAACTGCATACCCAAAATTTGAGTTGCATATGTCTTCACTTCATCAAGACTCTTGGCAACCTTAACGCCACCACCCTTACCGCGGCCACCTGCGTGAATTTGGGCTTTAACAACCCAAACTGGGCCACCCAGTTTTTTAGCTGCTTCAACCGCCTCATCAACGCTTAAAGCTGAAATGCCATTTGGCACTGGAACATTGAACTGACGCAAGATTTCCTTGCCTTGGTACTCGTGGATCTTCATTAAGGCTCCCTATTGAATAGTCCGAAATAATAATGTTTTTAGCTTACTTAACTCTGTCTATTAACTATTATTGCTAAGTAATCTCACTATTATCGCTTTTTCAGGAATCAAGACTCTTTTTTTGACATTTCAACAGGTGTTAATGGGGCTCCAAACCAGGCCCGGTGATACATTTTGACTGTTTCACCATCAGTTCTCAAGGCGTGGCAACGATTTAGCTGAAAAGGCATGGTTCCTGATCCCGGATCAATCACCTTGACGATTTCACCAGCAAATGACTGAATAGCCACAGTGGGTAATACAGAACAAAGCTCTGTTAAGTGAGAGCACCCGGAAATGCCACTTAAACGCTCTTTCACGGCGCCACGAAAACCCTTCACCAAATTGAGTCCAACGAGTTTTTTATAGTCAGGTTCAATGGTTTTGCAATGAACATCGTATGGAGCTGCATGCATTTTGGCGTGAGCATCAACAACATTGAATTTTGTATCAATGGTGACAGTTAAAACCATTTGATGAATGGCCTGACCTTTGGGTTTAACCCCCGAGGCCAGATGAAAGTCTTTATCTTTGACATCCAACAGGGTGGCCTCAATATCCCATAGACCATCATCTCGACGAAAGGCTTGCGTCTTGATGTCTCTGGTGTGTATAAGGGTGCGATTAGATGTGGAAGGTGAGCTCATACACAAAGTCTACACCAGCTCAACTTGTTAAGATTCTTCCTCAGTTGGCGAGAATCGTCCATCAATAATTTTTATGACCACGCTCAAAGGAAAACCTTTGGAGACCAAGTAACGCATTTGCTTGGATTTTTCTTTGGGGTCTTTGGTGATGGCTGAATCAAATTTTCTTTGCCACAGCTCCCAAGCTCTCATCGCATCAGAAACTTTGAGTCGCTCTTTGATTTCAATCAAAGAGTCTCCCTCAATGCCTTGCTGCTTTAACTCATCGACGATTTTCAAGCTGCCATATCGTTCAGATTTGCGACGAACCAAGCTCTCAGCAAAACGCTCATCTGATAACCAAGACTGCGCCTCAAGTTTTGTCATGAGTTCATCTAACTCAACATCAGACTCCGCATAAGGCAAGAGCTTCTTGCGAAGCTCTTGGCGACTATGCTCTCTTCTTGATAAATACCGAAGAGCTCGCCCCATCAAACTTGGGGCTTGCTGTTTAGGCATCCGCTTCTTCTTTAGGGCTGATCACACTACCAGTGTTAACGCCTAATTTTTCACGAACCCTTGCTTCAATTTCTTTGGCAATCTCTGGATTCTCTTTCAAGAACTCGCGTGCATTGTCTTTACCTTGTCCTACACGCTCACCGTTATAGCTGTACCAGGCGCCTGATTTTTCTACGATGTCGCACTCAACACCTAGATCAATGATTTCACCCTGACGAGAAATACCTTCTCCGTACATGATGTCAAAGATAGCCTCTCGGAATGGTGGAGATACTTTGTTTTTCACAACCTTCACACGTGTTTCATTACCAACAATGTCATCGCCTTTTTTAATGCTACCAATGCGACGAATATCTAAACGCATAGAGGCATAAAACTTCAAAGCATTACCACCTGTGGTTGTTTCAGGTGAACCAAACATGACGCCAATCTTCATACGAATTTGGTTAATGAAGATCACCATTGAATTTGTGCGTTTGATCGTGCCTGTTAGTTTGCGCAAAGCCTGACTCATCAAACGGGCTTGCAAACCAGGCAAAGAATCACCCATGTCGCCTTCAATTTCTGCACGCGGCACCAAGGCAGCAACTGAGTCAATCACGATTAAATCAATGGAGCCTGAACGAACCAAGGCATCAGCGATTTCTAATGCTTGCTCGCCAGTGTCTGGCTGAGAAATTAATAAGTTATTAACATCCACACCCAATTTAGCGGCGTACTGCACATCCAATGCATGCTCAGCATCAATAAAGGCACAGGTACCACCCAACTTTTGCATTTCTGCCACTGCGTGCAAAGTTAAGGTTGTTTTGCCTGAAGATTCGGGGCCGTAAATCTCAATCACACGCCCTCTGGCCAAGCCACCAACGCCCAAAGCAATATCTAAGCCTAAAGAGCCTGTTGATACAACTTGGATATCTTGGCCAATATCACTGTCACCAAGACGCATGATGGAGCCCTTACCAAACTGTTTTTCAATCTGAGCACTTTTGCTTATCAGAGCTCATTCCCTCAATATCAGCGGGGCCTGATCCAGATTTCTTTTTTTGGTCTTCCATGGTCGTCCTTATCTAAAATTAGGTGTATTTTGTCTAAACATGATTAATTTACAGTAATTACTGTATATAAAAACAGTACTCTATGCAAGGATTTTTTTAATACTTGGCTAGAATATGCACTAGAAACTAGTTTATTGCTGCCTAATGTCAGACAATACCTAAAAACAAGCAAGATTTTGCTGATTGGGCTGTATGAGAATACTGATTGCAGAAGACGATAGCGTATTAGCTGATGGGTTAACCAGGTCCTTGAGACAGTCTGGTTATGCCGTAGACCACGTTAAAGATGGGCAATCTGCTGATCTCGCCCTGTCCGCCCAAGCATTTGACTTATTGATCCTAGATTTGGGTTTACCCAAAATGACTGGTCCCGAGGTGCTCAAGCGCCTGCGCTCCAGAAACTCCATGCTTCCCGTACTTATCTTGACAGCCGCTGACTCTACTGAAGAACGCGTCAAAGGTTTGGATGCGGGTGCCGATGATTACATGGCCAAGCCATTCGCTTTGTCTGAGCTAGAAGCCCGTGTGCGAGCTTTAACGCGTCGAGGTACTGGTGGCGGACCAACTGTTGTGAAACATGGCCCGTTGCAATTCGACCAAGTAGGTCGCGTGGCCTACATCGATGAAAAAATGCTCGAATTATCTGCACGCGAGCTTGGGCTTTTAGAAGTTTTATTAAAAAGAGTGGGCCGTCTCGTCTCTAAAGATCAATTGGTTGATCATTTGTGCGAGTGGGGCGAAGAAGTCAGCAACAACGCCATTGAAGTCTACGTGCATCGCCTTCGCAAAAAAATTGAAGTGGGTGGCATTCGGATTGCCACAATCCGCGGTCTAGGTTACTGCCTAGAAAAATTTCAAGCACCTCCTGAAGCTCCAAAAGTATCTGAAACTTAATATTTAAGATGGCTGATGTACGCCCCGCCATTGATGCGGAACTTCAACGACTCTTACCGCCGGAATCATATGGCTTAAAGCATGCCAGCAAAGGTCCAAGATCACTGTTTGGAGAAATCCTAGATTGGATGTTGGCGCCGCTTTTATTGTTATGGCCCATGAGTATTGCGGTGACCTATTTGGTTGCGCAATCTATTGCAACAGCTCCATTTGATCGAAGTCTTGAAAACAGTGTTCAAGCCATTGCTCAACAAATCAAAGCAGTCGGCGATGAGATATCACTGACCTTGCCAATGTCAGCCCGACAAATTCTGCGCGCCGATGAAAACGATACGATTTATTTCCAAGTGATTGGCCCGCGCGGAGAATTAATTGCGGGTGATAAAGATTTATCTTTGCCGGCAGATGGCGATCCATTACAAGTGGGCACCATCACTTACCGTGACAGCCGAATTGCTGGCAATGAAGTGCGGATTGCCGCAACCTTGGTCATACTCTCAACCTCAGCTGGCTCAAGTTCCGTGATGGTTCAGGTGGCCGAGACCTTAGAAAAACGATCGCAGCTTGCCAATGAAATCATCAAAGGTGTGATCTTGCCGCAGTTCATCATTTTGCCGATTGTGGTGGTCTTGGTTTGGTTTGGTTTGAGCAGAGGTCTTGCACCATTGAACGCCCTGCAAAACAGAATCCGAAATCGCTTGGTGGATGACACCAGCCCGATTGAAGAGCGTGCCGCCCCTCAAGAAATCATGCCCTTGATTTCTAGCTTTAACGACGTCTTGTATCAGCTTGAAGATTCGGTTCAATCACAGAAACGATTCATCGCCGATGCTGCTCATCAATTAAAAACACCGCTGGCTGGTCTGCGCATGCAAGCTGAATTAGCCCAAAGAGAAAATAGCCCTGAAGAGCTGCAACGATCTCTAGAACAAATCGCTGATAGCTCCACCCGAGCCACTCGCTTAGTTCAGCAATTGCTGTCACTGGCCAGAATGGAAAATACCAATAAGCTCAGCGAAAAGATTTTGATTGATTTATCCCAATCAGCCGCTGATGCAACCAAAAATTGGTTATCAGCTGCCTGGGAAAAGAACATTGATTTGGGTTATGAAACCAATCAACAAACATACAAAATGTATGGCAACCCAGTGATGCTGAAAGAACTATTCAACAACTTACTCGATAACGCCATCAAATACACTCCACCCAATGGCACCGTGACTGTTGATGTGAGACATGCCAACCAAGCAGGATTACTGATTGCTGAAGTAAAAGATACCGGGCCGGGCATTCCACCCGAAGAAAGACAACGAGTGCTGGAACGCTTCTACCGAGTTCTTGGAAGTGATATTGAGGGCAGTGGTTTGGGTTTAGCCATCGTGAAAGAGATTGCCACTCAGCATGGCGGCAAACTAGAGATCCTGGAAAACGTCTATCAAGAATCTCCGCTTAAATACGGAACATGCATGCGTGTTTATCTTCCTGTGGGCACACCATGAAAACATGGTCTAAAAATAAACGTTTGATTGCCATCTTATTAAGCATTTGGTTTGTGACAACCCTGGTAGTTGGTCTTGCTCCAGAGCCCCTGAGATTTAATTTCTTTGGCTGGAACTTCACTTATTGGTGGGGTGCCCAAGGAGCACTGCTGATATACATAGCGATCATCTGGGTGTATGCCCACAAGATGCATCAATACGAGAAGAAAAGAAAGCCATAAAGACAAACCCAAATCAATCTGTCATTAACCCTAAAAATGAAGCGGTCTATGGGACCAATTTCATTTTCATTGCACAATACTAAAAACATTCTAACGAGACATCATGCGCAAATTTTGGCCTAACAGCAATTACCAGTTTTTATCTATCAATCAAGATCGACAACTGATCATCACTGATGATTTTTTAAGATCTTATTTAAGAAGACCAGAACTTGCTCTTATTCCTGAGTCTTGTGCGCAAGAACAAAAAATTCACCAGTTACTCACAGACAATCCAAGAGCAAGGATCGATCCTGCTGAAATTAAAAAAATGCAAGATCCTGATATTCAGGTGAACTACGAAATTTGGTTGCGCTTCAGAGACAAGTTGGTTCTAGCGCCCACATTGGAGAATTTTTACTTGGGTTTATTTCAAGGCGATGGCGTGGATGTTCCACCGCTATTTGTTGATCAATTAACCCAAATCCTTTGCCAACATCTCTTAGGTGAAAATCCAAGTGCGATTGAGGCAAGAGCTGCAGAGCTTTTATTCAGAATGCAAAAGATCACCATCCTCGAAGATGGTCACATCATGTCAGCCGATCAAATCACAGTTGAGAAATATGCAGAAACTGGTGGCTTTGGCAGCCTTGGCGAATTACTCAAACAAAACTCAGCACCCATCAGAAGTATTGATTTAGATGTTTTGATCAAAGACAACGCTGATGACTACTGGGAGCGTGATGAGGCGCATGACTTTGTTCTGCAACTCAACTATGACCAAGATGGCGCAGCAGCACTCAGCAGACTTCTTGAAAAGTGGATCTTCCACTTCCATGGCACAAAAGTGACCATCACCCCTCAAGGTCAAATCACAGACTCCAAATGGTCTTGGCACATTGGTCTGGACGTGAACGCCACAGAAATTTTGAACGCCCTTTACAACGGCGAAACAGTGGATAACTCAAAACTAGCCCAAGTCTTGTGTTTGTTTAAGTTGGAATTTGTTGACAAAGGGCGCATGCTGCCAGAGATAGCTGGCAAGCCTATCTACCTAGCGATGGCCCATGACATTAATAAGTGTCTGAAGTTCAAGCCACAAAACCTACTGATCAATTTGCCATTGGCTGAAACATCGTAAGTAATTATTTTAATAAACCCTCTACAAATTGAGGAATTAAACCTTGCAACTACCATGATTTAATTCCTGATACGATGGATTCATTACTCATCAATGGTGACTTATGAACTCCTTTTGTCAGTTATGTAACTCAACAAATTTGCATACCCATCCTCAAAATGATGCGAAGAGCAAGTCACCTCTAGCCATTTCATTCTGCTCGAATTGCAGCCTTGTTCAGCAAGCAGAAATTCCTTCTGATGAAGAATTAAAAATCTACTATTCTCATAATTACCGTCAAGACTATAAAAGCACTTACTCGCCCAAGCCAAAGTATGTACGTCGCGCAGGCATGACCGCATTAGATCGCATCAAATTTCTTGAGTCACACCTTCCGCTATCCAATCAAGTGCTTTTAGACATAGGTGCAGGCGGTGGTGAATTTGTGTACATGGCACAAAAAAGAGGTCTTCAGTCCAAAGGGATAGAACCAAATCTTGGTTACTCAACATTTTCCAAAGAACAATACGGTGTTGAAGTTAAAACAGCCATGTTGTCTGATGTTCAAGATTCTTCGGCAGACATAGTGACCTTGTTTCACGTTTTTGAACACATGGCGAAACCTCTCGAGGTGATGAAAAAGTTATATTCAAGCATCAAGGATGGCGGTTATTTATTCATCGAGGTTCCAAATATTTTGCAAGCTGATGCATCGCCACACAACATCTACTTCAAAGCACACCTTTTTTATTACTCAAAATTCACACTTGCATGCGCCGCAAGTCAATACTTTGATGTGGTCAAAGTAGAAGATAAGGGAAATCTAAAAGTCTTGTTTAAAAAGAAAGCCCAACCATCTGAAAACATCTCCTCAGTGCAGATTGATCAGATTGAGTTTTCTCAAAACAGAATCAAACAAAAAGGTTGGCTGGAATATCTCTTCAATGGCAAAGGATTATTGAAACCTTTTCTCAGGATTGACCGAGTAGTTACTGAATTATTTATCAAACAATCTGGTCCCAAAGAGATACTGGATTCACTCTATGCCTCCAGAGAAGATTTTTCACGGCCGCTGTCAAAACACAAGCTCAAAAGGACTGCGGCTTGGTCAAGCGCTGGCGGTTTGGGATTTGTCGCAATTGAAGCATTTTGTTGATCACTCAAGAGCGTAAAAGACTCTCCACCACTGTGTTTGCTCTTTATAAGAGACTCAAAGAGCCCCTAACTAGGTGAAATTAGCAAAATAAGCTATACTTTCGGTCTTTGGCGAATTAGCTCAGCCGGTTAGAGCGACGGAATCATAATCCGCAGGTCCGGGGTTCGAATCCCTGATTCGCCACCAATTTCCCCCCTCTCGCAGCATCTTCGATGAATGCGGGTTTGATTGAAAAGCCCCATGGCTTCAATTTAAGTAACAAAATCCCAGAAATACCCAGGCCTCGTCAAAATTTGCAATCGGTGCGCACTGGTATTTACCTACTTGATAAGTGGATTTTCAGTGTTTTCAGTGGCTTACAATAGAGCCAATAACGTTTTGAACATTCAAGGCTCTTCATGAACCCAAGCACCTTACAAATTATTGCCACAACACTCTTTGGTATTGCGGTATTGCACACATTTTCATCATCATTCTTTGAGCATTTAGCTCACAAGCAACCCAATCACTCTGGCCTATGGCACTTACTTGGCGAAGTTGAGGCTGTTTTCGGTTTTTGGGCAATGATCTTAATTGTATTCATGGCATTCGCTTCAGGCGGATATCAGCCATCTGTGGAGTACTTAGAAAGCAGAAACTACACAGAGCCTTTGTTTGTATTTGCCATCATGGTTGTGGCTGCAAGTCGTCCTGTGTTGCACTTTGCTTCCGAGTTAGTTCGTTTGGTGTCAGGTTTGCTGAGCCAGTTATTCCGCATCAACAATGTCACCACCAGTTATTTTGTGACACTTGCCATGGTGCCATTGCTTGGTTCATTCATCACTGAGCCAGCTGCCATGACTTTGGCAGCACTACTTTTAAAGAAGAAAGTATTTAGCCAAACATCCAATGCCAAATTAATGTATTTAACGATTGGTGTGTTGTTCGTCAACATCTCAATTGGTGGTGCATTGACAAGTTTTGCTGCCCCTCCAATCTTGATGGTTGCAAGCGCCTGGGGTTGGGACACTGCTTATGTTTTCCAAACGTTCGGCATAAAAGCAGCTTTAGCAGTTGTCGTTAACGCCACGCTGGTCACATTATTGGTTCGCAAAGATTTGCCCAAGGCAAATAGCAATCATCAAAACGATGTGATCCCTCTTTTTGTCGTTGCTGTTCACCTCCTATTTTTAGCGGGCATTGTTGTGTTTGCTCACCACCCGGTGGTGTTCATGGGTCTTCTACTTTTCTTCATGGGTTACACACACGCATATGAAAAATATCAAAACCCACTGCTACTCAAAGAAGCCTTGATGGTTGCATTCTTCTTGGCAGGCTTGGTAGTTCTTGGCGGTATGCAGCAATGGTGGCTACAACCCATCTTGGAGACCATGAGCAGCACAGTTGTTTACTACGGTGCAACAGCATTGACAGCGATTACTGACAACGCTGCTCTTACTTACCTTGGATCTTTGGTTGAGGGTACCAGTGAAGAATTTAAATATGCATTGGTTGCTGGCGCCATCACTGGCGGCGGCTTGACCGTGATTGCCAACGCACCAAACCCAGCAGGCATGTCGATTCTTCGTGAACATTTTCCTGATGGCAGCGTTTCTCCTCTTTGGTTATTTTTGGCAGCTTTACCACCAACCATTGTGGCAATCATTGCGTTCCAGTTCATCTAAACAATGAAAAAAGTTTATATCAAGACCTTCGGCTGTCAGATGAATGAATATGATTCTGACAAGATGGCGGACGTGCTTCACCATCACGATGGCATGGTAAAAACTGACACGCCTGAAGATGCTGATTTAATTCTTTTAAATACCTGTTCAGTTCGCGAAAAAGCCCAAGAGAAAGTTTTCTCTGACTTAGGCAGGCTGCGCGAATTAAAACTTAAACGACCTGAATTAATGATTGGTGTTGGCGGTTGCGTTGCCAGCCAAGAAGGCAAGCACATTGTTAACCGTGCACCCTATGTTGATATTGTTTTTGGTCCGCAAACCCTGCACAGACTTCCAGAACTGATCCAGGCACGCCACACAAGTGGCTTACCTCAGGTAGACATTAGTTTTCCTGAAATTGAAAAATTTGATAACTTGCCTCCTGCCAAGGTTGAAGGTGGTGCGGCGTATGTATCCATCATGGAAGGCTGCTCTAAATATTGCAGCTATTGCGTGGTTCCCTACACCAGAGGTGAAGAAGTTTCTCGGCCCTTTGAAGATGTCTTGACTGAAGTGGCCGGTTTGGCACAGCAAGGTGTTCAAGAAATTCAACTGCTGGGTCAGAACGTGAACGCCTACCGAGGCAGCATCGCTGGCTCAAGTGAGATTGCAGATTTCGCCATGCTTTTGGAATATGTGGCAGAGATACCAGGCGTAGAACGTCTTCGTTTCACGACCAGTCATCCTAAAGAATTCACGCAACGCTTGATTGATGCCTACGCAAAAATTCCCAAGCTTGTGAGTCAGCTCCATCTACCGGTTCAACATGGCTCAGACAGAGTCTTAGCAAACATGAAACGTGGTTACACCATCTTGGAATACAAAAGCATCATCAAAAAGATGAAAGCTGTGCGTCCCGGCATTTCCATCTCAAGCGATTTCATCGTTGGCTTCCCAGGTGAAACAGAAGAAGATTTTGAGCAACTCATGAAGTTGGTCAAAGAAGTTAAATTTGATAATAGCTATTGCTTTACCTATAGCGAGAGACCTGGAACACCTGCAGCCAATCTTGTGGATGATGTTCCATTGGCAATTAAAAATAGCCGTCTCAAAAGATTGGTGTCTCAAATCGATCAGCATGTCTTAGAAATCAACCAAAGCATGGTGGGTAAAACTGAGCTTGCCATGGTTGAAAGCATGGCCCGCGACGGTATCCATCTGCAATGCCGCACAGAAAATGGTCGGGTTGCTTTAATCAATGCTGGATCAGATCAAGCCAAACGATTGATTGGCAAATTAATGCCCGTGAAATTCACAGAAGCCATGCCCCACTCTTTGCGTGGCGAATTGATGATTCAGGAATGAATTAAAAATGAGCCAAGCATTTAAGCTAACGCTTGATATTCAGTTCGCCAGCGACTCTCTTGAAGAAACTTGGTCACCACTGATCAGCAAGAGAAAAGTTGGCAACTGGATTAAAAAAGCTTTGCAACAAGATGCCCGCATGACCGTGAGATTTGTTGGCAATGCAGAGAGTAAAAAATTAAACGGCACATATCGTCAAAAAGACTACGCCACCAATATCCTGACATTTCCCTATGACATTGATCCTATCAGCAATGCCCTGAATGCTGATTTGGTCATTTGCTTGCCGGTGCTTAAAAAAGAAGCCTTGGCTCAAAAAAAATCGATTGAACAACATTTAATCCATTTAATTGTTCACGGCACTCTTCATGCCCAAGGTTTTGATCATGAAGATGAAATTGAGGCTGAAGCAATGGAAGAGCTTGAAATCAATATTCTAAAAAGCCTAAAACAGGCAAACCCTTACTGCTGAATCTAAATAAATCAGTTATTCTTACCCATTATGACAACTGAACCCGAGTCGAAAAGTCTCTTAGAACGCATCAGCGACCTACTGACGCCAAGCCCTTCCTCGCCATCAGAGCAGCGCCGCGAGTTGCTAGAAACTCTCAAAGAAGCTCAAGCTGAAGGCCTGATTGATGCAGATGCCTTATCAATGATTGAGGGCGTTTTCCAAGTCAGCGAACTTTCTGC
This sequence comes from Pseudomonadota bacterium, assembly GCA_039805465.1. Lineage (GTDB taxonomy): Bacteria > Pseudomonadota > Gammaproteobacteria > Burkholderiales > Burkholderiaceae > Polynucleobacter. The sequence goes on from JBDLUD010000014.1 coordinate 14,728, forward strand.
CAGAGACATCTTGATCCCCAGAGCTCAAATTGATTGGATCGATATCAATGAATCAGTTGAAGACACCATTGCGGAAGTCATCAGAGCTGCTCACTCACGATTCCCTGTTTACGAAAACAATCGCGATAACGTGATTGGTATTTTGCTTGCCAAAGATTTGTTGCGCCACTCACAAGAAGAAGACTTTCAGTTGCGCGATTGGTTAAGACCAGCTGTATTTATTCCCGAGTCAAAACGCTTGAGCGTGCTTTTAAAAGACTTCAGAGAGCACCGCAATCACATCGCCATTGTTGTTGATGAATATGGCGGTGTTGCAGGCTTGGTCACCATTGAAGACGTACTAGAACAAATTGTGGGTGACATTGAAGATGAACATGACACAGATGACATTGAAGACAACATCATCAATGTCAGTGAAACAAAATTTAGAATCCGTGGCATCACTGAACTAGAGCAAGTCAATGAAGCACTAGGAACTAACTTCGCAGATGAAGACAATGACACGCTTGCTGGTTTTATCTTGAAGAATTTGGGCAGAGTTCCGCACAAAAGCGAATCCATCACCATTGGCAATATCCTGTTTGAAATTCAACGCGCAGACGCTAGACAAGTGCACGTTTTATTAGCCACCAAATTAGAAATTGATTAAAGCCTTACTTTTTTTCCTACTGGGAAGTGTCTGCGCTTGGTTGATTGAGTTGCCATTTGGCGGCTGGTTTTTAATTCTAGGCTTAGCCCTATACATTCATTTTATTTTTAAAGAACCAAGGGCTTTCCTTTTTGCCTGGCTATTTGGCTTAGGTTATTTCTGCAACGCTCTTTGGTGGATTTATGTCAGCTTGCATGACGTTGGGAAAATCGCTGCGCCTATTTCAGTTTTAGCAGTTATTGCGTTATCAAGCTACCTTGCCCTGTTTCCAGCAATCGCCTTTAAGTTAGTTCACCAATTTCATTCTTCTGCCGCTAGAGTCTTGGGGCTCGCCAGCTCGTGGGCCATCATGGAGTGGGTCAGAGGTCAATTATTCACGGGCTTCCCTTGGGCGGGTCTTGCTGAATCTCAAGTAGATGGCCCATTCTTTGCATGGGCAACCATTTTTGGCGGCTTGGCTTGTGCCTGGTTTTGTGTTGGCTTGGCTGCCTACCTCAGCCAAAGTAAACATAATCTGTTCACAAAATTTGTTGCATCCATCACCATCATTTCAGCCAGTCAAGCCTTGGGATTGATTTCATTCACTGAACCTATTGGCAGACCCATTGATGTGACTTTGATTCAAGGTAATTTTCCACAGTCCCTCAAATTTGATCCGGAATACATCCATCAACAAGTGAGCTTTTATTCAAATGCGATCAAAAGTAGCGATAGTCACTTGGTGGTTGCCCCTGAGACCGCTTTTCCTCTTCCTCTTAAGGCAATACCGCAAGAACTCATATCGGACATAAAACCACATAACGCCAAAAAGAACGTGATTCTTGGCGTGGTGAGTACTGGCAATTCTGGCTTACCAACCAATTCAGCCATTGCCTTGAATCAAAGCAACTTGATTTATCAATACGATAAAAGTCACTTGGTTCCATTTGGTGAATTCATACCATGGGGCTTTCAATGGTTTGTTGATTTATTCAAAGTACCTCTGGGTAACTTTGAGCGTGGCTCGATGAATCAAACACCTTACATTCTTGACCAAGGTACAGACCAAATTGCGGTTGGTCTCATGATTTGTTATGAAGACGTCTTCGGTGATGAGCTCGCTAAAAGACAGAGAATCTCTTCGCTTGAACATAATTTATGGATCAACCTCACAAATCTGGCCTGGTTTGGCGAGAGTCAAGCATCTGATCAGCAACTCAGATTGGCTCGCCTAAGATCCATAGAAACTGGCATACCCACCCTTAGGGCAACGAATACCGGCGTGACGGCAGTGATCAATTCTCAAGGTCAGGTTGTTTATGAACTGCCTAATTTTCAGCAGGCCACCCTCAAAACAAGTGTTCAAGCTTATTCAGGCAAAACTCCCTATGTTTGGTTAGGAGATTTGCCCATTTTGATCATCAGCGTCCTTTTCCTAGCATTTGCCTGGTATCAGAACAAAAAATAAGGTCAGACGGTCGCAAGAAAGGTAAAATCACTGGGTTCAGGAAACCTATCATATGCTTACCTTTCAGCAAGTTATTCTTACTCTTCAAAATTACTGGGATCAACAAGGTTGCGCCCTACTTCAGCCTGTCGACCTTGAGGTTGGCGCTGGCACATCACACACAGCGACATTTTTAAGAGCCATTGGCCCAGAGCCATGGAAGGCTGCTTATGTGCAACCTTCACGCCGCCCTAAAGATGGCCGTTATGGTGAAAATCCGAATCGATTACAACACTACTACCAATATCAAGTGGTTTTGAAGCCAGCTCCTGAAAACATTTTAGATTTGTACCTTGGCAGCTTAGAAGCTTTAGGCTTGGATCTAAAACAAAATGACATTCGTTTTGTTGAAGACGACTGGGAAAATCCAACGCTGGGTGCCTGGGGTCTAGGCTGGGAAGTTTGGCTCAACGGCATGGAAGTGACACAGTTCACTTATTTCCAACAAGTTGGTGGCATTGACTGCAAACCAATATTGGGTGAAATCACTTACGGCTTAGAGCGCTTGGCCATGTATTTACAAAAAGTTGAAAACGTCTATGACTTGGTATGGACTGAAGGTGTTAGTTACGGCGACGTCTACCATCAGAATGAAGTTGAGCAATCAACTTACAACTTTGAATACTCCAATGCAGATTTGTTATTTCAGCAATTCACCAATTATGAAAGTGAAGCCAAACGTTTGATGGAAATTCCTTTGGCATTGCCAGCTTACGAAATGGTTTTAAAGGCAGCTCACACATTTAACCTGTTAGATGCTCGCGGCGCCATTTCAGTCACAGAGCGTGCAGCTTACATTGGACGCATCCGTAATTTATCTCGCAGCGTTGCGCAGGCTTACTTTGAATCTAGAGAAAAGCTGGGATTTCCAATGTGTCAACCGATGCTTCAAGCGGGAGGCGCAAAATGAGCCACACCCCATTGATCATTGAATTATTCACAGAAGAACTTCCACCTAAAGCTTTAAAGAAATTTGGCCAAAGTTTTTCTGAAAACATTGAGCAGTCACTGAATGCCCAAGGTTTATTGGGCTCATCAAGTGTGACCACCAGCTATGCCACACCACGCAGATTGGCTGTTCACCTATCAGATGTATTAGCAAAAGCACCCAATCGACAAGTCAAAGAAAAGTTGCTGCCAGTAGCGATTGCCCTGGACGCTGATGGAAAAGCAACACCGCCTTTGTTAAAAAAACTTGCTGCTTTAGGTCACCCTGATATCAACTTAGATCAATTAGAAAAACAGGGCAGTGATAAGGCAGAAACTTTTTACTTGAATGTTGAAGTCACTGGTCAAACCTTGACTGCAGGATTACAAGTTGCTTTAGAGCAAGCCATCAGCAAGTTGCCAATCCCTAAATTGATGCGTTATCAAATCGCACCGGGAACAGCTCAAGTCAAAGATGTTGAATTTGTTCGCCCTGCTCACGGCTTGGTCGCGATCCATGGCACAGAGATCATCAACATTGAAGCTTTGGGTTTGAAAGCTCAAAACACCACATTGGGTCATCGCTTTTTATCAAAAGGTACCCTGACCATCAAGCATGCTGACGACTACGCTAAAACGCTAGAAACTTCTGGCAAAGTGATCGCCAGCTACAGCCATCGCCTTGAAAAAATTCGTGAGTCTTTGCTCAAAGCTTCTAATGGTCATGCAGTGCTGATGCCTGAGTCTTTGTTAGAAGAGGTTTGCTCTTTGGTCGAGTGGCCAGTTGTTTACACCTGTGAGTTTGAAAAAGAATTCTTGGAAGTTCCTCAAGAGTGCTTGATCCTGACCATGCAGACCAATCAAAAGTACTTTGCGATGACCGATAAAAACGGCAAGCTGGTCAACCAATTTTTGATTGTGTCCAACATTGAAACGTCCACTCCCGAAGCCATCATCTCTGGTAACGAGCGAGTCGTTAGACCTCGTTTAGCGGATGCAAAATTCTTTTACGAGCAAGACCGCAAAAAAACCTTGTTCGAGCGCACCACCCTTTTATCGAAGGTGGTTTATCACAACAAATTAGGTACTCAATTAGAAAGAACTGAAAGAGTTGCCAAAATTGCTGAAGTGATTGGTCAGGAACTCAAAAAGCATCAAAGCTCGATTGACGTGAGTCTAGCAGTGCGCGCAGCGCAACTGGCCAAGGCTGATTTGTTGACCGACATGGTGGGTGAATTCCCAGAGCTTCAAGGCATCATGGGTCGCTATTACGCCCTGAACGACAAAGAGCATCCTGATGTGGCCGCAGCCTGTATGGAGCACTATGCTCCTAGATTTGCAGGAGATGCCTTACCAGTGACTGATACAGGCACCATCTTGGCTCTTGCAGACAAACTTGAAACCCTGGTGGGTATCTGGGGCATTGGTTTAGCGCCAACCGGCGAAAAAGATCCTTTTGCCCTTCGTCGTCATGCTCTTGGCATTTGCAGAATTCTTTTAGAGAAGAAGTTACCTCTAAATATTCGTGATGTACTTCAAGCAACCGTGAAACAATTCTCGCAAGAAGAAGTTCATCAAAATTCTTCTGTTGATGTGATTCATGGCTTTATTTTGGATCGCCTAAGAGCCTATTTAAAAGATCAGCAGTGGGATGGTAAGAATTATTCAACCAATGAGGTTGAATCTGTGGTCAGTCAATTACCCGTTGTTTTTGGTGATGTTCTTGAAAGACTGAAAGCTGTGAGACTGTTCAGTGCTTTAGATGAATCAACAGCCTTGGCTGCTGCAAATAAGCGCATTGGTAACATCCTCAAGAAAGTTGACTTCCCAATACCAGCAAGCGTTGATAATAATTTGCTCGCTTTAGATGCGGAAAAATCTTTAGCCAAAGCGTTAGATCAAATTCTGCCGCAGGTGAATCAGGCTTTTAAAAATGGCCAATTCACAGAAGCACTTCAGGCGTTTGCCACCTTGAGAGTAGAAGTTGATAACTTCTTCAATGATGTCATGGTGATGGATCCTGATACCAAACAAAGAGATAACCGTCTTGCTTTGCTCGCAAAAATGCACGGCCTCATGAATCAAGTCGCCGATATTGGCAAATTAGCCAGCTAATATGCCGCCAAAGCCAACCCATTCCAAACTGGTGATCTTAGACAGAGATGGTGTCATCAATCATGACAGCGATCACTACATCAAGTCACCAGATGAATGGGAACCAATACCGGGCAGTTTAGAAGCGATTGCAAAACTGAATCAAGCGGGTTATCACATAGCAGTTGCCACCAACCAATCTGGCATTGGTCGAGGACTCTATGACATGGATACCCTGAATGCTATTCATATGAAATTTCATCGCCTTCTGGCAAAAGTTGGTGGGCATGTCGATGCTATTTTCTTTTGTCCACACACCGATGCCGATCGCTGTCATTGCAGAAAACCACTGCCTGGCATGATTGAACAAATTTCACAACGCTATGGCGTGCCAATCAAAGGTGTACCCATTGTTGGTGATAGCGTGAGAGATTTGGTGGCAGGGGTGAGTGTTGGGGCTGAGCCGCACTTAGTTTTGACCGGCAAAGGTGAAAAAGCTCGGGCCAGCGGCGAACTTCCACCCTACACTGCCATTCATCAAGATCTGATGGCTTTTGTTAATCATTTCATCGGACGCACATGATTTTTGCTAGGTCGTTGACCTTTTTCCTTGCCATGCTAGCTATCACGCCCGTATATGCAGTGGCATGCTTGATCGTCTTTCCAGTTGTGAACGCCTCAACTCGCTACGAGTTTGTGAAGGGGTGGAATATCACCATCACTTACTTGGCAAAAGTCATCTGCCACATTGAATACGAAATCAAAGGCATAGAAAACATGACTGCCTTGTCAGATCAACCGGCAATCATCCTATCGAAACATCAATCAGCCTGGGAAACGATTTCTTTCATCGCTTTATTCCCAAAACAATTGTGCTTTGTGTTTAAACGTGAACTTCTTTGGATACCATTTTTTGGTTGGGCCTTGGCTTTGTTGCGCATGATTCATATCAATCGCTCTAAGACATCGGCAGCATCTCAATCAATCGCAAGTCAGGGCAAAAAATACTTGGCGCAAGGTATTTGGATCATCATCTTCCCTGAAGGCACCAGAACAAAACCTGGCGCAAACACTGTGTACCGCAAAGGTGGGGCTCGTTTAGCAAGTGCCACAAAGGCTTGGGTCATTCCTGTGGCACACAATGCCGGGCATGTCTGGCCAAGAAATAGTTTCCTTAAATACCCAGGAAAAATCACTGTCTCAATTGGGCCAGCCATCACTTCCGAAAATAAGTCAGCTGAAGAACTGCATCAACAGACTGAACGCTGGATTGAGGCTGAAATGCGCGTCATTGATGCGCCAGCTTATAAAAACAAATAATTGCTTAATTAATTAGCTAGCTGGCGAGCCCAGCCAATGTAGTCTTCTACTGATATGTCTTGGGCGCGCAGCCCTAAAACATCATCACTCAACTTCAAAATATCTTTGATGCTGGCAAGATTGTTTCTCAATACTTTTCTTCTTTGAGCAAAAGCCATTGATACCACGCGTTCTAAAGATTGATACTCTTTGTCAGTCAAATGAATGTCCTGTCGCGGAATCATTTTGACAATCGCAGAATTCACTTTGGGCGGAGGATCAAAGCATTCAGGAGGCACATCTAAAACATTCTCCATGTGATACTTTGATTGCAACATCACAGACAGTCTTCCATATTCAGAATCACCATGCTGTGCAGCCATGCGCTCTACAACCTCAGCTTGCAACATGAAGACTTGCTCATCAACATCAGCAACCGCCGACATCAAATGAAACAGTAATGGGGAAGAAATATTGTAGGGAAGATTACCCACGATTTTGACGCGAGCCTCAGGAGCATTTTTTTGAAGTAGCGCTTTTTGTTCTTTGGCCCAGGCTTGGAAATCAAACTTCAGGGCATCAGATTCATGAACCTGTAGTTTCTGAATGGCCTGATCCCTCCAAAACTTCACCAAATCCCTGTCCAACTCAACCACTGACATGGTATCCACACAATTCAGCAATGGCTTTGTCATGGCACCCAACCCAGGGCCAATTTCAATCAAAGCATCTTGAGGTTGTGGGTCAATGGCTTTAACAATGAGATGAATCATCCCACTATCAACCAGAAAGTGTTGGCCAAAACGTTTGCGAGCTTGATGTGCCACTACGAAGCTTTAGCCTTTAACATCTGATAAGCCACATTCAAGGCAGCCAACATACTGCTTGAATCAGCCTGACCTTTTCCTGCAATTCCTAAAGCAGTGCCATGATCAACAGAGGTGCGAATGATTGGCAAACCCAAAGTGACGTTCACACCTTCGCCAAATGTGGCAAATTTAAAAGGTGCGAGCCCTTGATCGTGATACATCGCCAAAATCACATCGGCACTTTTTAACTTATCAGGACTGAAAATAGTATCGCCAGGATACGGTCCTGAGACACGGTAGTTTTTCTGTTTCATGCGCTCAATGGCTGGAGCAATCACATCTCTCTCCTCAAGACCCATGTGACCAGACTCGCCCGCATGTGGATTTAGGCCTGTGACAAAAATTGATGGATCTTTGATGCCAAATTTATTCTTAAGATCTTGCCAAACAATTTCAATTGTTTTTTCAATTAATTCTGTCGTGATGGCAGCAGACACTTTTTGCAACGGAATGTGCGTGGTAGTCAAAGCCACTCTTAATTGATCGGGCAAAAGATTGGATTCAAAAATAGGTTTGCCACAAAGCATCATCACAACCAAGTCTGTGTGGCATTTTTCAGCCAAATATTCAGTGTGCCCACTGAACTTAACGCCAGAATCAGAAATAATGCTTTTTTGAACTGGTGCAGTGACCATTGCCTGGTACTCACCATTCAGACAACCGTCTATAGCAACATCCAAAGTTTGCAATACGTAAGGGGCATTCAAAACATTCAGCTGCCCAGGAATTGCTGAGGCCGCCAAGTCGCAATGCTTCACAAATAATCGTTCATGACCTGTATGGCCCTCAAAACCAAGCAGAGCGCGATCTACTACGAGATGAATGCCCACATCATTGTGTTGCGCCAAAAACTCTTGGGCAGCCTTCTGACTGATTTCTGGGCCAATACCAGCCGGCTCGCCAGTTGTCAGAGCAATATGAATCATCGTTAATTAGATTGGCGGATTTCTACAGTGGCCGCATCTCTGATTTGACGAAGCCAATCTTGATAAGCCTGATCCAATTTCTTTTCTCTGATAGCAGCTCTGGCGTAATCACGTTGCTTATCGCCAGACAGCTGAGCTTGGCGTCTTTCGACCACTTGAATCAAATGCCAACCAAACTCAGTTCTTACTGGATCGCTGACTTCGTTGATATTTAATTGATTCATGGCCTGCTCGAATTCTGGTACCAATTCGCCAGGCGACATCCACCCCAAGTTACCGCCATTAGGCGCTGAGCCATCCTCGGAATGTTTCTTTGCCAACTGAGAAAAATCAGCCGTCTTCACTTTCATCTGCTCTTTAAAGGTGTTTAAACGACGTTGCGCATCAAGATCTGTAACACCTGGACGGTGCCTCAAAAGAATATGACGAGCTTGAGTTTGCGTTACAACAATATTTTGAGCATTTCCTGATGACGTGCCTTTTCGATCAACCACTTTGATGACGTGGAAACCAGCTCCACTTTGCAAAATCCGAGGAATCATTTGATTTGAGCCAATGCCTTGAGCGCCATCAACAAATAATTGTGGCAAACGATCCAAGGTTCTGTAGCCCAGATCTTCAACTCGAATGCCTGAGCCTGGTACAGCAATCTTTTTGCCGTACTCTAAAAAGTCTTTTTCAATAGTTGCCTGCTTTAGAACATCTTCAGCTTTGGTTTTCGCTGCAGCAACATCAGACTCACTCGGATTTGCTGGTAAACCAATCACCAACTGAGCAAGATAGATTTCATCATTGCCCGCCTGCGGCATCTTGCCTCTATTTTTTTCAGCAATATAGCTATCAATTTCACTTTCAGTGACCTTCACACGAGCATCTACATCGCGCTCACGCAACCTTGCAGCCTGCACCTCTTTTCGAATTTCTTCTTTGTACTTGTTGAAAGGAGTGCCTTCTTTTTCAATTTTTACTTTCAACTCAGGAACAGATAACTTGCCCTGCCCCGCGATATTTTCAAGAATTTTCTCTAATTCCTTATCGCTCACGTTAATGCCAGTATCTTTAGCTAAGTTTTGTTGAATACGCTCAGAAATTAAACGCTCTAAGACCTGTACTCTCAATTCATCTGCAGGCGGCAGCGCTCTATTGGCCGCCTTAAATTGTTTCTCAATGAGGGCTACTCTATTTTCAAGCTCTAATTTAGTCACCAGGCTTGTATCAACAACTGCAATCACTTCATCGATTGGTCTATTTTTATTTTGTGCCAAAGGCATCTCACTGAAGAGTGCCAAAGTAATTGCGCAGAAAAAAATATTAGCTAGCTTCATTCGTAACTTTCAAATGGTGATATTGGTGCTGGATTAGGGCTGACTGGCTCATACCCAGGTATATTAAATCTAATTAAGTTAATGGGGTTGCTTCCTAGGCCAGTGAAGCCCTTGAAGTCAATCTGCATGTAAATCTCAGAAGTTGATAACACGGATGTATTTTGATAGTGGCGATGAACGACTCTAACCACCCAACAATCCGCGTCATACTCAAGACCAGCAACTCGATTCAATACTTGATTCGAAATTAAGTCAAAGTTGTAACGTGCAATACCGTACCACTGACGTGTGATTGGCCATTGCCCAGAAAGCTCATACTGATCTGAAGTTGCCTTGGTGTCAACTGGATTGATCACTCTTTTATAGCTGGCATTGATTAATTTTCTGAGTTCAGGTCGATAGCTTGCAGTGACACTTTGCTGCACTAATTTAGATACCTGCTCGTTGTACTGAAGCACGCCATCAAGATTGAAGTTTCCAACCAAACGAGTTGATAACCCGGCCAATAGATCGGATCTTTTCACAGGGGTTTGCTCAGTGGTTAAACCAACACGCTGCCCATCCATATCAATACGTTGAGCGATGGTGCCGCGCAAGCGTTCAATGCCAGTATCGGCATCCAATACTCTTGAGGTAATACCAAAAGTTACTTTATTGTTATCAGCAATACGGTCGTTACCAGCGAATGAATTTTCACTAAAAATTTGAGAGATACCAAAACCTGCATCAGCCGTATCAAACAAAGGTAAATCGTTTTGATAACGGTAAGGCGTGTAAACATAAAAAGCTCTTGGCTCAAGAGTCATCAAAATGTTTCTGCTGAACAATGTATTTAACTCAAGCGCATCGCGCTCAAGGATCAAACCAGAATCTAAGCTAAAGGTTGGTAAAGCAACATTTCTATTTAAATCTGTTTGGCCAGGGAAAGGATCCACCGAGTATTGCGTTGTTCTTAACGATACTTTTGGCGTCAAGTAATAACCTGGTGTCATGAATGGTCGCGCAACCGATGTGGTGGCATACGCACGATTACCTTCTTTGAAGGTTCTGCTTGATGCTGCCAAGCCTTTGTATGTGAACCTGGTGGCATCAGTCTCAACAGTAACGTTCAAACCATTCCAGTTATTCCTGGCATATTTGGCATTGACCTGTGGCTCTCGTTCATATGGCAGTAAAACTTGATATGCAGGGTTTGGATCGGGCTGCAAAGTTTGGAACTTCTGCACCCTGGTCAAAATATTCCAGCCAGCATAGCCATATCGAGTGCCAACTTCTTGATTGAACTGACGATTGACCACACCGTTCAAACTCTTGCCTAAATCATCCACATACAAATCATCAGACACCTTGCTGTAATCGGTGTACCCAACCAATCCATTGGCAATATTTTGCGTGTGCTTCAAACCAAAGGCCCAGCGATTTTTGCCATAAGCAGCATCATCTAAAGCCTCAGCAGTTAATACACCCGAGTAATTTCTATCAAGATAGCGATACTCAACACCTAACTGCTCACCACGACCCTCAAGATAGCGCGGGAACAAAGTCATGTCTCGATTAGGCGCCAAATTGACATAGTAGGGAACGGTGATGTCCCAACCTTTCACACCGCCACGACTTGCGCGACCATATGTTGGAGATAAAAATCCTGAACGACGCCCAGAACCTGTTGGTAAAGAAAACACTGGGGTGTACAAAATAGGCACTTCAAAGAAATGAAGCACGGCATTAGTTCCAACCGCTGTCTGAGTATCCTGCTCAACATCCATTCGAGTGGCGGTCAAATACCAATCTAAATTTTCAGGACGGCAAGTGCTGTAAGTTAACTTTTCAAATTCAATTTCGTTGTCATCTTTAAACTCAACTCGGCGAGCCTTACCACCACCGCCAATATCTCTGAGTTCATAGTCAGGCTGATCCATCCAACCCTCTTGAGCATCAACTTTGATTTTTGCTTTTGGGCCTTTGAAAGAAGTAGAGTCCTTTAATAAGGTTGCATTGCCATCAACATCTGCAATATCCGTATCGGGGTCATAAGTGATGACATCGCCCTTGATCACGGTGCGATTTCTTCTGATGACTGCATCACCCTCTAAGCGCATCTGACGATCCATGACACCGTCTAATTGCTTTGAAGAGGTAAAAGTTGGCGCCACATCATCCGGAACAACGGGCCTTACCAGAAGCTGGTCTTCTAACTTGAGTTTGAGAGGGTCTTCTTTGGGCAAAACATCTTGGGCCAAAACCATTGAGGCCAGAGAAAAAGATGCACAAACTCCCCCCACTTTAAGAAGTGATGGGAGTCGTTTGATATCGAGAATAAAGCTCGGAACGATAAAAGTTTTAGGCATATGACTTAAGTGCTTTTATTATACGAAGCCATGAACCCTGATATCCGCTTATCTCAATTAAATTCTTGGTTAGCCAATTTGGCAAGCAAGTGGTCACTAACTCTCGAAAGCTTGGCGCCCGCATCAAGCGATGCCAGTTTTAGGCGCTATTTCAGGGTTACAGGCTCTAAAAACGGGGCTCACCAGAGCTTCATCGTGATGGATGCCCCACCCGCCACCGAGGACACAAAGCCTTTTATCGCTATTTCTGAGCTTTTTGCCCAAGCCAAACTCAATGTGCCACTGGTTCTGGAACAAGACGTAGATCAAGGTTTTTTACTTTTAAGTGATTTAGGCAATCAAACCTATCTCTCAGCGCTCAATCCAGCATCTGCAAGCAAACTCTACGAAGATGCCAATGCAGCCCTGATTCAGCTGCAATTGGCCAGTAAACCGGGGGTTCTTCCCGAATACAACAAAGAGTTGCTGAGCCGTGAGCTGAGCCTATTTTCTGAGTGGTATGTGAATAAACACCTCAATTTAGAGCTCAATTCAAAACAAAGTGCGGATTTAGCCCATATTTTTGACCTAATTCTGGAAAACAACCTATCTCAAGCACAAGTCTATGTTCACCGAGATTTTCACAGCAGAAATCTGATGGTGACCAGTGATCACAATCCAGGGATCTTGGATTTTCAAGATGCCGTCTACGGACCAATCACTTATGACTTGGCCTCTTTGTATCGTGACGCCTACATTGAATGGGAAGAGCCTGAGCAAATGGACTGGCTGATTCGCTACTGGGACAAGGCCCGTAAAGCAGGGTTACCGGTACCCCCTGAGTTTGGAGACTTTTATCGCGACTTTGAATGGATGGGTTTACAACGACATCTAAAGGTTTTGGGCATTTTTGCGCGCCTCTATCACCGCGACGGCAAAGATGGTTATTTAAAAGATATCCCCTTGGTTTTCAAATACACTAGAAAAGTTGCCGAAAGGTACATTGCACTCAAGCCCCTGCTTCTGCTTTTGGATACGATCGAAGGCATTGAACGCTCAGATGGATTAACTTTTTAATGGCCAATCTCTCCCCTATTCCTTGCATGGTGTTGGCTGCAGGCCGAGGGGAAAGAATGCGTCCATTGACCGATCACACCCCCAAGCCATTACTTGAAGTTCAAGGAAAAAAACTGATTGATTGGCACATGGATGGTCTCTTAGAGAATGGCTTTAATCAAGTGGTCGTGAATCACGCATGGTTGGGCGAACAAGTGGTCGCGCATTTATCTCAACTCAAACGCACAAACTTGAATGTGCAATTTTCCAAAGAACTCACAGCCCTAGAAACTGCCGGAGGCTTGCGCCAAGGCATGAGCTTGATGAAATTGGATGATTATTTTTTTGCCATCAATGGGGATGTTTTTTGTCCCAGTTTTCCATTTGAAAAAATTCAAAGCATTGTTAAAAAATTACGAGATTCAGAATCAACAATCCTGGCTTACCTTTTTTTGGTTAAAAACCCCGACCACAATCCTCAAGGGGACTTTCAACTAGAGGGGACTTTGATCAAAGACAAGAATTCACAAGGCTCAAACCTCACCTTTTCAGGCGCAGGTATCTACCATCAAGATTTATTCAAAAGTATTAAGATGGGAGAAGTTGCCAAGCTTGCTCCAATACTCAGACAGGCCATGAATGAGGATCAAGTTTTAGGCGAGTTATTGAGCGTTCCATGGGTCGATGTTGGAACCCCTGAAAGATTGGCTGAACTGAATAAGTAATCATGACAACAATGAATAACTTCCCCAAAAATATCTACGCCAATCGAAGAGCGCGGTTGGCAGAAATCATGCTCAGCAAAAGCAATGGCGGTGTATTGGTTTTAGAAACAGCCTCCGAACATTTTAGAAATCGAGACAGTGATTTTCCCTATCGTCATGACTCTGATTTTTACTACCTGACAGGATTCACAGAGCCAGGTGCCACGCTGGTGATGATGGTTGATGAAAAATCAAGCAAATCCATTCTATTTTGTCGCCCAAAAGATTTGGAACGTGAGATATGGGATGGGTGGCGCTTAGGTCCTGAAGCAGCCCCTAGTCAACTGGGCATTGATCAAGCATTCTCACAAAATGAATTAGATAACTTGATGCCTGATTTTTTGGCAGATCAACCAGCGATTTACGCAAGACTTGGTAGCGAAGGTCCACTACAAAATCAACTCAAAAGTTGGTTACATAAAGTCCGAGGCATGTCACGCTCAGGTGCAAGCACACCGAACAGAATTGAAGATGTTGAAGCGATGATTCATGAAATGCGTCTTTTTAAAGATTCACATGAAATCAATATCATGCGCGCAGCTGGCAAGATTGCTGCGGATGGTCATATCAGCGCCATGAAAGCATCTAAACCGACTCTTCGCGAATATCACTTAGAAGCATCGCTTTTATATTCATTTAGAAATGCAGGCGCACAAAGCGTTGCCTACAACAGCATTGTTGCAGGCGGCGCTAATGCCTGCGTCCTTCACCATCGTGCTGGTAATGCTGAACTAAAAGATGGTGATTTATGTTTGATTGATGCCGGTTGCGAATTAGATGGTTATGCCTCAGACATTACGCGCACGTTTCCTGTTAACGGTAAATTTTCTGGACCACAACGAGCCATCTATGACATCGTCTTAGCAGCTCAAGAAGCCGCGATTGCAGTCACCAAGGTGGGCTTTGATTTCCAAGCGCCCCATGATGCAGCCTTAAAGATTCTCACTCAAGGTTTGCTTGATTTAAATCTGCTTGATAAAAAAACCATCGGTGGACTTGATAACGCTCTAGAGACAAAAGCCTATCAACGCTTTTACATGCACAGAACCAGTCACTGGTTAGGCATGGATGTCCATGATGTTGGCAGCTACAGAGAGCCTGGCAGCTCAACAGAACCAAAAGCTTGGCGTTCACTGAAACCGAACATGGTTTTAACCATTGAACCTGGTCTTTATATCCGTAAAGCCGACGACGTGGATCCACAGTATTGGGACATTGGTATTCGGATTGAAGATGATGCCCTGGTCACCAACGGCGAATGCGAACTGATGAGTCGTGGTGTGCCAGTCAAAGCCGATGAGATTGAGTACTTAATGAAGCAGGCGTCATGAAGCAGGTATCACAAGCAAACTCATGAAAAAAATTGCCATCATCGGTGCAGGTCCAGTAGGTTTAGCATGTGCGAATTGGGTGTTGACCAAACAGCCTGATGCGCACTTACATCTATTTGATCGCTTGCCTGAATCTGATGACTTAATCAAGCAAGGTGATAGTCGTGGCATTGCTGTTTCACAAGGCAGTCATTTACTGCTCAAAACAATCAATGCTTGGCCAACTCCATCTCCAACCATTCACACGATTCACATCTCACACAGAGGTCACTTTGGTAAAGCCATTGTGAGAAGAGAAGAGTTGCAACAAGACGCTTTGGGGCACATTGTTCGTTATGCAGACATTCATCTTGCCCTAAGGCAAGCCTTGAAAAAAATAGCTCCTCAATCACCGAACTTTCAATGGCACTTCAATCAGGCCAATGATCAGTTGAATCATGAGCAACTCGGCGACATCATTGTTCATGCTGAAGGTGGTCTTTTTAAACAACAAGAGTGGCAAGAAATTTATCGTGATTACCAACAAAGTGCGATTGTTGGCTGGGTTAAAACCAATCAAGTAAATCACAACATGGCCTGGGAGCGATTCACGGACGAGGGTCCGCTTGCTCTTCTGCCCAACCACCAAGGCGCTGAATATCTGAATTTGGTATGGTGCGGCAACCCTGCCTCCACCGAGCGACGCTTGCAACTTGATCAAGCCACCTTCATCAAAGAATTACAAGAGGCATTTGGATCTCGCGCGGGCACATTCATTGAGGCCGCAGAATTAAGAAGTTATCAATTAGGCTTGAATGCTAGAAAAAAAATTGTTGATAAAAACGAAGTATGGATCGGTAATGCAGCTCAAACCATGCATCCGGTTGCTGGCCAAGGTCTTAATTTAGGCTTAAGAGATGCCCACACTCTGGCTGATGTGCTGTGCGAAGAAGATGACATCTCTTTGGCACTTGAAAAATACCAACAACTTCGCAAAAAAGATCGAAAAGCCACGATTGGCGCAACCGACTTTTTGGCCAGAGTCTTCACCTCAAAATTAAAACCTGTCATCTGGGGAAGAGGCATCGCACTATCCAGCCTTCAATTACTCAACCCTCTCAAACAAAGCATCACAAGACAAATGATGTTTGGTCAGCGGTAAACCACCAATCTGCCTAAATTTTAGGCAAAAGTCAGTCTGACATGTTAGAGTGGCGTCCTGATGAAATTAGGCCCCTACACGCTTCCCAATCATTTATTTGTTGCTCCCATGGCCGGAGTGACAGATCGCCCTTTTAGACAGCTCTGCAAGCGTTTGGGTGCGGGATATGCGGTTTCGGAGATGATTGCTTCCAATGCCATGCTTTGGAATAGCCCAAAAACACTTCGCAGGGCCAATCACGATGGTGAAGTTGAGCCTATTTCAGTCCAAATTGCTGGTGCAGATCCAGAAATGATGGCAGAAGCAGCCCTCTTGAATGTGGATCGTGGTGCGCAGATCATTGATATCAACATGGGTTGCCCTGCAAAGAAAGTATGCAATGTGGCCTCTGGATCAGCTCTTCTAAAAGACGAAGTCTTGGTGGGCAGAATCTTAGAAAAGATTGTCTCCTCGGTTAAAAGAGATCACCCATTGGTACCAGTGACTTTGAAAATCAGAACTGGTTGGGACAGGGACAATAAAAACGCTCTCAATATCGCCAGAATAGCGGTTAATAGCGGCATTGAAATGCTCACCATCCACGGCCGAACAAAAGCTGACTTATATCGTGGTGAAGCTGAATACGACACAATCGCCGCGGTCAAAGCTGCCATCAATATTCCGGTGGTTGCCAATGGCGACATCAACTCCCCAGAAAAAGCTGCCTTTGTTCTTCAACAAACGGGGGCTGATGCTTTGATGATTGGTCGTGCTGCGCAAGGACGCCCTTGGATTTTTCGTGAGATCTTGCACTTTCTAGAAACTGGTCAACACTTACCTGCACCGAAAATTTCAGAGATTCAAGACATCATGAACCATCACTTGATGGACCACTACAGTTTTTATGGTGAATATGCAGGGGTTAGAACTGCTCGTAAACACATTGCTTGGTATTGCAAAGGACTCAAGGGATCTCATGTATTCAAGCAGCACATGAATACAATAGACGATTGCCAAGAACAATTAAAAACGGTCAATCATTTTTTTGATTCACTGAAACAAGAATCTGAACACTTAATTTATTTAGAAGCTGCTTGATATGCAACCCCCAGTTCAACACCCGGTCAGCCAGACCATTGAAAAACACCTGAAGCGTTATTTAGATGATTTGGGTGATACCGCCCCAAGTAACGTTTACCAAATGGTTCTAACCGTGATGGAAAAACCAGTGCTTGAGCTGATCATGAAGCACGCCGGACAAAATCAATCTTTGGCGGCCAACTATTTAGGCATTAACAGAAACACCCTGAGAAAAAAGTTACAAGAACACGGACTTTTATAAGTTCTAATTCATTTAAATTCCATTTCATTTATTTCACCCTCACTTTAAAGATAACTATGATTCGCACAGCCCTTCTTTCTGTCTCTGATAAATCTGGCATTGTTCCGTTTGCAAAATCACTCCACGAGTGTGGCGTCAAATTAATTTCTACCGGCGGCACCGCCAAACTACTTGCCGAAAATGGCTTGCCTGTTATTGAGGTTTCAGAAATCACTGGTTTTCCAGAAATGCTTGATGGTCGCGTTAAAACATTGCACCCGATGGTTCATGGCGGTTTGTTGGCTCGCCGAGACACCCCTGAGCACATGGCAGCTATCAAAGAACATGGTATTGAAGCAATTGACATGTTGGTCATCAATCTCTATCCATTCCAAAAAACTGTGGCGCAACAAACATGTTCATTTGAAGATGCGATTGAAAACATTGATATCGGCGGTCCTGCGATGTTGCGTGCAGCAGCAAAAAACCATCAAGATGTGACTGTGCTGATTTCTCCATCTGACTACGATGCGGTTTTATCTGAAATGCG
>JBDLUD010000015.1:0-44129 GCA_039805465.1 Pseudomonadota bacterium
TCAATTGCAATTGAGCTGGCTTAACACTTTCAGCCCATCGTTGATTCAACATTAAAAGAGTTGTCAGTATTTCTTTGGCTTCTTTGGGGTTGATTTCATCCCAAAGTTTCGCGGCGTCTAATGCCAATTCTGGAGAATTGCCGGCAATCGCTATTTCCATGGCTCTTTGTGCCAGCGGACCATCCCGAAGAGATCGGGCCATACTCATGTAGGTTTGGTAGGCCGTTGCGGCTTCCCCGCGTTGCAGGCTGATTTCTGATGCCAAGATTTGAAACATTTGCTCTGCCGAAAGGCTTTTAGCCGGAGCCGACCATGCCTGAAGGCTGGTTGTGGCAAAGAGAATGCTGAGCAAAAATTTAAGTTTTATTGTCATAAGCACATTCTAATCTCACCGCCTACAATTGGCATATGCCTGAATTACCAGAAGTTGAAGTTACCAAGCAGGGGGTGGAGCCTCATGTTGTCGGTAAAACTGTGACCAGTGTTGCCATTTACGATGGCCGCTTGCGTTGGCCTGTGCCTGCCAATTTACAAAAATTACTTTTAGGTAAAAAACTCAGCCAAATTAAACGACGCGGCAAATACTTGTTATTCAGAATGGAAGATGGGTATTTGCTGATTCATCTGGGTATGACTGGTGTGCTCAGGGTGGCAAATCCAAAGGATGAGTTAAAGAAACACGATCGCGTTGAAATTGGCTTTGGCAAAAAAATATTACGTTTACATGACCCCAGAAAGTTTGGCGCTGTCTTGTGGGCGGCAGATGAGGATGGTGAAATCGAACATCACCCACTGATTGCTAAATTAGGGGTTGAACCATTCTCCGATGATTTTTCAGAAGAGAAGGCGGGGCCGCATCTGTTCGAACATGCCAGGGGTCGACAAATTTCTATCAAGCAGTGGCTACTGGCTGGCCAGGCAGTGGTTGGCGTAGGTAATATCTATTGTTCAGAAAGTCTTTTTTTGGCAGGTATTCATCCAGAGATGCCAGCAGGAAAATTATCCAAGGCCAGAGCGTCGATGTTGGCATTGGCTATTAAAGATACTTTGAGTCGTGCGATCAAGGCGGGTGGCAGTAGCTTGAAAGATTTTGTGAACAGTGACGGCAATCCTGGGCACTTCATGTTGCAAACCAAAGTTTATGATCGCTTTGGTTTGCCGTGTGTTAAGTGCAAAGCCCCCATCAAGCAAATAGTTCAGGGGCAGCGATCCACATACTTTTGTTCCAAATGTCAGAAAAAGTAATGAAATTCACAGAAGTTAAAAACTTCACACAAGATCTGATTGATTGGCAAAAAAAATCGGGTCGCCATGATTTGCCGTGGCAAAAAAATAGAACTGCTTATCGTGTTTGGCTATCAGAAATCATGTTGCAGCAAACACAGGTTTCAACTGTTCTGAATCGTTACGACGAGTTCTTGAAAATATTTCCAAGTGTCGAGCGCTTGGGGTCTGCAACAGTCGATGAGGTTTTGGCGCAATGGAGTGGCATGGGTTATTACACACGTGCCAGAAATTTGCATCGGTGTGCGCAATCTGTGATGACAAATCATGATGGGGTCTTTCCGAGCGACCCTAAAATATTGGAGTCTTTGCCGGGCATTGGCCGATCAACAGCAGCAGCTGTTGCGGTATTTTCATATGGCAAAAGAGCTGCTATCTTGGATGGCAATGTGAAAAGGGTGTTGGCCAGAATTTGGGGTTTTGACCAGGATTTGACTAAGACCTTGCATGCCAATCAATTATGGGCTCATGCGGAAAATTTATTGCCTCATAAAAAATCTGATCTGATTGCTTATACGCAAGGCCTGATGGACTTTGGAGCCACTCACTGCACCCAATATCAGCCCGCATGCATCGACCCTCAAAATGGCGCATGTCCATTTAAGAAGTCATGTGTTGCGCATTTAACCGGACGAGTGAATCAAATTCCTTTGAAGGTTAAAAAGGTCAAGGTTGAAAAAATTGATATGACTTGGTGGGTGATGATTCATCAAAACAAAGTCTTGTTAGAAAAAAGACCTGAAAAAGGAATTTGGGCGGGCTTGTGGTGTTTTCCGCAGAGCCAAGAACAACTCCCAGAGCCCTGTCAGGCAATGCCTGCTTTCAAGCATGTGCTGACACATCGCCAGATGACCATCAAGCCTATCAAAGTGCATTTAAAAAAGCGTGTTCGTTTAAAAGAGAATCAACAGTGGTTCGCACTGGATGATGTTGGTGGCTTGGGTTTGCCTAAGCCGATGTCTCTTTTTTTAAAGAGTTTAGATCTAGTTCGCGATGGCGAATGAGTAAGTGAAGATCATCTTCAGCAAGCGCTTGAGATTTCTTTTTGAAATAATCAAATAAGCAATTCACCAAATAAACCGAGCGATGTTGTCCGCCTGTGCAGCCGATGGCAATCGTTAAATAACTTCTTCGGTCAGCTTGATACTTTGGTAACCAGGTTTCAACAAATCGACGTATATCGTCACCCATCGCTTGAACTTCAGGATGTTCTCTTAAGAAGTTCGCAACTTCAGGGTCGTTGCCCGTCAATGGCCTTAATTGTGGATCGTAGTGAGGATTTGGCAAACATCGAACATCAAACACCAAATCCGCATCTCTTGGTACGCCATGTTTGAATCCAAATGACTCAAACAAAATCGTCAAGCCTGGGCGTTCATCTTTTAAGAGATCTTGTATCCAAGATCTGAGTGTGTGTGCTTTGATGTGACTGGTATCAATGTTGTGCGCAGTCTCTGCAAGCTCAGCCAGGAGTAAGCGCTCTTTTTCAATGGCATCAATCAATGCAACCTGAGGGGTTCTGTTGTCATCAGGTTTTGATAGGGGGTGTCTTCTGCGTGTTTCTGAGAAGCGCTGTACTAAGGTTTCTGTGTTTGAATTTAAAAACAGAACACGCACATCATGATGTTGTTTTAACTGTTCAATGATGGCAGGAAGCTCTTTGATCGATTGTCCGCGACGTGCATCAACAGCAACTGCTAACTTTTCTCTACCTTGTTTGCTGAGGGACTCAACCAAATCATGAATGAAATCGACCGGTAAGTTATCAACGCAATCATATCCAGCGTCTTCTAGGGCATTCAGGGCAACTGA
Source organism: Pseudomonadota bacterium (assembly GCA_039805465.1). GTDB lineage: Bacteria > Pseudomonadota > Gammaproteobacteria > Burkholderiales > Burkholderiaceae > Polynucleobacter. Next base: position 3,097 of record JBDLUD010000015.1, read on the forward strand.
TTTGCCTGAGCCAGAGATTCCGGTGATGATGAAGACGCGCATATTAAATCAGACGACTTTGATTTTTGTTGGCATCTTCTGAGGCCATTAGTTGACGTTGGCGTTCCATGAATTCTTTTAGTGTGTCGATGCCACGCAACTGCAAAATGGTATTGCGCACAGCAGCCTCAACCAACACCGCTAAGTTTCGACCAGCCGCCACTTGAATTTTTACGCTGCGAATAGGGAAGCCAAGAACATCGATGGATTGACCATCAATTGGTAATCTTTCAAACTCGCCATCATTTCTTCGAACCAATTGAACGATGAGTCTTAACTTCATTCTTCTTCGAACAGCTGTTTCGCCGAAAATGGTGCGAATGTCTAAAAGACCAAGACCGCGCACTTCTAAGAGGTCTCTTAGAATTGGTGGGCATCGACCTTCGATGTAATCGGGCCCCAGTCGGGCAAAGTCAACAGCATCATCAGCCACCAAGCCGTGACCTCTAGAAATAAGTTCTAAGCCTAATTCACTTTTACCCAAGCCTGAGTCACCCGTGATTAAAACACCCATGCCCAAGATGTCCATGAAAACGCCGTGCATCGTGACGCGTGGTGCGCCTACTTTGGTCAGGTACAAACGCAAGCGGTCAATGACTTCTGCCGCTACGATCAAGCATGGCGGTTTTAGAGACATCAATCCTGCAAGTTCGCGTTTGCGATTCTCAGGATCTAATTTCTCGTAATAGTTGATTTCTGGAACACCAAATACCTGCATCCGGTCTGGGTGAATTAAATTCAAGTGACCAACAAGGTCTGATGATGACGAAGCAAGTTTGACTGCTTCAGAGCTGAAGCTGTTATCTGCTCCTTCAAGGCCTGCAATCCAGCTTAACTTCAACTCAGAAATATTGTCATCAAAGAGCGATTGTGCGGTGACACTGGCTAAATTGAGTGGCTGGGTCATTTGATTAATTCCAGGCGGTCAGTAATTGATAAATATTATCAGCACTGGGCTCTGTGAGGAGAATGTTTTTATTCTTATTGTCTGAGATTGTTTGAGCTATTTTTGCAAGGATATCCAAGTGAGCTTGAGTGGCAGCTTCAGGAACGAGCATGATGACCAATGCTTTCACGGGTTGCTTATCGGTGGCATGAAAGTGGATACCTTCTTTCAATCGCACAAAACCGATATGAGCTTGTTCAAGAAGCTTCACTCTGCCGTGAGGAATGGCGATGCCGTTCCCTAAAGCAGTGGATCCGAGAGCTTCGCGCTCTTCTAAGCAAGTCTTTACTGAATCTGCTGCAATGCCGTGATTTTTTTCAAAGAGTTGCGCTATGAAAATAAATAACTCTTCACGAGAAGAAACCTCAATATCTAAGGAGATATTGTTGGGGGTGATGAGTTGGGCCAAGGCGTTCATGTGTGCAATGCATTATAAGATTGCCTTGGCCTATTTAATCAAGTGTTTTTCAAGGTTTGATGATGATGATCTTGAACTTTTTCTTTGTGTTTGAGTACTTGTCTGTCGAGTTTGTCTACGACCAAGTCCATCGCGTGATACATATCGCCATTGTGGGCCTCGGCAAAGAGGTCTTTACCTTTCAGGTGGAGCGTGATTTCAGCGTGATTTCGTAGATCCTTCTCTTTTTCATTATTAATAGACAAAGTGACCGTCATGTTCTGTACTTGGTCGAAATGGCCGCTGATTTTTTTTAGTTTGTCTTCCAAATGCGAGCGCATCGCAGGGGTGATTTCGACGTGATGACCCAAGATTTTTATATTCATCTATTGCTCCCTATTGTTTTCTACGCAAATGAACGGCAGGGATGCGCAGAGATTCCCTGTATTTAGCAACTGTTCGTCTAGCCACTACGAATCCTTTTGAAGTCAGCAGATCGAGGATTTGAGTGTCTGAGAGGGGTTTTTCTTTGTTTTCTTCGGCCACAGCTTGTTTGATCAAAGTTCTGATGGCTGTTGAAGATACCGAGCCGCCGGTATCAGTAGAGATTTGGCTGCCAAAAAAGTACTTGAATTCAAAACAGCCAGCAGGGGTGGCCATGTATTTTTGCGTGGTGACGCGAGAAACTGTGGATTCATGCATGCCAATCGTGTCTGCGATTTCCCTCAAAACCAATGGTCGCATAGCGATCGGCCCATGATTGAAGAAGTTTTGCTGTCTATCCACGATTGCTTTTGCAACTTTTAAGATGGTGTCACTTCTTTGTAGCACATTTTTAACCAGCCATCTAGCTTCTTGCAGTTTTTGCTGCAAGCCATCCATCCCTTCTTTATTACGGTTATCTTTGATAACTTTGGCATATTCCTCATGAAGACTTATTTTGGGGGCTGCGACAGGGTTTAGGACGACCGTCCACTGCCCCTTATTATTTTTCACAATGACATCAGGAATCAGCGTTGAATCAACATGGGTATCAAATTCTGATGCAGGGTTGTGTTTTAAGGTTTTGATTAATTGAATGCTGTCTTGAAGGTCTTCATCATCGACTTTTAAAAGCTTTTTAATTCTGGCCCAATCTTTGTTGGCCAAAATATCAAGATAGTCACTACAAATCTTGTGAGCAATTTTCCAGGCCATGGTTAATTGATTGGTGGCGGGAAAATTTTCTAGTTGTAAGCGAAGGCATTCTGCTAAGTCCCTGGCGCCAACACCCGCTGGTTCAAGTTGTTGCAATCTGACCAAAGCCCTCTTTACTTGCTCAAGGGCACTGCCATCCTCAGGATCCATGTGCGGTCGAAGGTCTTCTGCCAATTCTTCTAAATTGACATCGAGGTAGCCGTGCTCGTTGAGATTTCCGGCAACAAAACCCACCAAAGCTTTTTCTTCAGAGCTGATGCGCAGAAGCTTGATTTGAGCAATCAATGAATCGAGTAGGGATTCTGGCAAGCTAATTCTTGATAAGCGATCATCATCTTCATCGCTGAATTGATTGCCCCTTGATCCTCCAAGGCTTCGATGTGAAAAATTCTCAAAGGGTTCTTTGTCTGAAAGGCTGGTTTCAGATTCGTAGTTAATGAGTGGATTTTGCTCAGCCGCCTGAATCAATTCTTGCTCAAGCTCCATGGCTGAAAGCTGCAAGAGCTTGATTGATTGTTGCAGTTGAGGTGTTAAGGCTAGATTTTGTGAGAATCTGAGCTGAAGAGATGCTTTCATGTTACGGTCATTTTAGACCGTCATTACTGTATTGGTACGTTTTTTGCTTAAAAAATTACATGCGGAAGTTTTCGCCAAGATAGACTTTTCTAACGGCTTCGTTATCAATGATCTCAGATGGTTTGCCTGCGGCCAACACTTTGCCTTCACTGATGATGTAGGCGTGATCACAAATACCCAAAGTTTCTCGAACATTGTGGTCGGTGATCAATACGCCAATTTGACGATCTTTTAAAAATCGCACAATTCTTTGAATTTCACCAACCGCGATCGGATCCACACCAGCAAACGGTTCATCTAACAGAATGAATTTTGGCTGTGATGCCAGGGCTCTTGCGATTTCAACTCTGCGGCGTTCGCCGCCTGACAATGACATCGCCGGATTACTGCGCAAATGTGAAATCTGTAATTCTTGTAACAGGGAATCTAATCTGCTTTGAATTTCTTTTTTGGAAAGTGGCTTGTCGTTTTCTTCTTGAAGCTCTAGAACAGCTTGAATATTTTCTTCAACAGTCAGCTTTCTAAATACAGAGGCTTCTTGAGGTAAGTAAGATAGACCAAGCTTGGCTCGCTCATGGATTGGTAAATGAGTGATGTCTTGTCCGTTAAGACTGATTTCACCGCCATCGAGAGGAACTAAACCAACAATCATGTAGAAAGAAGTTGTTTTACCAGCACCATTAGGACCTAATAAACCCACGACTTCACCACTTTTTACTTCAACGCCTACTTCAGTGACAACAGTTCTTGAACCATATTTTTTTTGAAGGCCAACAGCAGTCAGGGTGGATTGGTGAGTACTCATTATTTTGAAGGTCCTGTTAATTCTTTTCTTCTCGGTGATAAGGTTGATTTCACAGATGCTTTAGAAACAACATTATATTTTTCAGTGTTTCCATCATAATGAATTTTGTCACCATTCAATTGATCGGTGACCCTTGTGCCAGATATTTGATTCATTCTGGCTTGTTTTTGAAGGATGGCAATGTCTGTTTTTCCATCATATTCAATGAGCTCAGCAAAACCTTCAATGAAATCGTTAAACCCAGTATCTCTTTTTTGTCGAAGACTGGCGAGTTCTCCTGGTTTGGCAAAAATGGTGACAAATTGATAGCCCTCAGGATCAATCTTCACCTCAGCCTTTTCACCTTTGATGATCAGTGAGCCTTTGATTAAAAGAACATTTCGCTCAAGATAGTAGATTTGTTTGACGTCATCAAATTGAGCTTTATCAGAGCTTAGGGCAATGGGCTTGTCTTTGTCAGCTTTTTCGGCGTGTGCTGGGATGGCGAGAAGCCCAAGTGCGATGCCGATGCTCAAGCAAAAGGAATAAGTGGCTAAGCGAAATCTCACGGTGCATTGCCTTTGGACTCTGATTCAATGCGTCCTTTGACCTGGCCAATCATGGTTAGTTTTTGATGAACATTATCAAAAATAGCGCCTTCTTGAGAAGTCATGATCGATTGACCTTGCTCTAAATTAACAGGGCGATTTGTTTTAACAATGTCATCATTCATGAGAACTGTGAATTTGCTTGAGCTCATGAGTAATCTTGCGCTGCCTGCTTGCGTTGCTGTGGCTGCTTGAGCGGGGCGAGTAAGACTTGCATTGCCGACCAAGTCCAATACTGTCATGTCGCCATCCAAGAAGCCCTTATCGGACTTAACAGTGATGGCAGGCTTTGTTTCATGAAACCTTCTGGCAATAGGCCAATCTATTTCTGAGCTAGCATCATCTTCATAATGAGTCAGCTTTTGACCAACCACACGAAATTTTGTATTACCTTGAGGGCCCAAGGTGGTGACAACAATGCCGTCCATGATGTAGTCGGGAACGTGACGTTTTTGTTTTGCTGTATCCAAGTTTGGTTCGTTCATTTGAACCATCCAATAAGTGCCCAGAGTCAAGAATGCCATCAATAGCATTGGCAAGAACTTTAAAACCTGAGCCATGATTCCCATGGTTATAAAGACTCTTGAAGTAAGCGCTGATAGTTATCTTGAGCCACTAAGATCAAGTCACAAACTTCACGAACTGCGCCGGCACCACCCGAGCGCTTGGTAATAAAGTGCACACGTTTTTTCACTTCTTCATGAGCTTGAGCAGGGCACGCTGCAAAATGAACTTTTGGCAGTACTGATAAATCTGGCCAATCGTCACCCATTGCTGCGCAATCTGAAAGTGTTAGCTTGGTTTGCTCCAATAATATTTGCAGAGCTTTGAATTTTTCAGAGACACCCATTTGTACATATTTGATGCCCAATTCTTTTGCGCGACCTTCAACCATCAAAGAATTACGTCCCGTGATGATTGCAACCACCACGCCGGTTGACTGAAGTAGCTTGATGCCGTGTCCGTCCAGACTATCAAAAATCTTGAGAGCTTCTTTACCATCTTGACCGACCAATAAACTGCCATCAGTTAAAACGCCATCAACATCTAAAACCAGAAGTTTGACCTTGGCAGCACGATCAAGTGCTTGCGGGTGCTCTGTGTATGGATTGGTGACCATCGGGCTGAATGCATTGGACATATTAAATAACCTGTGCTGCAAAAAGATCATGAAGGTTGAGGGCTCCCATGAGAACTCCATTAGCATCTACAACCACGAGCTGATTGATGCGATGACGCTCCATCATTTCAACCGCTTCAGCGGCTAAAAGATCGGGGGAGATAGTTCTTGGATTTGGGGTCATAGCATCTTTTAAAGATGTGCCTTGAAACTGAATATTCTTTTCGATCAAGCGACGCAAATCACCGTCTGTGAAAATGCCAATGACTTTTTGCGAATCATCCACCACCACAGTCATACCCATGCGCTTGGAAGTGATTTCTAACAAAGCATCTGTGATGCTTGCCTTGATATTGATGCGGGGAGCTTCTGCGCCACCTCTCATGACATCGCGCACGTGGGTGAGTAACTTTCTACCTAAATTGCCACCAGGGTGTGAGCGCGCAAAATCTTCAGGTTTAAAGCCCCTGGCATCGAGCAATGCAACCGCTAAAGCATCGCCCATCGCTAAAGCGGCTGTGGTGCTTGCAGTTGGCGCTAAATTGAGTGGACAAGCTTCTTTTTCTACAGACACATTGATGTGCGAGTCTGCCAGTGATGCCAAAGATGATTCTGGGTTACCGGTGAGTGCAATCAGTTTGGCGCCAGTTCTTTTGATGATGGGCACGATCGCAGTCAGTTCACTTGTTTCACCAGAATTTGAAAACGCCACAAAGACATCATGTTGAGTGACCATGCCTAAATCACCGTGACTTGCTTCAGCTGGATGAACAAAAAAGGCAGGTGAGCCAGTCGATGCAAAAGTCGCCGCAATTTTTCTGCCAATGTGGCCAGATTTACCGATTCCAGAAACCACAATGCGACCCTTGCAAGCCAAGAGCAATTCAATGGCATAAGCAAATTTCTCAGCATTTTTCTGCGTGAGATTTTTTTGCAGAGTCAAAATAGCCTCAGCTTCAATGGCCAAAGTTTCTCTAGCCAAATCAATGGCTCGCTGGTTTTGTGCGGGAGTTTGATGAGTCATAGCTAGAGTATATGTCTTTAGGCTTATTTCAATAAGGGGGCCAGGTATTTGCCAGTGTAGCTTTTTGCTACTTTAGCAACTTTTTCTGGGGTGCCAACCGCGATAATTTCACCGCCACCGCCACCACCCTCTGGGCCTAAATCAATGATCCAGTCAGCTGTCTTGATTACGTCCAGATTATGTTCAATGATAACAATGGTGTTGCCATGCTTTTTGAGGGTGTGAATAACTTTGAGTAAAAGCTGAATATCGTGGAAATGAAGGCCAGTGGTGGGCTCATCCAAAATATACAAAGTTCTACCGGTGTCTCGCTTGGATAGCTCCAAAGAAAGCTTCACGCGTTGCGCTTCACCTCCCGATAGGGTGGTAGCACTTTGTCCTAGTTTGACGTAGCCCAAACCAACATCAAGCAAGGTTTTAAGTTTTCGCTTGACCGTTGGCACTGCTTCAAAAAATTCATGAGCTTGCTCAATGGTCATGGATAAAACTTCGTGAATATTTTTACCTTTGTAGCGAATATCCAAAGTTTCGCGGTTGTAACGTTTGCTGTGACACACATCGCAAGGAACATAAACATCTGGCAAGAAGTGCATTTCAACTTTTAAGACGCCATCACCTTCACATGTTTCGCAGCGACCACCTTTGACGTTAAAAGAGAATCTGCCAGCTTCGTAACCACGCTCACGAGCGGCTGGAACTCCGGCGAATAATTCTCTGATCGGTGTGAAGAGACCAGTGTAGGTTGCCGGGTTTGATCTTGGTGTTCTGCCAATTGGAGATTGATCAACGTTGATGACTTTGTCAAAGTGTTCTAGACCGATGATTTCTTTGTGTTTTGCTGGCTCTGCATTAGATCCATAAAGATGTTGAGCAACCGCATGGTGAAGCGTATCGTTGATCAAGGTTGATTTACCTGATCCGGACACACCTGTCACGCAGGTCAATAATCCCAAGGGGATTTCAACATCCACATTTTTAAGGTTGTTTCCTGTGGCGCCTAATATTTTTAAAGAATGCTCTCCCACAGGGGTTCTATTTTTAGGAACCTGAATGGCTTCTTTGCCTGAAAGGTAAGCGCCCGTTAATGAATCGGGGTTGGCTTCAATTTCTTTGGGAGTGCCTTCTGCGATGATTTTTCCGCCATGCTCTCCAGCACCAGGACCAATATCAATTACATGGTCAGAGGCTCTGATCATGTCTTCATCGTGCTCTACAACCAATACTGAATTACCTAAATCTCGAAGGTGTTTGAGTGTGCCAATGAGTCGATCGTTGTCACGTTGATGTAGACCAATCGATGGTTCATCCAAGACATACATCACACCAGTCAGACCTGAGCCAATCTGTGAGGCCAAGCGAATACGTTGCGCTTCCCCGCCTGAAAGGGTGTCAGCGCTTCTATCCAAAGACAAATAATTCAAGCCAACATCATTGAGGAAGCTTAAGCGCGCACCGATTTCAGAAATGATTTTTCCTGCGATTTCTTTTTTGGCGCCTTTTAATTCAAGAGCAAGAAAGTAATCGCGTGCTTGACCCAATGGTAAGTTACTGACTTCATAAATAGCTCGCGCTTGTTTGCCATCACCTACTTTGACGTTTCTTGCTTCAGTTCTTAGGCGCGTACCTTCACAACTTGGGCATGGTTTGTTGTTTTGATATTTCGCAAGTTCTTCTCTCACAGTTGGCGAGTCAGTTTCTCTGTAGCGTCGCTCAAAGTTGGCCACGATGCCTTCGAAGGCATGTTCTCGAATAACGACCTTGCCTTTTTCGTTCAAATACTCAAATGGAATATCTTGATTGTTAGATCCAAAGAGAAGTAGTTCTTGAGCTTTCTTTGGTAATTCTTCAAACGGTGCCTCTAAGTCAAACTTGGCATGCTTTGCAAGGTTCTGAAGTAATCTGAAGTAAAACTGATTGCGGCGATCCCATCCTTTGATAGCCCCTGAAGCAAGCGATAGCTCAGGATGAGCCACGACGCGCTTAGGGTCAAAAAAGCTGATGTGACCCAAACCATCGCAACTAGGGCAAGCGCCCATGGGGTTATTGAATGAAAATAATCTGGGCTCTAATTCTTGCAAGGAGTATGAGCAAATAGGGCAAGCAAACTTGCTTGAAAAAAGTTGCTCTTTTTCTGTGTCCATTTCAAGTGCAATGGCTCGGCCATCAGCTAAGCGCAGGGCTGTTTCAAAAGACTCTGCCAGGCGCTGCTGAATATCTGCTTTGATTTTGATTCGGTCAACGACCACATCAATCGTGTGCTTTTCGTTTTTAACTAACTTTGGTAACTCATCTACTTCGTAAATTTTCGCTTTGTTGTGTAAAGCAGTACCGCCACCTGAGCGAATTCTAAAACGCACAAAACCTTGCGCTTGCAAGTCTTCAAATAGATCGAGGTGCTCACCTTTTCTCTCGCTAACAACAGGTGCCAAAATCATCAATTTTGTATCTTCAGGTTTTGACATCACTGCATCAACCATTTGCGAAACACTTTGAGCTTCTAGTGGTAGCTGATGTTCTGGGCAGTGAGGTGTGCCGGCGCGTGCAAAAAGTAAACGCAAATAATCGTGTATTTCAGTGACGGTGCCAACAGTGGAACGCGGATTGTGACTAGTGGCTTTTTGCTCAATAGATATAGCAGGAGATAAACCTTCGATAGAGTCAACGTCTGGCTTTTCCATCAACTGTAAAAATTGACGTGCGTAGGCAGATAAAGACTCTACATAACGTCGCTGTCCTTCGGCGTAAAGCGTGTCAAAGGCCAAAGAACTTTTTCCCGATCCAGAGAGGCCAGTTAAGACAACCAGCTGGTTTCTGGGTATATCGAGATTGATATTTTTAAGGTTGTGGGTGCGAGCACCTCTGATTTTTATCGTATCCATGATTTTTCTCTGCGTAACCAGTTAATATAGCTCTTCTTTATGGAAAAAACAGAACTTCGCGCATCTTTGGCTTTGGCCGGCATTTTTGCCCTACGCATGTTGGGCCTTTTTTTGATCTTGCCTGTCTTTAGCATGCACGCCAAAGGCTTACCTGGTGGTGATCAAGCCCTTTTGGTCGGTTTGGCCTTGGGGGTCTATGGCCTCGTTCAGGCATGCCTGCACATACCGTTGGGAATGCTTTCTGATAAGTACGGTCGCAGACCAGTCGTTGTTGCCGGACTTTTATTGTTTGTTTTAGGAGCCGTTATAGCCGGAAGCCATGATGATTTGATGTGGATCATCGTCGGGCGAGCAATTCAGGGTGCCGGTGCTGTTTCAGCAGCCGTGACCGCATGGTTAGCGGATTTAACCAAGGAAGAAACACGCACAAGAGCCATGGCCATGGTTGGTGGCAGTATCGCCCTGACCTTTGCCATATCTTTGGTTTTAGCTTCGCCTCTTCATGAATCCATTGGTTTGGATGGCATGTTCTATCTGATGGCTGTTTTGGGGATTGGGGCTATCTTGTTGGCCTTATTTGTGGTGCCACAACAAGAGAAGTCGAATACCCCATTCACCGCCAAGTTTTCCGATGTTTTCTTTAATGCCGATTTATTGAGATTGAACTTTGGGGTGTTTGCTTTGCATGCGGCCCAAATCGGATTGTTTTTGACCTTGCCAAGATTATTGGTGAAAGCTGACTTGCCTTTGGTCTCGCATTGGCATCTGTATTTGCCAGCGGTATTGATTTCTTTTGCTTGTATGGCACCGATCATCATGATGAGCGAGAGAAGAAAGCGCATGAAGCCAGCCTTTATTTTCGGCATTCTTGCAATGATGATTGCTCAGTTGATGATTGCCAGTTTTGATACCTTGCCAGCCCTGGCAACCGCAGTATTGATTTATTTCATTGGCTTCAATATTTTGGAAGCCATGCAACCATCCTTGGTTTCTCGCTGGGCTAGTCAAGCCAAAGGCACCGCCTTGGGCATTTACAACACCACTCAGTCAATTGGCTTATTCATTGGTGGCTTGGGCGGGGGATGGTTATTGCAATGGGGCGGTGAGTCGAGTGTTTTTTATGCTTGTGCAGCACTGATTTTTGCCTGGCTTATAATCGCTTTATCGATGAGAGAGTTGCCTGTAAAAGCTAGCTCACAAACTTAATTCGATCAATTTCGGTACAACAAACTTTTCTTCGGGAGACAAAAATGGCATCAGTTAATAAAGTAATCATTGTGGGTAATGTTGGCCGTGATCCAGAAACTCGTCGCCTACCAAGTGGTGATGCAGTGACAAATATTTCAATTGCTACCACTGATCGTTATCGCGACAAACAGTCTGGCGAGATGCGTGAGAATACTGAATGGCATCGCGTTGCATTTTTTGGCAAGGTTGCTGAGGTGGCAGAAAAATACCTCAAAAAAGGTTCACAGGTTTATGTAGAAGGCCGTTTAAGAACGCGCAAATGGACTGATCAAAGTGGTCAGGAAAAGTACTCTACAGAAATCGTTGCTGAAACGATGCAAATGTTGGGTGGTAAAGCGCCTGGATCTTCTGATGGCGGTATGCCAAGCCAAGGTTCATCTGCTTCATCAGCACCAAGATCATCTGCTCCGATGAGCAGTCCAAGCATCAGCGATATCGACGACGATATTCCGTTTTAATTATTGACGTGAGTGACGGACGTTGTCCGGCCACTCAGCGTTGTAATCAGCTCTGAATGGATTGATATCAATGCCGCCTCTGCGTGTATATCGGGCGTAAACCGATAGCTTGCTAGGGCGGCATTTTTCTTTGATGTCCATGAAGATTTTTTCAACGCAGTGCTCATGAAACTCATGATGCTCTCTAAAAGATATCAAGTAGCGCAGTAAACCTTCTTCATCAATGGTTGGGCCAACATAGTTGATTTGAATACTTGCCCAATCTGGTTGAGCAGTCACTGGGCAATTTGAGCGCAGTAAATGGCTGACCAAAGATTCTTCAACGATTCCCAGGCTTGGGTCTGATTGAAGCAAGGCGGCATCGGGTAATTGCTTGGGATCAATCTCCAAATCAAGTCGATCTAACAGCTTTCCCGCCATTTCTTTCATACCTTTTTTGCATTGCTGTTCTGGCAAATCTAATTGCACAGAAACACTTGCGCCAGCAGCTTTGGATAAATCACTTTTGAGTGTTTGAATTAACTCTTCGGTTGATTGAAAACAATGATTGTTCAAGCTGTTGAGATACAGCTTCCATGATTTAGATTCAATGATATTTGGTGAGTTAGCGGGCACCAAGAAGGTGGCAATGGCCAGCTGAGGCTTTCCTTTGGCATTTAACCAACTCAGCTCATAGGCATTCCAAATATCAATGCCAAAAAATGGCGGCTCAGTATTTTTGATTCCAATCTTTAGTCTGTTTTCAATGCGTGCGATTGGAAACAAGAGCTCAGGGCTGTATTGATTTGGGTTGTCAGAGTTTTTGCCCAGCGGCGCTTGATCTAAGGTGCTCATTTGATTATTTGATTTGATTGGCGATGCCAGAAAGAACCTGACCTGTTGGTGCAACGTCTGAGGCTAGTTCGCAATGCCCCAGTTGATCATCAAAGAAAAAGTCAGGCTGAAACTCTTTTAAAAAATCTTTTTTAGCTAAGCCACCAAGAAACATGGCTTCATCCACCGTGACGCCCCATGCCATCAAAGTTCTAATCGCTCTTTCGTGCGCAGGTGCTGATCGTGCGGTGACCAAAGCAGTTCTGATCTTCATTGATTGGCCAGACTTTTTGGCAGAAACCTGAAGGCGATGAAGTGCTTCCAATAAAGGTTTGAACGGGCCTGGGGGTAAAGGTGTTTCAACTTTATGGCTCTCATGAGCCACGAATGCATCGAGCCCTTTGGCTTGAAAAACTCGTTCAGCTTCATCTGAAAATAAAACAGCATCTCCGTCAAAAGCGATGCGTATTTCATCCGGATTAGATTCAGCCAATTGTTTACTTTGAGGAAACACCATGGCTGCAGGAAATCCGGCATCCAGGGTAGCTCGCACATCATCAGCGTTGGCGGATAAGAAAAGATTGGCCTGTAAAGATTTTAAGTAGTGATAAGGTGCGCGACCTCGGGTAAAAACCCCGCGCTCAATCGCTAGGCCAGCATTTTTGGCTGAGCGAAAAACCCTTAAGCCACTCACAGGATCATTTCTGGAAAGAATCACCACCTCAACATTTTGCTGGTCACCCTCGTTAAAGGTCAGTAACTTCTTGACCAAGGGGTATGCAACTCCAGGCTTGGCTGGTAAATCAATTCTGTTTAATTGAAGTTGCATGTAGGCGCTGTCATCGCTGGCTTCAAAAATTTGATTCTCTTCTTCAAAATCAAATAAAGCCCGGGAGGAAATTGCGACAACTAATTTGCCTTCGAGTGAAAACGCCATACTTATGCCAAGAAAAGTTTGTAAGCGGGGTTATCGCTTTCGTCCCAGTGTGGGTAACCAAGACCAGCCAAGAATTTCTTCAATTCTTTTTTATCACTTGCTGGCACTTGCATACCAATCAAAATGCGCCCGTAATCTGCGCCATGATTTCGGTAATGGAAGAGACTGATATTCCAGTTGGGCGCCATGCTGGTTAAAAACTTCATCAAAGCACCAGGCTTTTCTGGAAACTCAAAGCGATAAAGCAATTCATTTTTTGCCAGCTGTGAACGTCCACCAACCATGTGGCGAAGGTGTGACTTGGCCAATTCATCTTGAGTCAAATCAATGGTGTTGAAACCTGACTTGGTGAATGATTTTGCAATAACGGCACTATCAGAAGCTTTTTGAGTCGCGATGCCCACAAAAATGTGAGCTTGGTCCGCATCGGCAATGCGATAGTTGAATTCTGTGACGTTGCGCTCACCAAGAAGTTCGCAGAAACGTTTGAAAGAACCTCTTTGTTCTGGAATGGTGACTGCAAACACTGCTTCTTTGGATTCGCCAACTTCGGCTCTTTCTGCAACAAATCTGAGTCGGCTGAAGTTGATATTGGCTCCACAGGCAACCGCCACCAAGGTTTGGTTCTTGCATTTCTCGCGCTCAACATATGCTTTTAAGCCCGCTAGAGCAAGCGCTCCGGCAGGTTCTAGGATGCTGCGCGTGTCCGTGAAAACGTCATTGATCGCAGCACAAATAGCATCTGTATCAACAGTGATGATTTCATCAACCACTTGCTGACAAAGTCTAAAAGTTTCTTTACCAACCAATTTGACAGCTGTGCCGTCTGAAAAAAGACCCACTTCTTTTAACTCTACTCTGCGACCAGCCTCTAATGATTTTTTCATAGCATCAGAGTCAACGGTTTGAACGCCGATGACCTTGATTTCTGGGCGAATAGCTTTGATGTAAGCGCCAACACCTGCAATCAATCCGCCGCCACCAATGGCCAAGAAAATGGCGTCGATTGGTTCTTGGTGTTGTTGCAAGATCTCCATGGCGATGGTTCCCTGACCTGCGATGACGTCTGGGTCATCAAAGGGGTGAACAAACGTGAGCTGGTGTTTCTTTTCTAGGGACAGAGCGTGTTGATAGGCATCGCTGTATGAATCGCCATGCAAAACAATCTTGACTGAACTGCCGCCACGAGAATTGACCGCATCAATTTTCACTTGTGGTGTGGTGGTGGGCATCACGATGATGGCTTTGCAGTCTAACTTTGCGGCAGCCAAGGCCACGCCTTGGGCATGATTCCCTGCTGAGGCTGCTATGACCCCGCGCTTGAGGTCTGCAGGGCTCAAATGAGCCATTTTGTTGTAGGCACCTCTTAACTTAAACGAGAAAACCGGTTGGTTATCTTCTCTTTTAAGTAAAACTTTGTTTTTAATGCGTGCGGAAAGGTGTGAAGCTAGTTCAAGCTCAGTTTCTCGGGCAACGTCATAGACCTTGGCGGTCAATATTTTTCGTAAATAATCTTTAGGCATCCTGTGAGCGTATCACGGCAAAAGCCTAAAATGCTCAAACATGGATACCAATTTACAGGCTCTCTCTACCAGCGGTAGGCTTGCCGGCTGTTTTTTCAATTTCTTTTGTATCGGCCACCCTTTTGCCATTGGGTTCAGAGCCGGTCCTGTTTGGTTATATCAAGTTAAACCCAGAAATGTTTTGGCCTGCTGTTTTTGTTGCCACGATTGGTAATACATTGGGCGGCATGCTTAATTGGTTGATAGGGTATGGAGCTAATAAGGCCCATGAGAAGCTTTTAGGCCCTAGAGACCACAAATTATTAGGCTGGTTTGAAAAATTAGGCCCCCCGGCATTGTTGCTGTCTTGGCTACCCATCGTTGGCGATCCTTTGTGCGCGGTCGCCGGTTGGTTGAGGTTGCCATGGCTTTCCTGCATGGTTTACATGGCCATCGGCAAGTTTTTACGTTATGTCACCATGACTTACGTCTTATTGTTAATTCCTGAGGGTTTTTGGACGGCCATTGGTCGTTGGCTTGGAGTTCTTTGATGACCTTGCTTTGTTTAAGGTCACAAAAGGGCTTAAAAGGGGGCTTAAGTAAGAATAAGGCGAAGATTTCGATAGTCCTTTAAAATGGTTTTTTAGTTAAAAGTGATGATATGAACGCACCTTTGCCACTCCACAGCATGACAGAGCATCCTCAAAATGCCCCTCGTTTGCGTGAGATACCTTATAACTACACATCTTTCTCAGACAGAGAGATCGTTATCCGTTTATTGGGTGAGGAAGCTTGGCAAATTATTGATGAATTAAGGTCTGGAAGAAAAACTGGGCGTTCAGCGAGAATGCTTTATGAAGTCTTGGGGGACATTTGGGTTGTTCAGCGCAATCCTTATCTTCAAGATGATCTTTTAGACAATCCTGGTCGTCGCAAGCAACTGATCGAAGCATTGCATCATCGTGTGACAGAAGTGCAAAAGCGAATGACCACTGATTTGGCCGACAAAGTTGGCAAATTGGTTGACAGTGCAAAGCTCGCCGTAGAGCAATTCAATACAGAATTTGATCGTGTTGCGCTTTTGCGGAAACGTGTTCGCAAGGTTTTGGGTAAGTTCACGGCTGCAGACAATATTGCCTATGATGGTTTGGCACGTGTTTCTCATGTGACAGATGCAACTGACTGGCGTGTTGAATATCCATTCGTTGTTTTAACGCCTGATACTGAGGAAGAAATTCCTAATCTGGTCAAAGGTTGCATCGAACTTGGCTTGACCATCATCCCTCGTGGAGGTGGTACTGGCTACACGGGTGGAGCCATTCCTCTGTCACCAATGTCGGCTGTTATCAATACAGAAAAGCTAGAAACTTTAGGCCCTGTAGAGATGATGCGTTTGCCTGGCTTGAGTGAAGAGGTTGCCACCATTTATTCTGGTGCCGGAGTTGTCACCAAACGAGTTTCTGATGCGGCAGATAAATCAGGCAATGTTTTTGCTGTAGACCCTACTTCTGCTGAAGCCAGTTGTATTGGTGGAAATATCGCCATGAATGCTGGCGGTAAAAAAGCTGTTTTGTGGGGAACTGCACTTGATAACTTAGCGTCATGGAGAATGGTTGATCCTGACGGCAATTGGTTAGACGTTGAGCGCATTGGTCACAACATGAGCAAAATTCATGATGTTGCCTTTGCTACTTTCAAATTGGTTTGGTCAGATGGTTCTTATGCCCCTGGTCAAAAAGTCATCAAGACTGAAGAGTTAAAGATTGAAGGCAAGACCTTCCGTAAAGAAGGCCTGGGTAAAGATGTGACTGATAAATTTTTATCAGGCTTGCCAGGTATTCAAAAAGAAGGTTGTGATGGCTTGATCACCAGCGCAAGATGGGTCTTGCATCGCATGCCGAAGCAAATACGCACGGTCTGTTTAGAGTTTTTTGGTCAAGCACGCGATGCAATTCCAAGCATTGTTGAAATCAAAGCCTATTTAGATCAACAAACCAAACAAGGCGGCGCTATTTTGGCCGGTCTTGAGCACTTGGATGAACGCTATCTAAAAGCGGTTGGCTACGCTACCAAGTCAAAACGCAATGTGTTGCCAAAAATGGTTTTGATTGGTGACATCGTTGGCGATGATGAGAATGCTGTTGCGATGGCTGCCAGCGAAGTGATTCGCATGGCCAACACAAGAGTTGGTGAAGGTTTCGTTGCAGTCAGCGCTGAGGCGCGCAAGAAGTTCTGGTTAGACCGTTCAAGAACTGCAGCGATTGCACGACACACCAACGCATTCAAAGTGAATGAAGACGTTGTGATTCCGTTGGATCGCATGGGTGAGTACACCGATGGTATCGAGCGCATCAACATTGAACTTTCTTTGAAGAACAAACTTCAGCTTTTGAATGAGCTTGAGAGTTTCCTTCAGCAAGGCAATTTGCCATTGGGTAAGTCAGAAGATGGCGATGTGCCTGAGGCTGATTTGCTTGAAGGCCGTGTGTCACAAGCCTTGGAATTAATTGCTTCAGTTAGACAAGAGTGGTTGGGTTGGTCTCAGAACATGGATCAATACTTCTCTGCTTTGCAAGACAGAAGTTTGCGTGCCTCATGGAAGCTTCAGGTCAGAGCCGAGCTAAGAAATATCTTCAGTGGCATTTCGTTCGACCCTATTTTGAAAGAGTGCGAAGCCATTCACAAAAAGGTTCTTCGCAGTCGCGTGTTTGTGGCATTGCACATGCATGCTGGTGACGGTAACGTACACACGAATATCCCAGTTAATTCTGATAATTACGACATGCTTCAAGATGCCCATCAATCAGTTGATCGCATCATGAAGTTGGCCAGATCTTTGAATGGTGTGATTTCAGGCGAGCACGGCATTGGTATCACCAAACTTGAATACTTGACCGAAGCTGAAATCAAAGACTTCAGATCTTATAAGTTGAAGATTGACCCAGAAGGTCGCTTCAATAAAGGCAAGTTAATGCAGGGCGCCGACTTGAGAAACGCCTACACGCCAAGTTTTGGATTGATGGGTCATGAGTCTCTCATCATGCAGCAAAGTGATATTGGTGCCATTGCAACCAGCATCAAAGATTGCTTGCGCTGTGGAAAATGTAAACCTGTTTGCGCTACACACGTGCCACGCGCTAACTTGTTGTACAGCCCACGCAATAAAATTTTGGCCACATCCTTGTTGGTTGAAGCCTTCTTATACGAAGAGCAAACAAGACGTGGTGTTTCTGTAAAACATTGGGAAGCCTTTGACGATGTTGCTGCGCACTGCACGGTTTGTCATAAGTGTTTGACCCCATGTCCGGTGAAGATTGACTTTGGTGATGTCACCATGAACATGCGTAATTTATTGCGCAAGATGGGGCAGAAGAAATTCAATCCAGGTGCAACGGCAGCAATGTTCTTCTTGAATGCTACCAATCCTGAAACAATTCAATTGACTAGAAAGTTGATGATTGATTGGGGTTATAAGGCGCAACGTTTGGCGCATGATTTGCTGAAGAAGTTTGCCAAGGCGCAAACAGCCAAGCCGCGCTCAACTGTGACGAAGCCACCAATCCAAGAGCAGGTGATTCACTTCATCAATAAAAAGATGCCAGGCAATTTGCCGAAGAAGACTGCCAGGGCTTTATTGGACATTGAGGATTCTGATGTGGTGCCTATCATCAGAAATCCACAAACAACTTCTGTTGATACAGAAGCAGTGTTCTATTTCCCGGGATGTGGATCTGAAAGATTGTTCTCTCAGGTAGGTTTGGCTACTCAAGCGATGTTGTGGCACGCAGGTGTTCAAACAGTATTGCCGCCAGGTTATTTGTGCTGCGGTTACCCGCAACGAGGTTCTGGCGATTTTGATAAAGCTGACAAGATCATCACTGATAACCGCGTACTTTTCCATCGCATGGCCAACACACTCAATTACTTGGACATCAAGACAGTCGTGGTTTCTTGTGGCACTTGTTACGACCAATTGGCAGGCTATGAGTTCGAAAAGATTTTCCCTGGCTGCAGAATCATTGACATCCATGAGTTCTTATTGGAGAAGGGTATCAAGTTAGAGGGTGCCAAGGGAGTGAGATACATGTATCACGATCCATGTCACAGCCCTATGAAGTTGCAAGATCCTTTGAAGACAGTCAATAGCTTGGTGACCACTGAAGATGGCACAACCATTGCTAAGAACGAGCGTTGCTGTGGCGAGTCTGGAACTTTGGCGATCACTCGACCTGATATCTCTTCACAAGTTCGTTTCCGCAAAGAAATTGAAATGCGCAAAGGTGCTGGTGATTTACAAGATGGCTTTGATGGTCAGGTGAAGGTATTGACCAGCTGCCCATCTTGTTTACAAGGTTTATCAAGATTCGATGAAGACTCAGGGACTAAAGCTGATTACATCGTGGTTGAAATGGCCAATCACCTTTTGGGTGAAAACTGGATGGCTGATTATGTGAAAAATGCCAATTCAGGCGGTATTGAAAGAGTGTTGGTTTAATCATGAGCTCAACAGAAAAAGCGCCATTGCCTCAGAACATCATTGTTCATCAGCAATCCAAGGTTTTGGAGTTGGCTTACGAGAATAAAACTTACCAGTTGCCGTTTGAATTTTTAAGGGTTTGGTCACCGTCTGCCGAAGTCAGGGGCCATGGCGTTGGTCAAGAAACCTTGCAGACTGGCAAGCGTGACGTCTTGATCAATACCATTGAGCAAGTTGGGCATTACGCCATCAAGCCAGTTTTCTCTGATGGGCATGACTCAGGCATTTTCAGCTGGGACTATCTTTATGACATGTGCATCAATCAAGAAGAGATGTGGCAAGACTATTTGGATCGTGTGGAGCAAGCGGGTGCTAGCAGAGATATTCCAATGATCAAAGATGATGGTCGCTCTTGTGGGCACTGATTAATTATGGCGCAAACACATTTTGGTTATAAAACAGTTGATGAAACTGAAAAGGCGAGCAAAGTTGCCGAGGTGTTTCATTCTGTAGCAAACAAGTACGACATCATGAATGACTTGATGTCTGGCGGCATGCATCGTTTATGGAAGCATTTCACCATCAGCAAGGCTGCTGTGAGACCTGGTCAAAAGGTTTTGGATATTGCTGGTGGTACTGGCGACTTATCTTTGAGTTTTGCAAAATCGGTTGGCCTTGAGCGTGAAACCGGTGGCCAAGTTTGGTTAACAGATATCAATGCATCAATGCTTGGCTTTGGCCGTAATCGCTTAATTGATAAAGGCTACTATTTGCCATGCGTTCAGGTGGATGCTGAGCAAATACCGTTTCCAAATAATTATTTTGATTTAACCACTGTTGCATTTGGTCTTCGAAATATGACGCACAAAGAAGTTGCTCTAAAAGAAATGTTGAGAGTGATCAAGCCAGGTGGCAAAGCCATGGTTTTGGAGTTTTCTAAACCAGTTGATGCCCTTAAGCCCATTTATGATGCTTATTCATTCAAGATACTTCCATGGCTTGGCGAGAAGGTTGCTGGAGACTCAGAGAGTTACCGCTATCTTGCAGAATCAATTCGAATGCACCCGGATCAAGAAACTTTAAAAACCATGATGGAAAGTGTGGGATTTGACAAGGTTGAATACCACTCTCTTACTGGTGGTATTGTTGCGTTGCATATTGGTTATAAATACTGATACTTATCGAATTTTTGAGAGGTTAAAGATGTTAAAGAAAAGTTTTGTTTATTTGGTTCTTTCTTCCTTTGTGTTGATGGGCGCATCATTCGATGCAGAAGCCAAGCGCATGGGTGGTTCCAAAAGCATGGGTAAACAGTCACAAGGTGTTACTCAAAAGCAACAGGCAGCACCTGCTCAGGCACCTGCAGCAGCTCCTGCGACTGCCGCTAAGCCAGCTGCAGCACCGGCTGCAGCGCAACCGAAGAAAGGTTTCGGTATGGGCGGCATTCTAGGTGGTTTGGCTGCTGGATTGGGTCTTGGTTGGTTGTTATCACATTTTGGTATGGGTGAAGCAGCAGCATCGTTTTTGATGGGCTTTTTAATGGTGGCAGCTGTTGCGATGATTGGTCTTTGGTTGTTTAAGCGTTTTGCCAATAAAGGCCAAGCAACTTATAAAGCCAGTCCTGCTGGTGGAGCACCATGGGAAGATCAACAGCGCTTTGATCGTCAAGAGCCAGTCAATGTCGGTTCATCATCAGCTGCACCTGTTGTTCAAGCAGCTGCTTCAGAAATTGCGATCAAGGACTTTGATCAAGAGTCTTTCTTGTTAAATGCAAAAAAACATTTTGTTCATTTACAAGAAGCTTGGGATCGTGGCGACTTAGAGAAGTTGAGAGAGTTTGCAACTCCAGAAATGTTTGCAGAGCTTAATCAAGATCTTCAAGCTCGTGCAACTGAGCAAAATCGTACCGAGGTGTTAACGATTGAAGCTGATTTGTTAGGCGTTGAGTCATTGCAGGATGTTTATTTGGCCAGCGTTCGTTTCTCAGGAATGATTCGTGAGCAAGCGGATGGTCCAGCTGAATCTTTCGTTGAGGTTTGGAATTTGACCAAGCCTGTTAATGGTCAAGGTGGTTGGGTGTTAGCTGGTATCCAGCAGTTGGTCTGATCTGAAAACGATCGTACATGCTCTGAATTATTTACTGGCCCAAGAATCTTGGGCCAGTGATCTTTTGCAAAAGCAAAAAGATAAAACAATCAAATTAGTTTTACCTTTGGTTGAAATGTCCTTGGTCGTCACAGATCAGGGACTTTTTGCATTGGCGGATAAGTCATCCATTGAGCCAAACGTCACATTAACGATTGGCCCTGATGTTTTTAATGCTTATATTGCAGGTGGTAAAGATGCCGCTGTGAAGCATGTGAAAGTATCAGGTGATGTGGATCTGGCTCAGGCTGTATCGACCTTGGCAGGCCAGCTGCGCTGGGAGGCTGAGGAAGACTTATCGAAGCTGGTTGGCGACCCCATGGCCCATAGAATCATGCAGGCTGCCCAGCAAAGTAAGCAATATGGACAAAATGTACTTCAGGATGTTGGCTCTAGCGTTTTAGAATATCTTATTCATGAAAAACCAACACTTGTTAAAAGAGAAGAATTAGTGCGCCATAAAGATGAAATCAGACGTTTGCGCGACGATGTTGAACGCATTGAAAAGCGGATTGAACGTTTACTCGAGAGGAACTTGTGAAACAATTTTTTAGATTGTTCAAGATCCTTTACACGATTTGGCGTTTTGGGCTTTTAAGAATAGTCAGAGATAGCTTAAAGCCAGGCTTGGTCAAGGTCATCTTGACGGGTATTTCTTGGACGACTCCAACTGGCTATACGCGTGGCGAAAGTCTGCGTTTGGCTTTAGAGGCTTTGGGTCCTATATTTGTTAAGTTTGGCCAAGTCTTATCAACTCGCAGAGACCTCTTGCCCTTAGATGTCGCTGATGAGTTGGCCAAGTTACAGGATCAAGTGCCACCATTCTCCCAAGCTAAATCAATTGAGCTGATTGAATTATCTTTAGGTAAAAAAATATCTGAGGTATTTGTATCATTTGATGAAAAGCCAGTGGCCAGTGCTTCTGTGGCGCAAGTCCACTTTGCCGTACTGAAGGGAACAGAAAAGTATCCTGAGTGGCAGGGTAAAGAAGTGGCCATCAAAGTTTTGCGCCCCGGAATTTTGCCGATCATTGAAAGTGATCTGGCTCTTTTAAGGGTGTTAGCTTCTTTGGTTGAGAAGCTGTGGCGAGACGGCAAGCGTTTAAAGCCACGAGAGAACGTCGATGAATTTGATACTTATTTGCACGATGAATTAGATTTAACGCGCGAAGCATCAAACGCCAGTCAGTTGCGCAGAAATTTTGAAGGTTCTAAAAAGCTGATCATCCCTGAAATGTATTGGGATCTGTGTGGCATCAATGTGATGGTGATGGAGAGAATGCACGGCATTCCAATTTCACGCTTAGATGATTTACGTGCAGCTGGGATTGATTTTAAAAAATTAGCCTCTGATGGCGTTGAGATATTTTTTACCCAAGTATTTCACGATGGCTTTTTCCATGCGGATATGCACCCCGGTAATATTTTTGTGAGTGTTGCTCCTGAAACTTTTGGACGTTATATCGCTTTAGATTTCGGCATTGTTGGCGCTCTCTCAGAAACAGATAAAAATTACTTGGCGCACAATTTTTTAGCATTCTTTAATCGCAACTACAGACGTGTTGCTGAATTACACATCGAGTCTGGTTGGGTGCCTGCTGATACCCGAGTGGAAGAATTAGAGGGCGCAGTGCGAGCTGTTTGCGAGCCTTATTTTGATCGTCCTTTGAAAGAAATTTCATTGGGCATCGTGCTGATGAGGCTATTCCAAGCCTCTCGACGTTTTAACGTGGAAATTCAGCCGCAATTGACCTTGTTGCAAAAAACACTGCTGAATGTGGAAGGTTTGGGTCGTCAATTGGATCCTGACATGGATTTATGGAAGACCGCGAAACCAGTCTTAGAGCGATGGGTTGATCAGCAAATCGGCATCAGAGGCTTCATTGATCGCTTGAAATCAGAGGCTCCACAGTGGGCTAAGTTAGTGCCCACTATCCCAAGATTGCTTGTTCAATGGTTGGAAGCTAATCAAAAGCCAGGAAATGCCCCTGATCAAGAGCTGATGTTGAAATTGATACTTGAACAGCAAAAGACAAAAAAGCTGATTTGGGGAAGCATTCTTTTCATGAGCGGCCTTTTAGGCGGAACCTTATTTACGCTCAGTTGGCTGAGCTAAGCCCTATAATTTAAGGCTCCATGAAAAAATATTTTATTGCCGGCATCTTAGTTTGGACTCCATTGGCCGTCACCATTTGGGTGATGACTTGGGGCTTGTCTGTTTTAGATGGCGTATTCGGTTCAGTGATCTCGGCATTGATGGCTATTTTGCCCGTCGACTTAACGCCTGCTTTGAAATCATTCAGAAACTTACCAGGTGTTGGTATTTTGATTGTGATTGCCGTGATTTTGGCAACCGGCATTGTCGCTGCTAATTTTGCAGGTCAATGGTGGATTCGTTTGTGGGATCAAATCATCGCGCGCATTCCAATTGTTAAATCAATTTATTCAAGCGTTAAACAAGTTTCTGGCACACTTTTTTCAAGTAAAGGTAATGCCTTTAGAAAAGCAGTTTTAATTCCTTATCCAAGAAACGGATCTTGGACGATTGCATTCGTTACAGGCAATCCGGCCGAGGAAGTTGCGGGAAAATTAAGTGGTGAGCACGTGAATGTGTTTTTGCCAACAACCCCTAACCCAACATCTGGTTTTTTCATGATTGTTCCTCGTGCGGACATCATCGAATTGGATATGGGCGTTGAAGAAGCCCTAACGCACATCGTTTCAATGGGCTCAGTCGCCCCTCTCAATCATTCAGTCACATCAGTCAAGTAGGAAGTTTTATGTCAATGCGCAGTCATCAATGTGGCCAAGTCACAGAATCATTAATCGGACAAGAAGTAACCTTGGCGGGTTGGGTTAATCGTCGACGCGATCATGGCGGTGTTATTTTTATCGACTTAAGAGATAGAGATGGCTTTGTTCAGGTTGTTTGTGATCCTGATCGCAAAGAGATGTTCTCGATCGCTGAGCAAGTGCGCAATGAGTATTGTGTGCAAATCAAAGGCTTGGTGCGTGCGCGCCCAGCTGGTACGGAAAATAATGATTTGGTTAGCGGCAAAGTTGAATTGCTGTGCCATGAATTGAATATCTTGAATGCCTCTGTGACGCCACCGTTCCAGTTGGAAGATGACAATCTATCTGAGACAACTCGTTTGACTCATCGCGTCTTGGATTTGCGTCGTCCGCAAATGCAAAAGAATTTGCGTCTTCGTTATAACGTTGCGATTGAAACCAGAAAGTATTTAGATCAAGCGGGCTTCATTGATATTGAAACTCCGATGTTGACCAAGAGCACCCCTGAAGGAGCGAGAGATTACTTGGTGCCTTCAAGAGTTCATGATGGTCAGTTTTTTGCCTTGCCTCAATCACCACAGTTGTTTAAGCAATTATTGATGGTGGCAGGCTTTGATCGCTACTATCAAATCACCAAGTGTTTCAGAGATGAAGACTTGAGAGCTGATCGTCAGCCTGAATTTACTCAGATCGACTGTGAAACAGCGTTCTTAGATGAATACGAAATACGTGATCTATTTGAAAATATGATTCGTCATATTTTCAAAACAGTGATGAATGTTGAGTTAGCTAATCCATTCCCTGTCATGCCTTATTCAGAGACCATGGCGCGCTTTGGATCAGACAAGCCTGATTTGCGAGTGAAGCTCGAGTTCACAGAATTGACCGATGTGATGAAGGATGTTGATTTCAAGGTTTTCTCAGGCCCAGCTAATCAAGAAAATGGTCGTGTGGTCGGTTTGAGAGTTCCTGGTGGCTCAGTGATTAGCCGCAGTGACATTGATGATTACACTCAGTTTGTATCAATCTATGGGGCTAAGGGCTTGGCTTGGATCAAGGTCAATGAAATTGCTAAGGGCCGCGATGGCTTGCAATCTCCGATCGTTAAAAATCTTCACGATGCAGCGATTGCTGAAATCCTAAAAAGAACTGAAGCAAAAGATGGCGACATCATTTTCTTCGGTGCTGATAAAGCTAAAGTGGTCAATGATGCAATCGGCGCATTGCGTCTAAAGATTGGTCATTCTGCTTGGGCCAAAGAAAATGGTTTGATGGAGCAAACATGGCAGCCAATGTGGGTTGTTGATTTCCCAATGTTTGACTATGACGATGATGCAGCGCGTTGGGTTGCTTGTCACCATCCATTCACAAGTCCGAAAGATGAGCACCTTAACTACCTACAGACAGATCCAGGTAAGTGTTTGGCTAAAGCCTATGACATGGTTCTGAACGGCTGGGAAATTGGTGGTGGTTCAGTTCGTATTCACAAAGAATCTGTGCAGAGCCAAGTGTTCCGCGCCTTGAACATTGGTCCTGAAGAAGCTCAAGCGAAGTTTGGCTTCTTGTTGGATGCGCTTCAATATGGCGCACCTCCGCACGGTGGTATTGCTTTTGGTTTAGATCGAATTGTCACAATGATGACGGGTGCTGAATCAATTCGTGATGTGATTGCTTTCCCTAAAACACAAAGAGCCCAATGTTTGTTGACTCAAGCACCAAGCCCAGTTGATGAAAAGCAATTGCGAGAGCTTCATATTCGTTTACGCAACACAGAAATGCCTGCATGAAAATCCCAATCTCGGTACTAGTCGTTATTTACACGACTAGCAACGAGGTTTTGTTGCTAGAAAGAAAAGACCATCCGGGTTATTGGCAGTCTGTGACTGGCAGCCTGGATGCTGTTGATGAACCGCTAATACAGGCGGCAGCTCGGGAGCTTTTCGAAGAGACGGGCATCGATGCATCAATGCTTCCCCCCAATTCTTTGCAATCCATGAATCAACAGATTCAGTATGAGATTTATCCCCAGTGGCGCCATCGTTATGCCGAAGGCGTCACAGAGAACACTGAACACTGGTTCAAGGTTCTTTTGCCCAGTCGTGTGCCAGTGACTCTTGCTCCTAGAGAGCATACTGCCTACCAATGGCAGCCTATTGAAGTAGCAGCCTCACTTTGTTTTTCTCCAAGCAATAAACAAGCAATACTGAAGCTTAATTCTGATTAGAATTAAGTCATGTCGCTCCTGAGAAAAGATCGTTGGCAGAGTATTGAAAACCTTGATTTGCTTGAGGGCGGAAATAATTATTTCAAGATCCTCGAAGCCTCTCTTTTGGGCGCTAAAAAATCAATTTATCTTGAGGCTTATATTTTCTCAAGTGATGAGCAGGCAAAAAGAATCGCTGATCTATTGTGTCAAGCAGCCAGCAAAGGTTTGGATGTCAAGGTCATTCTTGATTGGCTAGGCTCAAGCAACTTCTCTTTTAGCCAAGAATTTTTAAAGTCGGGCGTTCAACTGGTTCATTACAACCCATCATGGTTTGGTCGTTTTGGCTTTTCTCGAACGCACAGAAAATTAGTTGTGATTGATGAAGCTCAAGCCTTTGTTGGTGGTATCAATATTTGTGCTGACAATCTCACCCCAGATGGAGAAGCCTTAAAAGGTATCAGATGGGATTTGGCCTTGCATGCAACGGGAGCTATTGTTGAAAAAGTACATGCAACTTTTTTACGTCAGTGGCAAAGAATGCAGCCGAAGGCACTGCATCCTCGAAATATCTTAAAAAGAATTTTGGATCAAGAGTTACCTTGGACCACAAGTCATTTTTTGGGCATAAGGCATGGTCACAAACCCAGTCTCGCCTTCATTGCCAGAGATAATCTCCATCACCGCCGTGATATCGAGAGAGCTTATTTAAAAGCCATCGGGCAGTCTAGAGAAGAGATCTGGTTGGCCACGCCTTATTTCATGCCGGGCAGGAGATTCAGGAAAGCGTTGATCAGAGCTGCGCAACGCGGGGTATCGGTTAACTTATTGCTGGGGCGTGATGAGTTCAAAGTTTTGAATTGGTCTGTGCCAAGTCTTTACGGGCAGTTATTTGCTGCCAACATCACTATTTTTGAATACCCCTCTGGTTTGTTGCATGCCAAGGCCATGGTGGTTGATCGACGTTGGGCAACTTTGGGGTCATCAAACTGTGACCACTTGTCATTCTTTTTGAATCATGAAGCTAATCTGATTGTGAGAAATCATCCAGTGGTAAAAGAGATTAGATGGAAAATTGAAGATCAGGCTCTGGGGCAAGGAGTCAAGGTTGATTCTGACTTATACGCAAAAAGACCATTGCTGGCAAAATTGTTCAATTGGGTTTCTTATGTTTTTGTAAGACTTTTGTTGATTTTTTTGTCCGTTGGAACTCGAGATCAAGCTGTGCCTAATTTAGGCGATTAATGATAAAAATGAAAAGTAAGCCATGAGACATATGCAGTCCCAAGATGTTCCAGTTAAATCAAATCATGAAAAAAGTAATGATTGGAAGGTGATTGCTAATTTATTGCCTTACTTGTGGACATTTAAAGGCCGGGTGATTCTGGCTTTATCTTGCTTAATTGCGGCCAAGGTTGCAAATCTTGGTGTGCCAATTTTACTCAAGGTCTTGGTTGATTCAATGAGTGTGCCACCGGGATTACAAACGTTGATCATTGTTCCTGTGGCACTCATCATTGCCTATGGTCTATTGAGGCTATCAGCCTCATTATTCACAGAATTAAGAGAGCTCATTTTTTCAAGAGTGACTGAGAGTGCAGTCAGAACTGTTGCACTGCAAGTATTTGAGCACTTACATGCCTTGTCTTTGCGCTTTCATTTATCAAGACAGACTGGTGGAATGACCAGGGATATTGAGAGAGGCACCAGAGGTATTCAGTCGCTGATTTCATATTCTTTGTACAGCATTCTGCCAACCATGGTGGAGCTGGGTTTGGTGCTTGGTTATTTTGTTTGGGCCTACAACTACTTATTTGCTTTGATCACTTTGATCGCTTTGGTTTTGTATGTGATTTTCACAATCTTTGTGACTGAGTGGCGCACAAAGTATCGCAAGAGAATGAACGAGCTTGATTCAAAGGCTCATCAAAGAGCAGTTGATGCTCTGATCAATTTTGAAACAGTTAAATACTTTGGTAACGAAGAGTATGAAACCAAGCGCTACGATGAAAATCTGCGTTGCTTTAGGGAGGCTGCCATTCAGTCGCAGCGCTCTTTGGCTATTCTGAATCTTGGACAACAAACCATCATTGCCACAGGCCTGATTTTAATTTTGTGGCAGGCCACCATCGGTGTATCGAATGGATCAATGACCTTGGGTGATTTGGTGTTGGTGAATGTGCTGATGATTCAGCTGTACATACCGCTTAACTTTTTGGGTGTGATTTATCGAGAAATCAAGCAAGCATTGATTGATATGGATCGGATGTTCAAGTTGCTTGGCACTGATCGAGAGATCGCTGATCAAGAGGGTGCCCCTGATCTTGTTATAAAAAATCAAGCATTGGGCCCGCACATACAATTTCGTGATGTGTCATTCTCATATGAGCGCAATCGTCAGATCTTAAAAGGAATTGATTTTGAGGTCTTGCCTGGCAAAACGACTGCTGTGGTCGGTCATAGTGGAGCTGGAAAAAGCACCTTAGCGAGATTGTTATTTCGTTTTTATGATGTGACCAAGGGTTCAATAGAATTTGATCAGCAAAATATCCAAGCGGTGACTCAAAAAAGTGTGAGAGCTTGTATTGGTATTGTCCCTCAAGACACGGTCCTTTTTAATGACACGATTGCCTATAACATTGCTTATGGTCGTCCTGGAGCTTCGCAAGAGGAAATAGAGACGGCTGCCAAAGCTGCTCAAATTCATGACTTCATCACATCATTACCAGATGGATATCACTCGGCTGTTGGAGAGCGTGGCTTGAAATTATCTGGTGGCGAAAAGCAACGCGTAGCGATTGCCAGAACTCTTTTGAAGAACCCATCCTTTTTGATTTTTGATGAGGCAACTTCTGCGCTTGATTCTGAGACAGAGCGTGCCATCCAAAAAGAATTGATGGCATTGGCTAAAAACCGTTCGACCTTGATCATTGCCCATCGCTTATCAACCATCATTTATGCAGATCAAATCTTGGTGATGGATGATGGCTGCATCATTGAAAGGGGTACTCATGACGAGCTCCTATCTTTGGGCGGTCGTTATAGTGACATGTGGCAAGCCCAACAATCTCAAACCAAGCTAATATCCTAGTATGACCATTAAAAATACTCCCCAATTTTTGCGAGCTGCATTTGATGCGGCTTTGAAAACTGCTGATCCACAAGTGATGTTGCCGGATGGTCTGCGCAAGGTTTTCAGCACGCCTTTGAAAGGGCGTTGCTTGGTGGTGGGTGCGGGAAAGGCAGCCGCCTCTATGGCTGTGGCTCTAGAACAATATGCCAAAGACAACTGGCCTGAAGCAAAGCTTGAAGGCATGGTCATCACCCGTTATGGTCATGGCTTGCCAACCAAGGCCATTCAGGTGATTGAGGCTGGTCATCCAGTGCCCGATGAGGCTGGTCTTAATGGCGCTAAAGAAACTTTGCGTTTAATCAAAACCTTGCAGCCTGGCGACCAGCTGATTGCTCTCATCTCAGGTGGTGGCTCAAGTCTTTTGACCTTGCCTGCTGCAGACTTAAGTATTCAGGACTTACAGATCACCACTCAGGCTCTCTTGATGTCAGGTGCGCCGATTGGCCAAATGAACATTGTGCGCAAGCACTTGTCTGCTATTTTGGGTGGCCACATGGCCAGAGAGGCTGCTGGTCGTGGCGCCAAAGTGGATGCCTTTTTGATTTCTGATGTGACTGGAGATCATCCATCGAGTATTGCAAGTGGACCTTGTGCACCAGATGAATCGACATTTGCAGACGCACTTCAAATTCTTAAAGATTACGATTTGCTTCAGGGTCAGATTCCAAAGGTGGTGACAGATTATTTGCAGAATGGTTTATCAGGTAAAAATCCTGAGACACCAAAATCAGGCGATCCTATTTTTAAGCAAATCAATAATCACCTCTTGGCAACCGCTCATTCTTGTTTGGAAGCAGCGGCCAAATATTGTGAATCCCAGGGTGTGAAGGCCGTGATTTTGGGGGACACGGTGACGGGAGAAGCCAAAGACGTTGCGTTGATGCAAGCAGCGCTGGCGCGTGAAATTTTTCTACATGATCAACCTTTTAAGAAACCAGTGGCACTTCTCTCAGGTGGAGAATGCACTGTGACGATTCCTCGTGATGTGAAAGGTCGTGGCGGTCGCTGCAGCGAGTTTTTATTATCTTTGTATGTGGCTTGTGATGATCTTCCGACGCTCTCGGCATTGGCGGCTGATACAGACGGCATTGATGGCAGTGAAGATAACGCTGGTGCCTGGTTTGCATCAGAATCTAGAAAAGTTTTGAATCATGATCAACAGTTAGCCAAAGATGGTTTGGCAAAACATGACAGTTATGGTTTTTTTAAAGATTTAAATACCTTGGTTCACACCGGTCCTACTTTGACGAATGTGAATGATTTTAGAATTTTGCTAATAGATAGTGAGTCTTGATACATGAGTTCAATCAACACAATTGAAATTACTCGTCCTGATGATTGGCATTTGCATATCAGGGATGGCGAGGTTCTTGCTGATCTGCTGAAACACACAGCAAGCCAATTTGAGCGCGCCATCATCATGCCAAATTTAAAGCCGCCTGTGACGACTGCAGAGATGGCCGCTGCTTATAAAAAACGTATCGTGGCGGCTTTACCGGTTGGCAGTTCATTCACGCCATTGATGGTTTTATATTTGACCGATAACACTTCTGCAGATGAAGTGAAAAAGGCTCACCAAGATGGCGTGGTTGGTTTCAAACTTTATCCTGCTGGCGCCACCACCAACAGTGATGCTGGTGTGACCGATATTAAAAAATGTGCCAAAGCCTTGGAAGCGATGGAAGCTTGCGGTATGCCGTTATTGCTCCATGGAGAAGTAACGCACGCTGATGTTGATGTGTTTGATCGTGAAGCAGTGTTCATTGATCAAGTTTTAGAACCTTTAAGACAGCGCCACCCTGGTTTGAAAATTGTGTTTGAGCACATCACTACCAAGCAAGCAGCGCAATACGTCGAATCTGCAGACACTCAGCGTTTTGGTGCAATGGCTGCAACCATCACGCCGCAACATTTGCTTTACAACCGCAATGCAATTTTTACGGGCGGTATACGCCCGCATTACTACTGCTTACCAATTTTGAAAAGAGAAGAGCATCGCCAAGAATTGGTTCGCGTAGCTACTTCTGGAAATGCAAGATTCTTTTTGGGCACTGACAGCGCACCACATGTCAAAGGCACCAAAGAAAATGCGTGTGGATGTGCTGGTTGTTATACGGCTTGGCATGCCATGCCTTTGTATGCTGAAGTTTTTGATCAGGCCAACGCTCTTGATCGCTTAGAAGCATTTGCCAGCCACTTTGGCCCAGACTTTTATCACTTGCCAAGGAATACAGGTAAGTTGATGTTGAAACGTCAAGCACAGCAAATACCAAATGAGTTCCCGATTGGTGACAGCACAGTTGTGCCACTGCGAGCTGGTGAAAGTCTTGCTTGGACAATAGTCGGTTAGACTAGCGGGGCAGAGTCGGTAAGGCAACCGCTGCCTTGGTAACAAGGGGGAGGAAAGTCCGGACTCCATAGGACAGGGTGATGGCTAACAGCCATCCACGGTGACGTGAGGAATAGGGCCACAGAGACGAGCGTATTTAGTTACGGTGAAACGCGGTAACCTCCACTCGGAGCAATCCCAAATAGGCAAGCGTTGAGGCGGTCCGCTGAGCTTGCGGGTAGGGAGCTTGATTTCACTGGTAACGGTGAAACTAGATGAATGGTTGCCCCTGCATGAAAATGCGGGCGACAGAATCCGGCTTAATAGCCGGCTCTGCACTTTTTACTTGAATTGATCACAACTCGATCAATTCAATGCTGTGAGTAATTTCTGCTGTTTTGCCAAGCATGATGGTCGCTGAGCAATACTTGTCATGCGAGAGTTCCACAGCTTTCTCTACTCGACCCCTGTCTAGATTTTTACCAATCACGGTAAATTTCATATGAATTTTAGTAAAAATTTTAGGATCTTCTGCTGCTCTCTCAGCTTGCAATTCAACTTTGCAATCTTGAATATCTTGCCTGGCTCGCTTGAGGATCATCACAACATCAAAACAGGTGCATCCACCGGCGCCAACCAACATCATTTCCATTGGTCGTGGAGCGAGGTTTTTGCCACCAGCCTCAGGTGCCCCATCCATATTTACTAGGTGGCCGCTGCCAGTTTCAGCACTAAAAGCCATTCCATCTTTACCTAGCCATTTAATTGTTGCTTGCATATTGCATCTTTCATTTGTACTTTGTGAAGCTATTAAATCATAAATTGAAGACTTTTATTTTTAAAAATAGCTAATAAAAACAACAACATTCTTAATTTTTTCTGATGATTCTCCTTTTTTGTGGGAAGTTATTGCCAAATTCTCGAGATTTTTATAAAATCATGACTTGTCTCCTCCACCCTTCTGAAAGGTGGATTTCAACCCAGGAATTAGCTTCCTGGGTTTTTTTTTGCTACAATTTAAGGCTTTCCTAGTTTGCCCATTAGGGAAATGCTGTACCAGCTGTTAATTTTGAACTGCGAGCCTGCAAGCATAAGCGGAGCCAAAGGGATGATGAGATGGTTGTTTTATAGGGCTTAACAATTTAAGGTAATCATGAAAACTTTCTCAGCAAAACCGCATGAGGTGAAGCGCGAGTGGTTCGTGATTGACGCTACGGACAAAGTCCTCGGTCGTGTCGCCAGTGAAGTGGCACACCGTCTACGCGGCAAGCACAAGCCAGAATTCACCCCTCACGTTGATACAGGCGACTTTATCGTCATCATCAATGCTTCTAAGTTGCGCGTAACTGGCACTAAGGGCTTGAATAAAAAATACTACACGCACAGTGGCTATCCTGGCGGCATCTACGAAACTAACTTCGACAAGATGCAAGCTCGTTTCCCTGGTCGTGCTCTCGAGAAGGCTGTTAAGGGCATGTTGCCTAAAGGCCCACTTGGCTATGCAATGATCAAGAAATTGAAAGTTTATGCAGAAGCTGACCACCCACACGCGGCTCAACAGCCAAGCGTTCTTGAGATCTAAGGAGCCGACATGATTGGAAACTGGAACTATGGTACTGGCCGTCGTAAGAGCTCAGTAGCCCGCGTATTCATCAAGGCTGGTAAAGGTGAAATTCTTGTAAACGGCAAGCCAATTGCTGAATACTTTGCTCGTGAAACATCACGTATGATTGTTCGTCAGCCGCTAGAGCTAACTAACCACGGTACAACGTTTGACATCAAAGTCAACGTATCAGGTGGTGGTGAAACTGGCCAAGCTGGTGCCGTTCGTCACGGTGTGACTCGTGCATTGATCGACTACGATGCGGCTTTGAAGCCAACGCTTTCAAAAGCTGGTTTTGTTACTCGTGATGCTCGTGAAGTTGAGCGTAAAAAAGTTGGTTTGCATGGCGCGCGTCGTCGCAAACAGTTCAGCAAGCGTTAATTTTTTTGCTGTTCTACGAAAAGCCGCGCACTGCGCGGCTTTTTCTTTTCTACAATAGAGATATTGGAGGATTTAAATGATCAAAGTTGGCATAGTAGGTGGAACAGGCTATACAGGCGTTGAGTTACTGCGTTTGTTATCTCAGCACCCAGAAGTTCAATTAACGGCTATCACGTCTCGTAAAGAGGCTGGAATGCCTGTTGCTGAAATGTTCCCTTCCTTAAGGGGCAGGGTGGATCTTTGCTTTTCTACGCCAGAAGATGCCAAGCTCACAGAGTGTGACGCAGTTTTCTTTGCCACACCCCATGGAGTTGCTATGGCGCAAGCCAAAGAGCTCCTGGCTGCGGGTGTCAAAGTATTGGATTTAGCAGCAGACTTTCGTCTTAAAGACACCGCTGAATTTGAAAAATGGTACGGCATGCCTCATTCATGCCCAGAGATTCTTGCTGAAGCAGTTTATGGTTTGGCTGAGATCAATCGTGAAGCGATCAAAAAAGCCAGAGTGATTGGTTTGGCAGGCTGCTATCCAACCTCAGTTCAGTTGGGATTTGCACCCTTGATCTCACCAAAATCAACAGGCGGTAAAAATCTGATTGATTTGAATAGTTTGATCTCTGATTCAAAGTCTGGCGTTTCAGGCGCTGGGCGTAAAGCAGAGGTTGGTACTTTGATGGCCGAAGCCAGTGATAACTTCAAGGCTTATGGCGTCAAAGGTCACAGACACCATCCTGAGATTTGCCAGGGCTTATCAGCGATTGCTGGCGGTAAACCTGTGGGGCTTACTTTTGTGCCCCACTTGACCCCAATGATCAGGGGTATTCATTCAACCTTGTATGCTCGCATCTTGCCTGATGGAAAAGATGTTGATTATCAAAGCCTTTTTGAGAAGTTTTATGCGGGTGAGCCGTTTGTTGATGTGATGCCAGCTGGCAGCACCCCTGAGACAAGATCAGTAAGAGGCAGCAATGCCTTAAGAATTGCTGTTCATCGTCCGCAAGGTGGTGATACCTTGGTTATTTTGGTGGTTGAAGATAACTTGGTAAAGGGGGCCTCTGGCCAAGGGGTTCAGTGCTTGAACCTGATGTTTGGTTTACCGGAAAATACTGGGTTAAGTCATATTGCCCTGTTACCATAAACCCCTACAGCAAATGTTGGCATTGAAGCCTACAATAGAGACTATGTATTAAAAGGAGTTCATGATGAGCGCGACACAAACAACACAAAGTACCGAAAATTTAGAGCCGCCAATGCCGTTGGTTTTTACTGACAGCGCCGTGGCCAAAGTAGCAGATTTGATCGCTGAAGAAGGCAACCCAGATTTGAAGTTGCGCGTATTCGTGCAAGGTGGCGGTTGTTCAGGTTTTCAATATGGTTTCACATTTGATGAAGCTGTGAATGAAGACGACACATTGGTGACCAAAGATAACGTGACATTGTTGATCGATTCAATGAGCTTCCAATATTTGGTGGGCGCAGAGATTGATTACAAAGAAGACATCAATGGTTCACAGTTTGTGATTAAGAACCCTAATGCCACAACAACTTGTGGTTGCGGATCTTCTTTCTCAGCTTAATTAATTAAGCAGGGTAGTGCGCACCAAGTACGCGCAAACCTTTTGCACCAGTCACAGCCGGCAAATTTGCTGGCTGTTTTCTTTTGTGCGCCCAGGCTAGCCAAGCAAAAGCTCCCGCTTCAACGGTTTGAGGGTCAACGCCTCTGACAGCCGTGCTTTGAATATTTTCGGGAGCTATCCAAGCGCAAGCACTTTTTATTTCGGTGATGAGTTGATTATTTTTGATGCCACCACCGCAAATCAACAAACTCTTTGTTTTGGGAGCGTGTTGTTTTAAAGCTTGAGCGATTGATTGAGCTGTGAGCGCCAAGAGAGTTGCTTGAATATCTTCTGGTTTTTGATTGGAGCATGCAGTGATCGCCAAATGATGGTCTAGCCAAGCAGAGTTAAATAAATCTCTACCAGTACTTTTAGGGGGATCTTTTTTGAAGTAATCGTCACCGAGCATGCTGCTTAAAAGCTTTTCAATCACTTGCCCTTTGGCGGCCCATCGACCATCATCATCAAAGGATTGATCAAGAGATTTCTTGATCCAGTGATCCAACAAAACATTGCCTGGGCCACAGTCAAA
Source organism: Pseudomonadota bacterium (assembly GCA_039805465.1). Taxonomy (GTDB): domain Bacteria; phylum Pseudomonadota; class Gammaproteobacteria; order Burkholderiales; family Burkholderiaceae; genus Polynucleobacter. Next base: position 38,833 of record JBDLUD010000015.1, read on the forward strand.
GCCAATCATTTTTTCTTGTTGATTGGCGGGTATCAGACTCAAGTTCGCAATTCCGCCAATGTTCAATATGGCTAGATCTTCCTTGCAGCCAAACTGTGCCGCATGAAAACCTGGCACCAAGGGGGCACCTTGACCGCCCGCTGCTATGTCTCTACTGCGAAAATCAGCAATCACATCAATGCCAGTCAGCTCTGCCAATAAGGCCGGGTTCAAGGATTGTTTGGTGTAACCAATGCCATCATGGGCTTGAGGTTGATGGCGAATCGTTTGACCATGGGCGCCAATGGCACAGATATCAGATGGCTGAAGTTTGGCCTCCTGAAGAATTGCTGCGCAGACCAAATGATAATGTCGGGCCAAATGGTTGGCTGCCAGGGCTTCCTTGTGCAGCTCATTCTGGCTTGGCGCTTGAAGATCAAGATAGGTATTTTTGAGGGTTTCCTCAAAAGGAAGATCTTTGTGACATAAAACAGCGGTCCGCCCGTCATCGGAAATTTCTGCTAAAACAGCATCAATGCCATCCATGCTGGTTCCGGACATAATGCCAATATAGTAATTCTTCATAGGGTTGACTCTTAAGTGATGCGACAATGATGCTCTAAGAAATTAATGTAACCGATAGATTATGTCTTTAGCTAACGAGAATAAAACAGAACAAGTTAAATATCCAATCACGGACCGTGTTTTGGAGGCCATGGAGGTCTCAAAACGTGGCTGTGATGAGTTATTGGTAGAGGCTGAATGGTTGACCAAGCTAGCCCGCAGTGAAGCCACCAAGACCCCTTTAAGGATTAAATTAGGTCTAGACCCAACGGCGCCTGATATTCATTTGGGTCATACCGTTGTTTTGAACAAAATGCGCCAATTACAAGATTTGGGCCATACGGTTATTTTCTTGATCGGTGACTTCACCAGCATGATTGGTGACCCATCTGGCAGAAATGCCACTCGTCCTCCTCTGACCAAGGAAGAAATCGCTGTCAATGCTCAAACTTACTATCAGCAAGCAAGCTTGGTTTTAGATCCAAGTAAAACTGAAGTGAGATACAACAGCGAGTGGTGTGATCCGCTGGGAGCCAGAGGCATGATTCAACTGGCAGCCAAGTACACGGTTGCTCGTATGTTGGAGCGTGATGACTTCACCAAGCGTTACAAAGGTGGCATTCCAATTTCTGTGCATGAATTTTTGTATCCCTTGATGCAAGGTTACGACTCGGTTGCGCTGAAAAGCGATTTGGAATTGGGCGGCACAGATCAAAAGTTCAATTTATTGGTTGGTCGTGAGCTACAAAAAGAATACGGTCAAGAAGCTCAATGTATTTTGACAATGCCTTTGCTGGTTGGTACAGACGGCGTTGATAAGATGAGCAAGTCTAAAAATAACTACATTGGTATCAGCGAAGCTCCAAGTGAAATGTTCGGTAAGTTGATGAGTATTTCTGATGAGTTGATGTGGAGTTATTTCACATTACTTTCTTTCAAGCCTTTGGCTGAAATTGCCAAAATGAAAGAAGAAGTTTTGTCTGGCAGAAATCCACGCGACTTTAAAGTGGCCTTGGCCCAAGAAATCGTGACACGTTTCCACGATGCCAGTGCTTCTGAAAAAGCATTAGAAGATTTCAATCATCGTGCCAAAGGCGGGGTGCCAGATGACATTCCTGAGATTGCTTTAACGGGAGCGCCTATCGGTATTGGTCAGTTGCTCAAGCAAGCTAATTTAGTGCCTAGTACATCTGAAGCCATGCGCAACGTTGAGCAGGGTGGTGTAAAGATTGATGGTGCCACCGTCTCTGATAAAGCACTCAAAGTAGAAGCTGGAACATTTGTGGTGCAAGTGGGTAAACGCAAATTTGCCAAAATCACACTGTCTTAATTGATGACTGTTATTTATTTAATTCGCCACGGCGAAACCATGTGGAATCGCGAGAAGCGCTTGCAAGGCCACATAGACATTGGTTTGAATGAAGTCGGTCATCAACAAGCTGCACGCCTTGCAAAAAGCTTGGTGGATAAAAAAATTTCGGCCATCATTTCCAGTGATTTGAGTCGTGCGATTGATACAGCAAAGCCGATTGCTCTGCATCATCAACTAGAACTGAATCTTGATCCTGCTTTAAGAGAAAGACATTATGGTGTGATGCAAGGTTTAAGCCATCAAGAGATTGCTGATCATCACCCTCAGCATCACCAAGCCTGGAAAAAAAGAGACATTCATTTTCAACCAGAAAATGGTGAAAGCCTGGCGCAATTTAATGACAGAGTGGTTGCAGCCATTGCGTCTTGGGCTAAGAAATATGTCGGTCAAGAAATTGCAATTGTTGCGCACGGTGGTGTTTTGGATTGTTTGAATCGTGCTGCTAGAAAAGTAGCTCTAGATGCCACCAGAGACTTTGAGATATTAAATGCAAGTTTGAACACCCTGACTTATAAAGATGAACAGTTTGATTTAGTGCATTGGGGTGATGTGAATCACCTGGTTGAGGATCAGGGCCGGGGTCAGCCGAGCAAATCTTTGGATGAGGTTGACGGCAGTCCTAGGTGAGCATAGGCCAGCGGTGTGGCCACTCTTCCTCGTGGAGTTCTTTGCAAAAACCCTTGTTGTATCAAGTAGGGTTCAATCACATCTTCAATGGTTTCTCGTTCTTCGCTGATCGCTGAAGCCAAGTTATCGACGCCAACTGGTCCACCATCAAATTTGTGCACGATCGCTTCAAGCAATTTTCTATCCATCACATCAAAGCCAACGGCATCAACATCAAGCATCGATAAAGCCGCATCAGCAATACTTTGAGAAATTTTTCCATCTGCTTTAACTTCCGCGTAATCTCTCACACGGCGCAGCAGGCGATTGGCAATTCGAGGAGTTCCTCTGGAGCGTTTAGCGATCTCTAAAGCGCCACCATCATCTAGTCCAGCATTTAAAAGATTGGCTGAGCGTTTAACAATCGTTGCCAATTCTTCAATGGAGTAAAACTCTAAGCGAGCAACAATACCAAAGCGATCGCGCAATGGGTTTGTGAGCATGCCTGCTCGCGTGGTTGCACCAATGAGAGTGAAAGGCTTGAGATCAAGTTTGACACTTCTGGCAGCAGGACCATCGCCAATCATGATATCGATCGCGTAATCTTCTAATGCTGGGTACAAGATTTCTTCTACCACTGGGGATAGTCGATGAATCTCATCAATGAATAAAACGTCATTGGTTTCTAGGTTGGTCAGTAGTGCAGCCAAATCACCCGGACGATCCAAAACAGGACCACTGGTTTGGCGAAGATTAACCCCCATCTCGCGCGCAATGATGTGTGCAAGGGTCGTCTTACCAAGGCCTGGTGGGCCAAACAGTAGGACGTGATCAAGGGCTTCTTGGCGTTGTTTTGCAGCAGAGATAAAAATCTCTAGTTGTTCACGGGCTTTTTTCTGACCGACATACTCTTCAAGCTGTTTTGGGCGTAAAGCACGCTCCAGGGCATTGTCATCCGTGCTGGCAGCAGCTGTCACCAATCTCTCTTCTTGAGGATCAAATGATGGGGTGATGTCGTCAGTTTTAATGGCCATAGGAAGAGTTTATAACTATTTCTACTTTGGCTTAGGCTTTAGATAAAGCTTTGAGTGCCAACCTGATGCCATCAGATACAGAGCTGCCTGGGCTGACTTGTTTAAGAGCAAGTTGAGCCTCTTTATCGGAATAACCAAGCGAGGTCAAAGCTTGCAAAATCTCAAGCTGGCTATCAACCTGTGGTGCTTGGCCAGTCAATCCAATATCTGCTCCAAATTTACCTTTGAGTTCTAAAAGTAGGCGCTCGGCAGTTTTTTTGCCAATACCTGGCACTTTGGTCAAGCGCCCAGATTCTTGCAATGTGATGGCTTGAGAAAGTTCTTCAACACTCATGCCTGAGAGTAATGAAAGGGCGGTTCTTGCTCCCACGCCACTGATCTTGATCAGCGCTCTGAAAGCTTCTCTTTCAGAATCTGTTGCAAAGCCAAATAGTTGTTGAGCATCTTCTCTCACCACAAAGTGAGTCAACAGGGTGACCTGCTGTCCCAATGATGGCATTTGGTAAAGAGTGCTCATTGGAACATCGACTTCATAGCCAACGCCATGGCAATCAATGATTAATCTGGGTGGGGTGTTGGCAATCAATGTGCCTTGAATTCTTCCGATCATGTCGACATCTTAAGCTGATTAACGAAATTGGTGAAGGCGTTCGTTGAGCTCTCGATGATGAGCGGCGCAAATAGCGACTGCAAGAGCGTCTGAGGCATCTGTGCCAGCGATCTTGTTGAGCTTGAGTAAACGTTTGACCATTTCTTGAACTTGGCTTTTGCTGGCCCTGCCGGTTCCTACAATGGCTTTCTTGACCTCAAGGGCGCTGAATTCAACCATCGGTAAACCATCGGAGACCAAAGAGGCAATCGCGGCTCCGCGAGCTTGACCCAATAAAAGTGTAGATCTTGGATTGACGTTCAGAAACACTTGCTCCATCGATGCTGCATTGGGTTTATACAGTTCGACCACTTCACGAATACCTGCATACAGTGTGGCCAGTCTTTGTGGCACTGGTATTTCTGTGCCGCCAGTTTCAATCGTGCCTGATGCAATGTAATGAAGGCGCTGACCCTGTACTTCTATCACGCCAAAACCTGTGACGCGAAGTGCTGGATCAATGCCTAAGATTCTCATCGATTAATGACGGAAATGACGGGTGCCGGTGTAAACCATTGCAACGCCGCGTTCATCTGCAGCAGCAACCACTTCATCATCACGCATGCTACCGCCAGGTTGAATCACGCAGGTGGCACCTGCATCGACGACCACATCTAAACCATCTCTGAATGGGAAGAAGGCATCACTCGCTACGGCAGAGTTCTGAAGGGTTAGGCCAGCGTTTTGTGCTTTGATGCTGGCAATTCTGGCTGAGTCAATGCGGCTCATTTGACCAGCGCCAACGCCAAGGGTCATGCCATCGCCGCAGAAAACAATCGCATTGGATTTAACGTATTTAGCAACTCGCCAAGCAAACATCAAGTCTTCCATTTCTTTGGCAGTAGGTTGACGCTTGGTCACGACGCGCAACTCAGATAGAAGGACGTTCTTCGAATCAGGGCTTTGAACCAAAAGACCACCACCAACACGTTTGATATCTTGTGGATTAATGGTTTCAGCCAATTCGATTTCTAATAAACGAACGTTTTGTTTACTGGCAAATATGGCCAATGCTTCTGGCGTGAATGCTGGAGCAATTAACACTTCCACGAATTGTTTAGAAACCGCTTCTGCTGTTGCACCATCGCATGGA
>JBDLUD010000016.1:0-23219 GCA_039805465.1 Pseudomonadota bacterium
CAGCAGATCACTCAGCGGATTGATACCATGAGTGACTTCCAGCTTTGTTTGGGATCTCAAACAGGCTTGGACAACCAGGCGTTTGACCTGGATGTTGCGATTGTGGCTGCTGCCAAAGAGCGTATCGCACATCGCAAACTGGATTGCTCTGCGAAGCATGATGAGATCGTGCGCTTCTTGGTGACATCGCTCAAGCAAGAGCAGAAATACCGCGAGATTTATTTACCTAGATCAGGTTTTTGGCGTTTTTAAACTGCTGGCTCTTTGAGCTTCGCTGGTAAAAATCATTCGGCTTGGACTGGACCCAAGCAATGAACTTTTGCATCTCAGCTTTTTCTCTGATGGCTTCGGCCGTATTCAATTCTCTGGCCAACTGTGTTTCTGTGAATAAAGCATGAATTTGCCTATGGCAAATACGATGCAAATATTCCGTTGCTTTGCCACCCTTTGATTTTGGAACAAAGTGATGCGCATCTTTCTGGGTAGTGGGAATGGGGCGGTCGCAAATAGGGCAGACCAACTCTGCTGCCGAAACTTCTTTCGGAAACGTATTAGCAAGTAGTTTTTGACGAATTTTCCCCAACATGATGGCATCTATCTTAATGTTGGAATAACAAATTTGCTGAATTCGGCTGAATTCATATATACTGTATAAATATACAGTATTGCTATGACTCAACCGACCAATCAACTTCTTCATCAAACCAGCTTGAGCCAAGTGCCTCAAGGCTTGTCTGGTGATTTATCGGTCAATGAGACACCACTCATCATGCACCCATTATCGGCAGGATTTCCCAGTCCTGCGGCTGATTATGCGGCTGATGGATTGGATCTGAATAGTTATCTGATACAGAATAAGCCAGCCACTTTCATGTTTACTGTGAGAGGTGAATCAATGATTGTGGCTGGCATCCATCATGGCGATAAGGTGGTCGTTGATCGAGCCTTAAAGCCCAAACACAAAGACATTGTGGTGGCGGTGGTCAATGGTGAGTACACCATCAAGCGCTTGTACAAATACAAAGGGCTCATTGAATTGCGTCCAGAAAACCCTGAATACCCCAACATCACATTCAGTGAAGGCCATGAGCTACAAATATGGGGTGTGGTCATTGGTGTGGTCAGACGTTATTTAAGTAGTTCATCTCGGGTCTGATCATGAGCTCCCCCAATAAAACCTCCACCCATGCACCACTGTTTGCTTTGGTGGACGTTAATAATTTCTATGTGTCTTGTGAACGGGTCTTTGCCCCGCAGTTAGAAACAACACCCATGGTGGTGCTGTCCAACAATGATGGTTGTGCGGTGGCACGCAGTGCTGAAGTCAAAGCATTAGGTGTCAAAATGGGCACCCCTTGGTTTCAGATGAAAGACTTGGCCAAACAGCATGGCATCTTGGCTTGTTCATCCAATTACACCTTGTATCACGACATGAGTCAGCGTGTGGTCGAGATACTGCGACAGTTCACACCCAAGCTAGAGGTCTACAGCGTTGACGAAAGCTTTCTACAAATTGAATCCGTTTTAAATGCACATGAGTCTCCCACTCATTTGGGTGCTGAGATCAAGCAGCGCATCAAGCAGTGGACTGGTTTGCCTGTGTGCGTCGGCATTGCACCCAGCAAAACTTTGGCCAAGTTTGCCAATCATTTGGCCAAAAAGAATCCCTCGTTCAATGGCGTGTGTGATTTAAGCAATATGCCCAAACAAGAGCTCTATCAATGGATGAGTGAAGTGTCTACTGCTGAAGTCTGGGGTGTGGGTCGAAAAATTGCCAAACGTTTAGAAGGCATGGGTATACACACAGTGCTTGATCTGGTGCAGGTGTCGCCACAAATGATGAGATTGCAATTCGGGGTGGTGATTGAAAGGCTCTGTTATGAGTTGCGTGGACTATCTTGCTTGGCTTTGGAGGAGGTGGCGCCACCCAAGCAACAAATCATTGCTTCTAGAAGTTTTGGCAAATTAGTGCTCAGTTTGGAAGAGTTGGCTGAATCAGTGGCTACGCACACAGCCAGAGCAGCTGAAAAATTAAGAGAACAAGAGTCATTGACCAGTTCAATCAGTGTGTTCATTCAAACCAATGTGTTCATGAGAAATGAACCTCAGTACAGTCAAAGTATTCAAATACCTTTGGCAAATCCAAGCGATGACACCTTGGTGCTGACGGAGATGGCCATCAAAGGATTGAAAGAAATTTATAAAAAAGGCTTTAGATATAAAAAAGCGGGTGTGATGTTGGGCTTGATGACTGATAAGCCAGTGGTGCAACAATCGTTATTTGAAGATGCCAGAACACGGGGGCAGTCTGTGCGGCTCATGAAAACTCTGGATTCAATCAATCTACGATATGGAGCTCAAGCTTTGCGAGTGGCTGCTACAGGAACAGATCAAGCTTGGAAGATGAAGTCAGAGAATGTATCGCCTAAGTACACCAGTCATTGGGACCAATTACCCTTTGTCAATTAGGGGGATATGGGCCCTCAGCTAAATGTGACAACTTCTGCTAAATTAAATTTTTCAAATTTAAAGTGAACATCATGAAATTCTCTCTGGGCCACATTGCTACTTTATGTAAATACACCGGCATTAGTTTTATTGCTGGAGCCGTGACTCATGGTGCATTCAGCGAACAGCGATCAATGATCACTGCTACGATTGGTGTGGCCATTTATTTGATTGCTGGTGTTTTAGAGAAAATATCAAATCCACAAACGAGTAATACATGGACCAATTTATTGGCCATTGGTGTGATTGCATCTGTGGGCTTGGGCTTTTTTACGGGCGGTCTTCAGCACTTTCCAGATTCTCCAGATAGAAGCTTATGGGTTGTCCCAGTCGGATTCTTAATGAGTTTGATCGCAGTGTATTGGATGGAGGGAAGACCTCATGCCAAGATCAAAGGAGTTCTGGTCTATGGCAGCATCAGTGTCATTATCGTCACCATCGCCTCTGTCTATGCGGCCAATTATTTCAAGGCTCATCCCTCTGCTGGTGGACATGCTCATGGCGCAGCTGAAATGTCTTCAGAAAAAGATCAAAGTAAAGGGCATGATCATTCAACACACAAGCATTGATGCAATACAGCACTTTTATCAATGCCCTTGCTTTGTGAGTCAAGGAGCTTGAATAATTAATTCAGGCTTAACCACCCGGATTCTTTCATCAACGTAATAGCCACCATATTCGGTGTAACGCAGATAAACGGTCGAACATGCTGAGCATTGATGAACCGTACAACGATTGTATGGATGAAAGTTCACTGCGATCGGTGCATTCTCTGACCAAATGGTGGTGCCATTCGGATGGTACTCATCCCAAATTTCTTCTACCTCAGGATGTTTCAGAGTGCCAACTGTTTTTAAGCCATCGCGATCAAAGGTGCTGAGGATTGTTTCCCAACAAGAAAAATCATGTGAGGCGCAATGTGAACACTGCTTTTCATCTTGCTGTGAGGCCAGAGTGAATAACTCTTGATCATTTAAAACGGGAATCATTGATCTTCATTTCTTAATGAGTGCAACGCATAAATGGCGGGTATTGCATAAATGAAACAGTAGACAGAAGGGCCCCAGCTCCATTCATTGATTTCAAGGAGCCAAGCCGTCACCATCGGTGCTGTGCCAGCAAATACAGCCACTGCAAGGCTGTAACCAATTGCAAACACTGAGCAACGCTGTTCAGGTTTGACCAAGCGACTGATCAAGATACCTTGAGCACCAAACAGCAACATCACTGGCGCCACAATCAATGATTGACCAATGGCTAGACCTGTCACACCACCCAACTGTGAAGCGAGTATGGCAGGGATGCACAAAATGGCACCAGCCCAAGTGGCATACCAAGTGATCTTGATTCTGCCCATCTTGTCGGCCAGCCAGCCACCCAAAACCACCAAAGGAATGCCTACAAACTGAATGGCTGTTGCCACGGTGTTGGCTGATTGCATCGAGCCACCATGTTTGGCGGCGTAATCAACAAAATAGACAAACTGAACATAAAACAGCACATTAGAAAAAGAAATCAATGCTGCAATCTGCACCAAGATCCGCCACCCATGCGCGACTTCTTTTAAGCGCGTCGCAATCAGGGTAAATAATTCTTTCAAGCTGAGCTTGTGTTCGATGGCAGTCTCAAGAGTCTCAGGCATGTGAGCTCTTAGCTTCCAGCCAGCGATTGCTACCAAGGCACCCAATAAGAAAGGTAGGCGCCAGGCCCAATCGTTCACAGCGCTTTCGCCAAACACAAAAGCAGTGAGGGCAGCTGTTAAAGATCCCAAGAAAAATCCAAGCAATGCGCCTGCGTGTGCAATGCCAGACATCAAACCTTCTTTGCCATGAGGAGATGCTTCGGCAGCGTAGACCATGCTGCCGGTGTATTCACCACCAATTGAAAAGCCTTGGGTCATTCGCAGAAATAGGAGCGCATAGGCTGCAATCGCACCCACTTGAGCATAACTTGGGAGCAAGGCAACCATAAAACTGGCCACACCCATGATCATGATGCTCCAGGTCATCATTTTTCTTCTGCCGAGTAAATCACCCACTGGCCCCAAAATCAAACTACCAATGGGTCTTGCTAAATAACCAATGGCAAAAATACCAAAAGAAGCAATTGTTTGAAGTGTGGGATCGCTGGCAGGGAAGAACACCTTACCAAGAGCTGTTGCGAAATATCCATAAATGGCAAAGTCAAACCACTCCAGCATATTGCCAAGAGCACCAGCAAAAGCGGCGGAGTAACGTTTAGGAATAATGGTCATGATTACCCATCAATATAAAAGATGTCTTTATTCTATTTGATGGATGATAGATTTGGGAAAAACTAAGAATGGCTTTGGCCAGTCATCTCTTCAATCAATTCTTTGACTAAATCAAGACGAATTTGACCGTTATCAATGCTCAATAGATGATGTTTTTGCCCTGGCGTCAGTGGAAGAATTTCGCACCAACGATTAGCCACCCAGCCGCATTGCTCTAAATCATAGGGCTGACTAAAAGGCATCTGATCTTCTCGCACACCTTTTTTCTGCAAGGATGCAATGATGGCGCCAAGATTATCTGCCAGCTTGTGGTGTTCAGCTTGGATTGGGTAATTCCCATCGTCAGATAAAAATTCAACATCGCCCATCCACAAACCATTTTTCTCTTTTTGACTTTGGTGCACTTTGAAGCGTCTTGTGCCACGGCACTTGATGAAAAATAATGAGGGTTGTGGCGCATCAAAATAAGTGATGTCTACCAAAGTGCCCGTTGGGAAGAACACAGTCGGTTTATCGCTAGGGTCAGCGACCTCTTTACCTTCATCCAAAGTCACAATGCCAAAAGTACTTGAATTGGCGATACAGTCTTTGACCATGTCTAGATAGCGAACTTCAAAGATCTTCAAATCCAGTGCGCCAGAAGGGTAAAGCGTCTGTCCGAGAGGGAATAATGGGATGGTTGTGAGTTTGGTCAACATGAATCCATTGTATTCAAGACTGGAATAAATTGCTGATGGCCATCCTGTTTTAATATCAGGGTCATGACCCCTGAATCCCTGGAAAAATTGATCAGCATGAAAATGCCGTTTGGTAAGCATGCTGGAAAGCTGCTGTGTGATTTACCGGCGAACTATTTATCGTGGTTTGCAAGAGAGGGATTTCCAAAAGGTGAAATAGGGGAGTTGTTGCACTTGATGCACGAGATTGATCACAATAACTTGCGTCATTTGCTCACTCAGTTGAAAAAGTAATCAGCTTTCTTTTTGAGTTAGCTTCTCGAGTCAGAATTTGCCCTTAAGAAATCAGTAGTTTCTGACGGGTCACTTCTCGCACATTTAGATTGACTAGATTCATCATGATTTCTTTAAGGAGAAATCGTGATGGAGATGATCATCAGAAACATTGTCAAAAAAGCACCGTCCAAACGAAGCAGAAAAACCTCAACCAGAAAAAGCCCCAGTGTTTTATCTAAAAGTATCAAGCTTGCAAAAAGTGCGAGCTATGGCTTGGGTAAATTAGCGACCCTGGTTTTTATTGGCAGACTATAAGGGTATGTCATGAGCCAGGCGATTTGTGAGTTATTGGTTGATAAATTAATTAATTCTGATGAGTTGGGCGAAATCACGGAAACAATTCAGTCGGGCGTTGAATCCGGGCAAGGCATATGGCAATTGTTGATGGATAACCCGATTGTCTTTGGCATGTTGATGGGAGGTGGCGTTGCCACCTACATCAGGAAATGGTTCTTCAAACGTTATAAAAATGTCTCGCGTTCAACGTAAGAGTCTTTGTCTCACATGTTCAAGTAAACCGTCACAGGCATCTTCAACCAAATCGAGCACTTCTTCAAAACCTTCACTGCCCTTGTAATAAGGGTCTGGAACAACGCTGGCTTGATTGACTTTGCAAAACTCTGTTAAGCGTCTGATCTTATGTTTTTTATTTGGCGGGCAACGCTGCTCTGTCAGTGCAAAGTTTTCCCAATCCATCACCAGCAATAAATCATAGTGATCAAAATCTCGATCATCTAATTGCCTAGCTGCTAAATCTGATAAATCATAGCCACGCTTGAGGGCATGTGTTTGTGAGCGAGCATCGGGTGCTTCACCGACGTGATAGGCATGCGTTCCTGCTGAATCAACTGTCACTTGATGGGATAAACCAGACTCTTCAATGTATTGGCGAAACACACCATGGGCGGTTGGGCTTCTACAGATATTGCCCATGCAGACAAATAGAATATTCATGGTACTCATCTAAAACAAATCTTTTTGCGACTCTTTGCGTAATAAAAAATGATTCTGTTGCTGAATGCTCATTTCTCTGCGTCCCGCTTGAACAATGATGGCGTCACCGGCCTTGATGCTGCCACCTTTGTGTACTTTCAGATACCAGCCTGAGCGAGTCGATTGAATCATGGCTTTTGATGCGCCTTTGTAGCCCATGCGTGCATTGAATTTAAAGCAGGGCTCTCTCAGTTTGACCACTTCTAATTCAACATCGCCAATCAGCCAGTTATCGCCCACCCAAACAGACTCTTCTGAGAAGCCTTCAACACTGAGGTTTTCTCCAACAAAACCAAAACCAATGGGGTTGGTTCTTTTGGCTTCTCTACCGAGTAAGTCATTCCAGAAAGGGTAGTGTTCACTTGGGTAAGCGTAGATTGCTTTTTCAAGTCCGCCATGCACGCTGAAGTCAGCTTGTTCATCCCCGTCCAAACCAACGGTTCTGACTTTGATGTTGATGGGATTATCTAAGGAACTGACAATCTCTTTTTTAATGCCTGAATTGACCACCCGATGATCGGGATGATCAATGCCGAATAAGGGTGCAATCTTGCCTGTGGAAATTGAAATGATGCGCATGCCATAATTAAATCACTGAATTGATAATTAGGTCATTTATGCCTCGTTTTGCCGCTAACCTCTCTTTGCTTTATGCGCACCTGCCTTTTTTGGAGCGGATCAAGGCTGCAAAAGAAGATGGTTTTGAGGCCATTGAATGTCAATTCCCATACCAAGAGAATTCTGGTGCGGCCTTGAGTGAAATCGCGAAGCTGATGACTCAGCTTGAATTACCCATGGTGCTGCATAACTTGCGTGGGGGGGATTGGGCCAAAGGAGATCGAGGTTTGGCTTGTGACCCGGCCAGAGTAGAAGAATTTAGAAAAGGCATCCCTGATGCCATCAGCCATGCCCAACATTTGGGCGTGCAGCAATTAAATTGCTTGGCTGGCATCTTGCCTGAAGGCATTAGTCGCCATCAGGCGCAAAAAACGTTCGTTGAAAACTTAACTTATGCAGCAGAAGAACTAAAAAAATCAAAAATCAAACTCTTGATTGAACCCATCAATACATTTGATATGCCAGGGTTCTTTCTGTCCAGCAGTCAGCATGCTCTAGAAACCATCATGGCAGTGCCATCTAACAATCTTTATCTCCAATACGATGCCTATCATGCTCATCGCATGGGTGAAGATATTTTAGGCATTGAAGAGCTGATGCCTTTCATTGAACATATTCAGATTGCAGATCATCCTGGTCGCCATGAACCTGGTACAGGAGAAATCAATTACCCCGACTTTTTTATGTTGCTGGATGACTTGGGTTACGAAGGTTGGGTTGGTTGTGAATACAAAGAACTGCATCAAGCTAATTTCTTAAAGGCTTGATTGGTCTTTTCTATCCTAAGACACAAGGCTTTGCACTCAAGAAGGCTATTCCGAGGATAATGAAAGACCAAGACATCATTAAGCAATTGCTTAGCCATTTTTATTAATTTTTGACATGCTATTAGACCCACCACAATCATCGCTGGCCTCAGTGCCAAAAATTATTCAAGACAATGGCTATGTCGCGTTATCTCCTGAGCAATTTTTTGAGCTTTCTCAACACAATCTGACTGAGTGGCAAGATTTATCTGGTACATGGAAAAACTTACCAGCTGATGCCTATTTAAAAGATGGCGGCCGTTATCGCCAGAGAAGGCATGCCAGCTTTGTGATTCAAAACAAATCAGTAACATTGGCCCCTCATCGTGCCCATTGGCAACCAATATCTTATAACGCTTTGCATGGCGGAATTGATCGTTGGTTTGAGCCATGTGAAGAATCGTTTGCAAACTCAGCAGCACTCAAAGATTTTTTATTGAATTTAGCGCTTCAGTTTGATCAAACACAAAAAAATCTTGATGTATCTAAACCTTGGTTTGTGGAAGTTCATCAATTCAGAATTGATACGACCGATGGTATTGGACGACCTACACCGGAAGGTGCTCATCGTGATGGTGTTGAATACGTGGCTGTTTTGATGCTTGAGCGTCAGGGTATCAAAGGTGGAGAAACCAGGGTGTTTGAATCCAATGGACCGCAAGGCCAGCGCTTCACTTTGCAAAAGCCTTTCAGCTTACTGTTGCTTGATGATGCACGCGTGGTTCATGAAACCACACCCATACAACCCATCGATCCTAAAGCCTCTGAACAAGGCTGGCGCGATACCTTGGTGGTCACCTACAGACGTGGTGGTTTTCAGGACAGTCCCAGCGCTTAAGACGAAAAACTATTGTTGCTGTTAGCTTTTATTTCAAGGGTGAGGGTGCTTGATCAGTTGATGCGACATATACTGACCAGATGCATTGACTTTCACTAGCACCATGCTGCCCGAGCTCAATGATTGACCAGAAAAATCTTGAATGTTCACCTGATGAGTGACCATGATCACAGGTTTGCGTGGAGAAGTTTTAAGCAGTTGTGCAATCTTGATTTGAGTCAAACGAGTTTGCTCTTGGCGATTGCCACGATTTTCAAAAAATGATCCAAGACTTGGCTCAACATTCACAGCACCTTTATTCAAAAGAGCAGCTGTGTCTTTACAGCGACACCAAGGACTGCTGAACACTTGTGCGCTCTCAACGCCTTGAGTTTTCAACCATTGACCGATCATCTTGGCTTGAGTCTTGCCAGCTTCTCCTAAATTTCTTTGGGTGCTGCAATCAGTCAAGTTGTAACCATCTGGATCACTATAGCCCGGAGCGTCCGCATGTCGCATCATCAACACATAAGGGCCTGTCTCTAAATCTTCTTTTAAGCCGGCATGTGTTAACTGACTGGCCAGCAACAAACAGCAAGTGATGAACAAGTGACTTGGCCACTTGAGCTGACCAAACAAACTTTGCGAAATACTTTTCATAGATATCACTTCCTTTTTATTTCTTTCGCTTCTTTTTCTAAGCGTTTTTTATTTTGAGCGGCAATGCTCAAATCAGGCTTTAAAACTGAGGTGTGAACAATTTTGCTTGGGTTCATGGTCAAGGGCACATATTCTTGTTTGGCCCATGCATTTGCGTAGCTGGAGTAATGACGATTATTCACCCAGCCTGACTGACCGGTTTGATAAATAAATTGTGACTGATCTAAATTGGATAAGTCATAAATCGCTCGCATGCTAGCTGCTTTGTTCACTGTGAATGGATTGCTGTTATTGCCTAAATCCATGAAGCCCAAATTCACTGTGAAGGCATCGCCAGGAGTAGGGCGTGTGATTTCAAATTTATTTTTCAATAAAGACACTTTGCTGAATGGGCGATGCTCTGAAGTAGCCATATGCACGTTACCCCACTTCCATGATTGAGGTGACCCACCCATGCGCTTGCTCAGATTTTCTAAGGTCAAAGTAAAAGCCTCATCCATGAGGTTCTCACAAGTTTCAATTTCTGGGGTGCTTGATTTGTCACACCAAAAGACTGCTTGAGCATTGTCTGCTTGATGCATCTTCAGGATGTGATGAAGACCAGAGCGAAAATCGCGTTTGCCGTATTCAATCGCAAAACTTTTACCCAGTTTGTCGGCGAACATCAAACGCGTTAACTGGTGAGCCCATGCGTTGTAGATTGTGGCACCTGTACTATCAAGGCTCATCTTACCGTCGAAATTTGCAATGATGACTTTTGCTTCATTGGCATATTTGTGGGTTGAATTAGCTGCCTGTAAAAATGGAATTAAATCCACCGCTGACAATGAAAGAGCGTCCGCTTGAATGGCTTTCATGCTGGCCACATCATGTTGATCAGTGGCGCTGATCAATTGTTCAATGCGCTGATGACGGTAAGGCATGTGCCAATCTGTTGTTAGAGGATGTGGGTCATTGGCGGTGTGCACACGTTGATTGGCGGTGGCAATGAATGCGCTTGAAGGATTGGTTTCTTTGGGTAATTCATCTTGACCAAAGTAAGGGCCCCAATCGTATTGAGCATCCCAACCAAGACTTGGTGTTGTGCCATACAAACCTTTACCCTTGGTTCTTTTAGGAGCTACGCCAGCAGCACGGTAAGCAATCTGACCATCCTTATCAGCCATCACCACATTTTGCATAGGCGCGTGATAATTTTTGAGCGCACTCTTAAACTCATCAATGCTTTGCGCCTCATTCATTTGAAAACCAGCTTTCAAAGTTTGATTAGAAGTTTCTAATGCAGTCCAACGTATAGAAATGGCAAATTTATCTGTGTTGATCAAATCTTGCGCACGTTGATAAGCGTCCGAAATAACAGGACCGTGCCTGGTTTCTCGAGTCAAAAATTTGAATGGCTCTTGACCTTTGATCGCAATCGTCTCTTCACGAAGAATAAAATTTTCATAACCCTGAGGAGTTTTATACCGACCAGGATTATTTTGATCCAAGGCCTCTATGTATAAATCTTGTACATCAGGATCAGTATTCGTGAAGCTCCACGCCACGTGTGTGTTGTGACCTAAAACCACGCCAGGTATGCCAGGCAAAGTGGCCCCGATGACATTCAATTTTGGTGCCTGAATATGAGCAAAGTACCAAATGGCTGGAGTGGTCAAGCCCAAATGAGGGTCGTTCGCCAATAGTGGTTTGCCGCTGATAGTTTTGCTGCCACCAATCACCCAATTGTTTGATCCAATACCTTCTGCGCCGCCAGGCAGAAACTTTAAAAATTCTTTTTGGTTTTGGATTTGGGCTTTTTCAAACTCAGTATTCGCAGCAGATGACTTAGTGATTGGACTTGTCTTTTCTTTGAATAAACCCAAATCGCGGTACATCTTTGCAAAATCAACTGAGCTTGCAGGCGCTTCTCCTGGGTAAGGTGGTAACACTTGCCAAATATGTTCGGTACTCATGGTGGCTGACATCTCTAGGCGTAAAAACTCTTTGTGCCAATTGCCGCCCAAATCCAAGGCCATCATCAAAGACCATGCAACAGAGTCAGCAGGGCCCCAGTTGCCAGGTTTAACCCCCAAAATCATGAATTCTGCTGGTAAGGCCCAGCCCAAACGAGCAAATCCCTCGTTCACACCTTCGACATAAGCTTGAATATGGCGCTTGTATTCAATAGGGTAGTTTTCATATTGCTTTTCAGCGGCACGCTTGATGCCCAAGGTGCGGATGAACTTATCAATGGCCAGAGTATCTTTACCAAGTATTTCAGATAGTTTTCCAGAGGCTAAGCGACGATTGAATTCCATTTGCCATGGTCTCTCAGTGGCATGGAGAAAGCCCAAAGTGTGCCAAGCATCCTCTTGGCTCGCCGCCAATACATGGGGTAGAGCGTGTTCGTCAAATTTGATGGTGACCGGGGCACTGATGCCAGGGGTGATTAGCTCCGCATCTAACTGATCTTTGGTCGATAAAAAGTAGAGCACCACAGCGCTGAGAGCGCCAATCAGCAAAAGTACCAAAATTAATAGAAGTTTGCGCCAGAAAACTCCTCGGCGGGGTCTTTGATTTGAAGCTCCAAGATACATATTAGGTAAAACCCCTAGCAAAAATAACGTTTATATAGGTGCGTATTTTTTCACAGAGTGCTAAATTAATCTCATCTTGCGAAATATATTCTCAAGGTTGATAGATCTGTTCATAAAAGAGGAGACATAAATGTCAGAAAAGAAAGTTCAATCACGTCGTAAATTCATTGCCACGTCAACAGCAGCAGCTGCTGGCGCAGGTACGCTTGGCTTCCCAATGATTGCAAAAGCGCAAACAGTTAACTTGCGCTTCCAGTCAACATGGCCAACAAAAGATATTTTCCATGAGTACGCACAAGATTTCTGCGACAAGATCAACAAAATGTCTTCAGGTCGCTTGAAGATTGATCTTTTGCCAGCAGGTTCAGTTGTTCCAGCTTTCGGTCTTTTAGATGCGGTTAGCAAAGGTACATTGGACGGTGGTCACGGTGTGGTTGCTTACTGGTACGGTAAGAGTCCAGCTTTAGCCTTATGGGGATCAGGCCCAGCCTTCGGTATGGACCCTAACATGGTGCTTGCATGGCATGAGTACGGCGGTGGTAAAGCCATGTTGGAAAGCATCTACAAATCATTGAACATCGACGTTGTGTCATACCTATATGGCCCAATGCCAACACAGCCACTCGGCTGGTTCAAGAAGCCAGTTGCTAAAGTAGCTGACATGAAGGGTTTGAAGTACCGTACAGTTGGTCTTTCAATTGACATCTTCAAAGACATGGAAGTTTCAGTGAATGCATTGCCAGGTGCTGAGATTGTTCCTGCCATGGACCGCGGCCTATTGGACGCTGCTGAATTCAACAACGCATCTTCTGACCGCCTATTGGGCTTCCCAGACGTTTCTAAAGTATGTATGTTGCAATCATTCCACCAGTGTTCAGAGCAGTTCGAGATTCTTTTCAACAAGAAGAAACTAGACGCTATGCCTGCAGAATTGCGCGCCATGATCAACGTAGCGGTTCAAGCTTCTTCAGCTGAAATGAGCTGGAAAGCCATCGATCGTTACTCAAAAGACTACATTGAAATGCAACAGAAGCAAGGCGTTAAGTTCTACAAGACGCCTGACCCAATCTTGCGTGCTCAATTAGCTGCTTGGGACAAGATCATTGCTGCAAAATCAACAGAAAATGCTGATTTCAAACGTGTTCTTGAATCTATGCGTACATTTGCTCAGCGTGCTTGCCGCTGGCAGAACGATACCAACGTGGATTACAAGATGGCTTACAACCATTACTTCGGACCTAAGAAGGCTCCAGCTAAGTCTTAATTCGCTGTTTTGTCTAATGCAAACACCCACTCAGTTATACTGCGTGGGTGTTTGTAGTTTTGTACTTATGTAATTATTACTATAAAAATAATACGAGAGACTTATGCAAAAAATCCTTCTAGCGGTGGATAAGCTATCCACTAGAGCCGGTCAGTTCTCAGCTATTTCAGTGGTTCTTCTAACCGCTTTGATTTGTTGGGAAGTTTTCAATCGCTACGCCTTTAATAACCCACATGACTGGGTTTTTGATATCACTTATATGCTTTACGGCATCATGTTCATGATGGCTGGTGCTTACACCCTGTCAAAAAATGGACATGTGAGAGGCGACGTTCTCTACGGTTTTTTCCAACCAAGAACCCAAGCTTTATTCGACCTCATTCTTTACTTTGTATTTTTTATTCCAGGCATCGTCGCCCTGGTTTACGCGGGAATCAACTTTGCAGCTGAGTCTGTCGCGATCAATGAACATACGACACAAACTGCTAATGGCCCACCCATTTGGCCGTTCAAAATGATCATTCCAATTGCAGGCGGTCTATTGCTTATTCAAGGTTTTGCTGAAATTGTTCGCTGCATTGTTTGTCTTCAAACAGGTGAGTGGCCTAAGCGCGAGCACGATGTGGAAGAAGTGGACGTAGATAAATTAAAAGCCATGGTCAGCCATGAAGATGAAAAGAAGGGTGCTTAACCATGCGTAAGGAACTATATTTCGGTTTTATTATCATGGCCGCAATTGTGGTCGGCACATTGATTGCAATGCCATCATTCTCAGAAATGACCAATGGTCATTTGGGTTTGTTGATGCTCAGTTTGGTGGTGGTTGCCATCATGTTAGGCTTCCCAACCGCTTTTACCTTGATGGGTATGGGCATGATCTTCGCTTTGTTTGCTTTCTTAAGCCAAGGTGAGGGAACAACTCAAGCGGTTGATAGAACTCTTGCACTGATGGTGCAAAGAGCTTTCTCCGTGATGACCAATGACGTCTTGATCTCAATTCCCTTGTTTGTATTCATGGGTTATTTGGTTGAGCGTGCTAACTTGATTGAAAAGCTTTTCAAAAGCTTGCATTTGGCTTTGGCCAGAGTTCCTGGTGCCTTAGCAGTAGCAACTTTGGTGACTTGCGCTATTTTTGCGACAGCAACTGGAATTGTGGGTGCTGTGGTGACTTTGATGGGCTTGTTGGCATTGCCATCGATGTTAAAAGCAGGTTACAGCGTCAAATTATCTGCAGGTGCCATCACAGCTGGCGGTTGCTTGGGTATTTTGATTCCTCCTTCAGTGATGTTGATTGTTTACGGTGCAACTGCAGGTGTATCAGTGGTGAAGTTGTACGCAGGTGCATTCTTCCCAGGCATCATGTTGGCAACTTTGTACATTGGTTACGTGATCATCGTCGCTAAAATCAAGCCTGAGCTTGCGCCACCAATGGCTGATGTAGATCGTTTGGTAAAGCTAACGCCTCCATCAGAAATTTTAGCTAAATACAGTCAGCGCGCTTTACCTGGTTTGTTATCAGTGATGAAAGGCCGTGCTGCTAGCAATATGAGCTTGAAAGAGTTATTCAAGCAGTTCATGATCATCATTGGACCATTGATTTTCTTCGCAGTTGTCATGACATCTATGTACGGTGTTGCAACCAAGCCTGTTGAAGTCTCTTCAGCTGTGGTTGAAATGGTCAGTGATGGCGGTATGATGAGTTTAGAGTCTGAAGAAGATTCATCACAGCCTCAAGCAGATGGTGTTGCTTTGCCTCCAGGTGCTGATGATGATGGTCAACCAGCAAAACCAGCTGCTGCCAAAATGGCTTCAACAGGTGTTTCAGAAATCCCATCAGGTGATGGTACTGCTGCTGAGCGTGCACCTGTGCCACTTTGGTACTGGATCACGTTAGGCATTGGTTTATTGATTGGTGCTCTGTTTTATTACTTCCTGACCATGCACCGTTTAGAGATCTTCAAAATGCTATTGGGTTCATTCTTCCCATTGGCTGCTTTGATCTTGGTGGTACTAGGCGCGATTGTGTTTGGTTTAGCCACTCCAACTGAAGCGGCTGCTTTGGGCTCCTTTGGTGGCTTTGCCCTAGCATGGGCATACAAACAGCTCAATATGGAAGTTGTTAAAGAGTCTGTATTTTTGACAGCTAAAACCAGTGCCATGGTTTGCTGGTTGTTCGTCGGTTCATCAATCTTCTCAGCAGCCTTTGCGTTGTTAGGTGGACAAGAGTTGATTGAGAAGTGGGTGTTGGGTCTTGGATTGAGCAAGATTGAGTTCTTGATTCTTTCTCAAGTAATCATCTTCCTATTGGGTTGGCCTTTAGAGTGGACCGAGATCATCGTGATCTTTATGCCGATCTTTATCCCTCTGTTGGCACACTTCCAAGTTGATCCATTGTTCTTTGGTCTATTGGTTGCCTTGAATCTTCAAACAGCGTTCTTGTCACCACCGGTGGCGATGGCAGCTTTCTACCTCAAAGGTGTTGCTCCGCCACACGTGACATTGAATCAAATCTTTGCAGGTATGATGCCATTCATGGCGATCCAGGTTCTTGCATTGATATTGTTGTATGTTTTCCCTGCCATTGGTATGTGGTTGCCAAGCGTGTTGTACAGTTAAGAAGCTGGTTTCTCCAGTTAATAAACCCCGCTTTTGCGGGGTTTATTTTTAATGTATGTAAAATACTGACTTCATTAAGAAATAATGAAGTCAAAGAAGTAAAGAAGAAGTAATTCGGTCGCTAAGCAAGGCAACCATTTACTTCTAAAGTTATGCAGTATGTTTGCCCGAGTGACGAAATAGGTAGACGTAAGGGATTTAAAATCCCTCGGCTTAAACAGCCGTGCCGGTTCGATTCCGGCCTCGGGCACCACTCATTGAGTTATAACTAATTCAATTGCTAATAAAAAAGCCCCTGATAGTTATCAATCAGGGGCTTTGTCTTTGTTCCGGCTAAGGATTAAAGCAGATTACTTCTTTGCTGGTTCAGCGGCTGGTGCTGCAGGAGCGGCTGGTGCAGCGGCTGGCTTCTTATCTTCAACGTGAACTGCCTCAGCGCCATGCTTTTCGCCACCCATATCGATGTCACCATCACCAGTCACAAGCAAATAACCTGTAGCGGCGACCAAAATTAAAACCATGATTGCGATTGCGCGATTACTCATTTTTCTTACTCCCTTATTAAATAGTCGTTATAAATAAAAATTACTCAATGCCTCTGTAGTTGGCGTAAATATTTGAAATAGCAGAAAAGCCCAGGCAAACTAAGCCGCAAGCTAAAACATAATCAACACTTAAATTGAGTGCGCTGTTGAGTGAGGGCACCATCACTACCAAAGCCATTGCGGCAACTAGACCAACTAGGACGTAGAGGTACTGAGCCACAAAAAGTCCCAAGGTGATTGCCACAATCACCAAAATTAAATTGGTTGCTAGATCATCAATCAATCGAAAGATGTCTTGAATTTCTTGGTTGTTACTTGTCTGCGCAACAACGTACATCATCACAATGCTTGATAAGACAAGTAAATTGGGAAGAATCTTTTTAAGAAAAATCATGCTTCACCACTAAATATAAAGAGCAATTGAAAACAAACAAACAGTAAAAATCCTGTTGTTAAAGAAACGGCCGCTAGTTTTTTTAAATAAGTCGGAAGATTATCATTGCTATCGACTTCAGCTGTTTTAAGAAAAATCTGATCAAAGCGTTTCCATACCAATACCCCGGCTGCTACAGGTAAAAGTATTGCAAAAATCCCAAAGAAAATAATCATGGTCCGCGCTTTATATGTTTGATTAGTCGTGAATTTTACCCTGAAGCGCTTACGCCAAAATTATTGTTTTTATCATCACATATCAGCTACAACATTTTTAAGAGATACGCTTGACAATATATTTCCTAGAAGAAAAAGTGGTTATTTTGTAAGTGTTTTCCCTGATTATTTCAGTTTTGTAAGAAAAGTCCATGTATTCGAAAAACATAATCGCGCCTGCAGTTACATTTTAATAATCTTATAAGGGAATCATCATGGCAACAACAAAAGCCGCACCGATGACGGCTGAAGAACGCAAAGTTATTTTTGCATCTTCACTTGGCACGGTATTCGAATGGTATGACTTTTATTTATATGGCTCATTGGCAGCCATCATCGCTAAGCAGTTCTTCTCTGGCCTAGATGCCGGTTCTGCTTTTATTTTCGCCTTATTAGCGTTTGCGGCCGGTTTCATCGTGCGTCCGTTTGGTGCTTTGGTGTTTGGTCGCTTAGGTGACTTGATCGGTCGTAAATACACATTCCTCGTGACCATCTTGTTGATGGGTGGGGCAACGTTCATTGTGGGTATTTTGCCTACGTATGAAACGATTGGTGTTGCTGCTCCAGTGATCTTGATCATCTTGCGTATGTTGCAAGGTTTGGCTCTTGGCGGCGAATATGGTGGTGCTGCAACTTATGTTGCTGAGCACGCTCCTCACGGTCGTCGTGGTGCTTATACAGCATGGATTCAGACAACAGCGACATTAGGTCTTTTCCTATCATTGCTAGTGATTTTGTTCACACGTGAATTCACAGGTCCAAACTTTGAAGTTTGGGGCTGGCGTGTTCCTTTCCTTCTATCAATCTTGTTATTGGCAGTTTCTGTTTATATTCGTTTGTCTATGAACGAATCTCCAGCTTTCAAGAAGATGAAAGAAGAGAACAAGCTTTCTAAAGCACCTTTGAAAGAGTCATTTGGTGAGTGGAAAAACTTAAAGATCGTTATCTTGGCTCTTTTTGGTCTAGTAGCTGGTCAAGCGGTTGTTTGGTACACAGGTCAGTTCTATGCTTTGTTCTATTTGACACAAGTGTTGAAAGTAGATCCTAAGACAGCTAACTTGATGATTGCCGCTTCATTGGTGATTGGTACACCGTTCTTCATCGTGTTTGGTGCACTATCTGACAGAATCGGTAGAAAAATGATCATCATGGCTGGTTTGTTATTAGCGATCATTACTTATATTCCAAATACACCAGTGTCAATCTTCAACGCAATGACACACTTTGCAAACCCAGCTTTGGAAAAGGCTATGAAAGAAGCTCCAGCAACTATCACAGTTGATGAAGCTGAATGTTCTTTCCAGTTCAACCCAACAGGTACAGCTAAGTTCACAAGCTCATGCGATATCGCTAAGCAAGTGATGGCATCTAACTCAGCCAGCTATTCAACAATCCCAGGGCCAGCAGGTACTGTTGCGACTGTGAAAATTGGTGAAACAGTGATTGAAGGTTACTCATCTAAAGGTATTCCAGCAGATGAAGCTAAAGCCAAAGATGCTGCCTTTAAGAAAGCTGTTCGCGATGGTTTGAATGCGGCCGGTTATCCAGCTAAAGCAAACCCTGCAGAAGTTAATATCCCTGCAGTTCTCGCATTGTTAGTTGTGTTGGTGATTTATGTAACGATGGTTTATGGTCCTATCGCAGCGATGCTCGTTGAGATGTTCCCAACCCGTATTCGTTACACATCAATGTCATTGCCATACCATATCGGTAACGGTTGGTTCGGCGGCTTGATGCCAACGATTGCCTTCGCTTTGGTTGCTCAAAACGGTAATATTTATTACGGTTTATGGTACCCAATCGCGATTGCAGCAATGACTTTTGTGATCGGTATGTTGTTTGTCCGTGAAACTAAAGACATTGATATTTATGCAAACGACTAATTCATAATTAGTTACCCTAAAAACCCAGCTCCTAGAGCTGGGTTTTTTTATGGAGTTTTGCATCGGTTGAATATCTTCCGTGCACTCTGAAGGCTTTCCTTCTAAAATCAAATTTATTACATATTTGATGCTTTACATTCACTGGGTGTGTTTGTAGCTATTTTTTGATATTTCCCAATTTTTTGGTGCTACTGATGACAATTGTTAAAACAAGCAGGGCTTTTCGAGGGATGGGTAGCAAGGTGAAGCAAAGGTTGGTTATTTTTCTTTGCTTGAGTCTTTTAGCCGGCGTTTCTTGGTGGCAAAGTGTTCAAGCAGAACCTCAGCCAGCCGAAATCCTAGCCATTTATTTCACACCTCCAGCAGGAGCAGCTTCGGGCTTGATCAAGCAAATCGATGGCGCTAAAAAATCAATCAAAGTCATGGCTTATGGCTTCACAGCAACGAACCTTGCTGAGGCCCTTGTAAGAGCTAAACGCAGAGGGGTTGATGTTGGGCTCATCCAGGATGAGAAAAGTGCTCAAAACAACCGTGAGACCTTGCCAATCTTATTGGCAGCTGGCATCGACGTGCGCAGTGATGGTAAGCATGCCATACAGCACAATAAGGTCATGTTGATCGACGATGACATCGTGATCACAGGCAGTTATAACTTCACCAATTCGGCAGAAAAGCGCAATGCTGAGAACATCATGATTGTTCGCTCAAGTTATGCGGCTAAAAGATATGCTGATAATTGGAAGACTCATTGGGACCACTCCGAAAAAGTCACTGATCTGCCAACAGCCAAAGCAAAACGTTAAGTTGACTTGATCATGAAGATGCGTAAAAAGTCAGATTTACCCACCAAGATTTGTTTAACTTGCGGACTTCCTTTTACCTGGCGCAAAAAGTGGGAAAAGGTCTGGGAGGAAGTGAAGTATTGCTCAGATCGATGTCGAGCAAAAAAGTGATTCTATTAATACAATCACTGTTATGAAGAAATCCATCATTGCCCCAGCGGATGTATCTCGCATCATTGAGATGGCTTGGGAAGATCGCACGCCATTTGATGCCATTATGCATACCTATGGCCTGAATGAGTCTCGTGTGATTGATTTGATGCGCCAAGAAATGAAACCTAGTTCATTTCGGATGTGGCGCAAACGTGTGACGGGTCGCGGTACGAAGCACACTGCTTTGCGAAGTGGGGAAGTGAAGCGCGCTTACTGCCCAACCCAATACAAGCCTAAATAAAATTTAGGATCAAGCTTTAGTTAGGCTCTGTCACAAACCCAATTTTTGTTAATCCTGAACGCTTGGCCGTGGATAAAACCTGTGCCACTGATTCATATCGAACGTTTTTATCAGCTTTGAGTTGAACCTCGGGTTGTGGAGATTTTTTCGCTGCTGTCTGTGCGTAAATCGATAAAGTATTTAAATCGATGGGAGAGCTGTTCCAAAATACTTGGCCATTGGCTGCAATGCTTAGATTGATGGACTCAGGTTTAACGTCATTGCGTTGACTGCTGGCTTGCGGCAAATCTACTTTGACCGCATGCTGCATCACCGGAATGGTGATCATGAAAACAATCAACAAGACCAACATCACATCCACCAAAGGTGTCATATTGATTTCAGCCATTGGTGGGCTGTCATCATCTCCGATTGGTTCGTTACCAAAGGCCATGATCAGTCCTGAGTACTTATTTTGTTATTACCAGTGCCACCCACAGTGGCACCAGTGATGAAGTAGGCATACAAATCATTACCAAAGCGATTGAGCTCGGCAATCAAGACCTTGTTGATGCGGCTGATAGCGTTGTAGCCTAAAACTGCTGGAATCGCCACTGCTAATCCTAAGGCTGTCATGATCAAGGCTTCACCAATTGGACCAGCCACTTGATCAATCGTGGCCGTGCCTGAGGTGCCAATGCCCACCAAAGCATGGTAGATGCCCCACACAGTGCCGAACAAGCCAATGAAGGGTGCTGTGGCCCCTGTTGAAGCCAAGAAGGTTAAACCTTGCTGTAGACCACCGACTGATTTATCGATGCTAATCTTCAAACAGCGTGTGAGCCAGTCAGATGCATTGATGGTCTGATTCAGTTCGCTGCGCGTGCCTGATTGTTGGTTGTGATGTTGCATGGCCTCTTGGGCACTGTTAGCAAGATCACCATAGGGATTTTGATCAGTGCTCATTTGACCAAGCGCTACATCAAATGATGGGGCGTGCCAAAAGCATTCCACTTCTTTGGCCATTTTTTTTACTTTATACAGCCCCAAGACTTTGGTCAAAATGATGACCCAAGTAACAATTGACATCACCAACAAAATGATGGCAACCGTTCTGGTGACGGCATCGCCTTGTGCCCACATATTGGCAAGGCCAAAAGTTTGATTCATTCAATTACTCCAAACGGAAAATATAAGGTTGTATGGCCGTTACTTTAATCGCTTTACCAAATTCTATAAAGGGTTTGCATCTAACGCGCATACCCGCATCAAGTGCTGCTTGATCTAAACGGTGAATGCCGCTGCTTTGCGCAAGGGCTACTTTTTCAACTGCGCCAGATTCATTGATGAATAAACGAACCATGGTTTTACCTTCCTCACCCATGCGTCTGGATAAGTTGGGATAGAAAGGCTCTGGCACGCTGCATTGAGCTTGGCTAATGGAAATTGTTTTGGGGTCTCCCGTGCTGCTGCCACCCAAACTTGATGCGGGCAAGGAAGACTCTGGTGTCGGTGCTGTGAAGCTGCCTGTGGTTGTGGTGATCGGAGCAGGGGTTGGTTCAGACTTCTTTTTCTCAACTGGTTTGACTGGGGTTGGCCGGGCAACTGTTGATTTTTCTTTTTGAGGATTTGCATCCAATAAATTAGCAACCACTGTATCGCCCATATTGGAGGCAGACTTGGTGCGATCCATGCCAGACTGAAATCCAACAATCAGCAACAAATGCATCACCACCACAAATGCAGCAATCTTGTTGGCAAGGATCCAAGTTCTTAGCTTCTGCATCATGCTCTATGAATGACTAAGAAATAAAAACAGTGGATGTTGCAACGCTGTGTTGTTCAAATGCCGCAGGAATTAATTGCTTGGCGTGAGCCAATAATGCTTCAGCATCTAAAGTTGAATACAAATGAATGATTCTTGGAGGAGCGGATTGCAGTAAATGATGTTCTTCTAATTTACGACAAAGTTGTTTAACAACTGCTTCACTGGTATCAATGATTTCAACTTCAGTGCCAATGATTTTTTTAATCAAGGGCGCTAAAAAAGGGTAGTGGGTGCAACCCAACACCAAGGTATCAATTTCAGCCGCCTGCATGGGTGCTAAGTGCTCGCGCAACAGGGCTTCAGTTTCAGGAGCATTCAAGGAGCCTGATTCAATCAATGGCACCAGACCTGAGCCTGCTTGAGTGATGAGTTCGCAATCGTGATTGAGACCCTCTAAGAGGGCTTTGAATTTGTCACTTTTTAAAGTGTTTTGAGTCGCGAGAACGCCAATCTTGTGATTTTGACTTTTATGAACTGCCGGCTTAACCCCTGGCTCAATACCAATAATGGGGATCGCAGGCATTTCATGTCGGATGTGCGCAATGGCTTCAGCAGTTGCTGTATTGCAAGCAATGATCAAAGCTTGGCAGCCTTCACGCACCAACCAGTGACACAAGTCCAAGCTTCTGGCTGCAACCCATTCGCTTGATTTTTCACCATAGGGTGCATTGGCTGAATCAGCCAAGTAAACATAATGATGTGAGGGCGCTTGGCGCAGGGCTTCATTCAGGACGGTGAGACCACCGATGCCTGAATCAAAAACCCCGATTGTTGCCAATTGTTCGCTTACCTAAATGAGTTGGATCAAGCTTGTGAGACTGGAATTTTTCCAATCTTGGCTTGCCACTCTTTAGGACCTGTGTTGTGCACAGAAGTACCGGTTGAATCAACCGCCACTGTCACAGGCATGTCTTGGATTGTGAATTCGTAAATGGCTTCCATGCCTAAATCAGCAAAGCCAACCACTTTCGA
>JBDLUD010000017.1:0-22160 GCA_039805465.1 Pseudomonadota bacterium
GCAAACTCTGCCATTGCAACGACATCATCTGAGATGGGAGGGAGTGGGGCTAATGCTTGAACTTTTTTAATTTTCGCTGGGTCATAATCACTTTTATCCAAGACTCCGAGCACAACGCCAACGCATTCTTGTCGTCCAAAACTTACTTGAACAATCTGTCCCTTTTTAGGCGCAGAAGCAAAATCTTCATTCCAAGCGTAGTCAAACAATTGATTCAGAGGACTATCTACGGCCACTTGAACAATTATTTTTTCTTGGTTTTTAACTTCAAAGCTCATGTTTTACTTTAAGTCCGTCATGAAGAGCATTGCACTTATTGGTTTTTTAAAAAGGGTTACTTTATCTGTGGAAAACCTTGTGGATAACTGATTAATTATCCCAGTATTTCAAAATAGACAACTCTTTTTATGTATTTTAATTATTTTATATGGCCATTTAAAATACATATAAATCAATGACTTATAGAATTTAATTTGGCTCTTGGGGTGATTATTGGGATCTAGATGATGGGGGTCTTATGTCACAAGATGCCTGTGCATAAGTTACCACTCACATGCTTATTTTTACTTATTTCTAAGTGCTTTTGAATGACTAACCACAGTCTCCGTTAAGGCAATAACATGCTCGGGATTCGTGAATTGGGATATTCCATGGCCTAAGTTAAAAACATGGCCATCTAGGGGGTGAAGGTCTTCAGCTAAAGCAGGGGCAGCTGCCAATTCGTCCAAAATTCTCTTAACTTCTGCGCTGATTTGATCCGGGCTTGAAAATAGGGCCAGTGGGTCAAAATTTCCTTGAAGAGCCAGTGGGGTTTTATTCGCAAGTAGGCGCTTACGTGACTTTGCAACTGAGGCGGTCCAATCTAGGCCAATAACATCTGCGCCAGACTGAGCGATATCTTCGAGCCAAATTCCACCACCCTTGGTGAATACTAAAATTGGAATTTGCTGTCCGTCTTTTTGTCTTGGTAATAAATCAATCACGGCCTTCATGCTGCCCAAAGAAGTTTTTTGGTACCAACCATCTGGCAATAAACCGCCCCAAGTATCAAAAATCATCAAAGCTTGTGCACCCGCATCAACCTGCGCTGTTAAATAATCAGCAACCGATTGTATGTTTGCATCAAGAATCTTTTTCATTAAATCAGGTCTTTGATACAACATCTCTTTTGTGTTCTTAAAATCAGATGACCCTGAACCTTCAATCATGTAACAAGCCAAAGTCCATGGGCTTCCTGAGAAACCAATCAGCGGAACTCTTTGTTGACCATTTTGAGTAAGCGCCTTTCTAATTTCAGATACGGCATCAAACACATACTTCAATTGATTAAGGTCGGCAGGCCTTAAATTATTAACGGCTTGCTCGTCTCTTAATGGGCGACTGAATCTTGGTCCTTCACCTGCCTCAAAACTCAAGCCCAATCCCATTGCATCTGGAATAGTCAGAATATCTGAAAACAGAATTGCCGCATCCAATGGATATCGATCCAATGGTTGCAATGTAACTTCTGTTGCTAGCCGAGGATTTTTTGCAAGCGCTAAAAAACTTCCTGCTTTAGCTCTTGTTGCGTTGTATTCAGGTAGATAACGTCCTGCCTGGCGCATTAGCCACACAGGTGTTCTGTCTGTTGGCTGCTTGAGGCATGCGCGCAGGAAGCGATCGTTAATTAAAGTCAATTATCTTTTCTGACGGAACTTTGCAATTGCTGCAAGTTGTGCTGCTGCCATTGCAAACTCTGATTGAGCATGTGCAAAATCAATATCTGTACTGCGATTTTGCATAGCTTCTTCAGCAGCTTTTTTGGCTTCTAATGCTTTAGCTTCATCAAGATCGTGACCGCGAATAGCAGTATCAGCAAGCACAGTTACTTTATTTGGCTGAACTTCAAGAATGCCGCCGGCCACGAATACAAACTCTTCTTCGCCATCAGCTTTTTCAATACGAACTGCGCCTGGTCGAATTCTTGTGATGAGAGGGGTATGTCCCGGAAGAATACCCAACTCGCCACTTTCGCCTGGCAAAGCAATGAACTTTGCTTCACCAGCGAAAATTGACTGTTCAGCGCTAACTACATCAACATGGATGCTAGACATTTAAGTTCCTTGGTTTACTGCAACTTCTTGGCTTTTTCGATGGCTTCATCAATGCCGCCAACCATATAGAATGCCTGCTCTGGCAAATGGTCAAGCTCACCGTCAACAATCATCTTGAAGCCGCGGATAGTTTCTTTTAGTGGAACATATTTACCAGGTGAACCTGTAAATACTTCCGCCACGTGGAATGGCTGTGACAAGAAACGCTGAATCTTACGAGCGCGCGCAACAGCTTGCTTGTCTTCTGGTGACAATTCGTCCATACCCAAAATCGCAATAATGTCGCGCAACTCTTTGTAGCGCTGCAATGTTGTTTGTACACCGCGAGCAACTGCATAGTGCTCTTCACCAACAACCTGTGGATCCAACTGACGGCTTGTTGAGTCAAGTGGGTCAACCGCTGGGTAGATACCTAAAGCAGCGATGTCACGTGACAAAACAACTGTTGAGTCTAAGTGCAAGAATGTTGTAGCAGGTGATGGGTCTGTTAAGTCATCGGCAGGAACGTAAACGGCCTGAATCGATGTAATAGAACCAGTCTTAGTTGAAGTAATACGCTCTTGTAAACGGCCCATTTCTTCAGCCAATGTTGGCTGATAACCCACGGCTGATGGCATACGACCTAACAAAGCAGATACTTCTGTACCAGCCAATGTGTAACGGTAAATATTGTCAACGAAGAACAAAATGTCACGGCCTTCGTCACGGAAACGCTCCGCCATTGTCAAACCAGTCAAAGCAACACGTAAACGGTTACCAGGTGGCTCGTTCATCTGACCGAAAACCATCGCCACTTTATCAAGAACGTTAGAGTCCTTCATCTCGTGGTAGAAGTCGTTACCTTCACGAGTACGCTCACCAACACCAGCGAACACTGACAAACCTGAGTGTTGCTTAGCGATGTTGTTGATCAACTCCATCATGTTAACTGTCTTACCTACACCAGCACCACCGAACAAACCAACTTTACCGCCTTTTGCAAACGGGCAAACCAAGTCAATAACTTTGATGCCTGTTTCTAGTAGGTCAACTGATGGTGATAGCTCATCAAACTTTGGCGCCAATTGGTGAATCGCGCGACGCTCTTCTGTGCCGATTGGGCCAGCTTGGTCGATTGGGCGACCCAATACGTCCATGATGCGTCCCAATGTTGCTGGGCCTACAGGCACTGAAATTCCCTTGCCTGTATTTTTAACGCCCATGCCGCGACGCAAGCCATCGCTTGAGCCCATGGCAATAGCACGAACAACGCCATCACCTAATTGTTGTTGCACTTCAAAGGTCAAACCTTTTTCTGCAAAAGATGCCTCACTGCTCTCTTCCAAGATCAATGCGTCATAAATTTTTGGCATTTTGTCACGTGGGAACTGAATGTCCACCACCGCGCCAATACACTGAACGATATTTCCGTTGCTCATCGTAGTTCTCCGATCACTAATTTTTTACAATACTTTCGTTATCAAACTGCCGCAGCGCCGCCGACGATCTCGGACAACTCTTTGGTAATGGCTGCTTGACGTGTTTTGTTGTAAACCAACTGCAATTCACCAATCACGTTTTTCGCGTTATCAGAAGCAGCCTTCATGGCAACCATACGAGCAGATTGCTCAGATGCCATATTTTCTGCAACTGCTTGGTAAATCAACGCTTCAACGTAACGTTTCAACAATTCATCCACCACTGACTGTGGGTCTGGTTCGTACAAATAATCCCAACCATACTCACGAGCTTCATCAGTCGTTTGTGTTAATTTTTCACTTGAAAGAGGCAGTAATTTTTCAACCACTGGCTCTTGCTTCATTGTGTTGATGAATTTTGTATACGCCAAATAAACTGCGTCTATTTCACCATTTTCATACGCATCCAATTGAACCTTGATTGCGCCAATGAGTTTTTCTAAGTGCGGGGTGTCGCCCATTTGTGTTACATGAGAAACAACCTTTGCCTTGATCCTATTTAAGAACTGGAAGCCTTTCATGCCAATTGGAGTGCATGACAATGAAACACCTTTAGAGTCCAACTCTTTCATGGTATTTGTTAAAGCTCTTAGTACGTTGGTATTCATACCACCGCAAAGACCTTTGTCAGTTGTCACAACAATCACACCAGCATTTTTAACTTCACGCTCAACCAAATAAGCAGGGCGATACTCTGGATTGGCCTTACCCAAGTTCGCAGCAATATTTCTTACTTTTTCTGAGTAAGGACGTGCATTGCGCATACGCTCTTGAGCACGCCGCATCTTAGATGCGGCGACCATTTCCATCGCCTTAGTGATCTTGCGCGTATTTTGTACGCTCTTGATCTTTGTCCGTATCTCTTTTGTTCCGGCCATATCGGCTCTCCTTACTTCTTAGAAAGAAGCCGAACGTTTAAAGTCCTCGATCGCAGCGCGCAATGCAGCTTCGTCTTCTTTCGAGAGATCCTTAGTGTCTTCAATACGGCCGATCAAATCAGCAAACTTGCTCTTGAGGTGATCATGCAAACCTTTTTCAAAGGCCAATACATGTTTCACATCTAAGTCATCCAAGAAGCCGTTATTAGCCGCATACAATGATGACGCCAATTGCCAAACTTGCTGTGGCTGATATTGAGGCTGCTTAAGCAATTCAGTAACACGACGACCGCGCTCCAACTGCTTGCGTGTTGCTTCGTCCAAATCTGAAGCAAACTGAGCAAACGCTGCCAATTCACGATACTGAGCTAAGTCTGTACGAATACCGCCAGACAGTTTCTTAATCACTTTAGTTTGAGCAGCACCACCCACACGTGAAACAGAAATACCCGCGTTAATCGCTGGACGTACGCCTGCGTTAAACAAGTCTGTTTCCAAGAAGATTTGGCCGTCAGTAATAGAAATCACGTTGGTTGGAACGAAAGCAGAAACGTCACCCGCTTGAGTTTCAATGATTGGCAATGAGGTCAATGAACCTGTCTTACCTTTAACTGCACCATTTGTGAATTTCTCAACATACACTTCGTTAACGCGAGCAGCGCGCTCAAGCAAACGTGAGTGCAAATAGAATACGTCACCAGGATAAGCTTCGCGTCCTGGTGGGCGACGCAACAATAGTGATACTTGACGATAAGCAACCGCTTGCTTGGTCAAGTCATCATAAACAATCAAAGCATCTTCGCCGCGATCGCGGAAGTATTCGCCCATTGTGCAACCAGCATAAGCTGACAAGTACTGCATCGCTGCAGAGTCAGATGCAGTTGCTGCAACAATCACTGTGTACTCCATCGCGCCGTGCTCTTCTAACTTGCGCAATACGTTTGCAATCGTAGAAGCTTTTTGACCAATCGCCACGTATACGCAACGAATGCCTTTACCTTTTTGGTTGATGATCGCGTCAACGGCAACAGCTGTTTTACCAGTCTGACGGTCGCCAATGATCAACTCACGCTGACCACGACCGATTGGTACCATCGCGTCAATTGACTTCAAACCTGTTTGAAGAGGTTGGCTGACTGACTGGCGATCAATAACGCCAGGGGCAACCTTCTCAATAAAGTCTGTCATCTTTGCATTGATTGGACCTTTGCCATCAATCGGCTGACCCAAAGCATTAACAACACGACCCAACAATTCTGGACCTACTGGAACTTCAAGAATACGACCGGTACATTTAACAGGGTCGCCTTCACTGATGTGCTCGTATTCACCCAAAATAACAGCACCAACTGAATCACGCTCTAAGTTAAGCGCAAGGCCAAGTGTGTTGTTTGGGAACTCAAGCATTTCACCTTGCATCACGCCTGACAGGCCATGAACACGACAAATACCGTCTGTTACTGAAATTACTGTGCCTTGGTTACGGACTTCGGCGCCAACGCCTACACCGCTGATTCGGCTCTTGATCAGTTCACTGATCTCTGATGGGTTGAGTTGCATTTGCTTACTCCTGGGATCTTATTCGGTTATGCGCTAAGGGCGGTTTGCATCGATACCAAGCGGGCTTTAACTGAAGTGTCTAACACTTCATCACCAACTTGTACGCACACTCCGCCAATCAATTCTGGGTCTACATTTACTGTAGGACGTAGCTCTCTTCCACCAAAGCGCTTCTTCAATGTTGATAGCAAGCTTTTTAATTCTTCGCCTTGCAGCGGGAACGCGCTTGTGATCAAAACTTCTGCAGCACCTTCTTGAGCATTTTTCAAAGCTGTAAATTGAGCAGAAATTTCTGGCAACGCTAGTAGACGATGATTTTGCGTTAATACTTCCACAAAATTCTTAACAACATCTACTGGCTTTGTTTTAACGCCACTCAATAAAATTTGTAGCAACTCTGCTGTAGCTAACTTTGGATTATTGGCCACTGCTAACAAATCTGGATTGCTAGCAATTTGTGCCAACTCTTCTAGCTGCTCTGCCCAAGCAGATAAATCTGCAGGCTTTGCACTTCTAAAAAGAGCCTCAGCATAAGGGCGGGCAATAGTAGCTAAGTCCGCCATATTAAAGCTCTGCCTTAAGCTGATCTAATAAACCAGCGTGTGCCTTTGCATCAACTTCACGACGCAAAATTTGCTCTGCACCTTTCACTGCCAATGCAGCTACTTCTGTGCGTAAGGCATCTCTTGCACGCGTTACCTGTTGTTCGGCTTCGGCTTTGGCTTGAGCAATGATGCGAGCAGCTTCTGCTTGAGCATTTGCTTTAATTTCTTCAGCTGATAATTGTGCGCGCTTTTCAGCATCAGCAATACGCTGAGTGCCTTCATTGCGAGCCTCTGACAATGCTTGTTCAGCACGTTTTTTTGCAGACTCAAGATCAGCCTTACCGCGCTCAGCGGCAGCCAAACCATCGGCCACTTTTGTGGCTCGCTCGTCTAATGCCTTTACCAATGGTGGCCAAACAAACTTGGCTACAACCCACCACAAAATAAAGAAGACGACCATCTGCGCGAATAGCGTCGCGTTTAGGTTCACGTTTAGTTCCTTTCGGTCACAATGACAAATATCCACGGGCGCTCAAATTGCGCCCGTCAATAACTACGCCTATTACTTGATTACAGCAAGTAATGGGTTTGCGAACGCGAACAACATCGCAACACCAACACCGATCAAGAACGCAGCGTCGATCAAACCAGCCAACAAGAACATCTTAGTCTGTAGTGGCTCCATCAATTCTGGTTGACGTGCACATGCTTCAATGTACTTGCCGCCCATCAATGCGATACCCAAACAAGCACCGATCGCGCCTAAGCCGATGATGATGCCGATACCAATTGCTGTTAAACCTTGAACTTGCGCTAGAAATGCTTGCATGTTGACTCCTAAATAAAAAAACAGTTAGTAAAAAAAATTAGTGGTGGCTGTGTGCTTGCCCGATGTAGACCAAAGTCAACATCATGAAAATGAAGGCCTGCAACAAAATCACCAAAATATGGAAAATCGCCCAAGCGGAACCTGCAATCACATGGCCCACAAAACCTAGGAACGATAAGTCGACACCAAAATGCCAGATGCCGCCTAACAGAGCGATCAGCAAAAATACCAATTCGCCTGCATACATGTTGCCAAACAATCGCATACCCAATGAAACTGCTTTAGCAATAAACTCAATGATGTTCAAAACCAAGTTAAAAGGTGCCAAGTACCACTTTGCGCCAAATGGAGCAGATAGTAGTTCATGCACAAAACCGCCCACACCTTTGGCCTTGAAGCTATAGAAAATCATCAAAACTAAAACTGACATTGATAGTCCAAGCGTGCCGTTCAAATCAGTTGTTGGCACAAGCTTATGGTGGGGAACATGGATGCTTCCAAAAATTCCTAAAAATCCATTCACACCGTGAACCCAATCCACCGGAACCAAGTCAAGTGTGTTGAGCAAAATAATCCAACAGAAAACAAACAGCGCCAAAGGAGCGATATAAGAACGGTCGCCATGAACGATGCTCTTAGATTGACTTTCAACCATCTCTACCAACAACTCAACCATTGCCTGAAAACGGCCTGGCACACCCGCTGTTGCACGACGGGCTGCCATGAGCAAAAAGCCCACCACAATCAAACCCATCATCAAAGACCAAAATACTGTGTCTAAGTTAACCACTGAAAAATCAACGATAGCCTCTTGCTTGGCATGCAAAGTGTTTAAGTTTTGCAAATGCTCTGCAATGTATTCGGTAGGTGTTAAAGCCTTGCCGGTTGCTTCAGTCGCCATCGTTACTTTCCTCTGTTCTTGTCAAACCGCTTGTTCACTTAAAAAACCACGCCAGCAGATAACATTTCAGCGCCAGCACATAAGTCAACAACAACGGTAACCAATCCAATTCTGGATAAAAAACTATTACCAAAATAAACATTGCAACAGTTGCAATGATTTTTATTAATTCCCCAGTCACAAGACCCACTATTGAGGATCCTGCAACATTTGGTCCAACCGCTCTCGTTGCTAGCAACTTTGCTCTTATGGCGAACAGCCCCGCAGGGATGATTGCTATAAGACCGCCAAGCAATGAGGATATGGCGGAAGAGTCTAAGCCAAACGGCTTACCCTTTACTGACCAAGCCCAAGCCAAGCAGGAGAGCATCGTTACCAGCCCCTGAAGTAGAAATAACCGCTTCACTGAAATTTTGCTGGGCTTGAGAGCCTCTGGACCTAAAATTACTTCTAATTCAGCCCTTGTCAACGGCTTGGATAACTCTTCAGAATTATCTAACTCATTGTCCCAATTAGCATTTTTACCAATTTCAGCTTTTTGCACATCTCCAGGTACAAAGCCACGAGATTTTACAGAATCTGTGGGCTTCGGGTCAATGCAATTCATAAAAAATTCACACTTACTCGATGCCTAGACGCTTCAAAAACCCGTCCAATTCATCAAACTGACTGAATTTGATGCTGATTTCCCCGCCGCGTCGTTTTTGCTTGATTTCAACGGCTAGATTTAGCTGATCCGATAGCTTCTCTTGAAGCTGCCTTAAATCTGGATCGACTTTGATTTTTGCCTTCTTAGAAGTGCCAGCCGGGGTTTTATTCAAAACCAATTTGGTGGCCATTTGCTCGGCTTCACGCACTGAAAGCTTCTGAATCATGATTTTTTGAGCAAGACTTACCTGCGTAGCCGCTTCAAGAGGCAAAAGTGCGCGGGCGTGGCCCATGTCTATATCACCCTTGGCAAGCATTAGCTGAACCGGCTTTGCCAATTGAATCAATCTCAATAAATTCGAAACCGCGCTGCGGGATTTTCCAACGGCTTGAGCTGCCTTGTCGTGCGTGTATCCAAACTCTTCGATGAGTCGCGCAAGGCCGTTTGCCTCTTCCAAGGCATTCAGGTCTTCTCGTTGCATGTTTTCAATCAAGGCCATCGCAGCCGTGGCTTGATCGTTGGCTTCTTTAATTAATACAGGAACTTCCTTGAGTCCCGCCATCGTGGCTGCACGAAATCTGCGTTCTCCAGCAATGATTTCATATTTACCTGGCGCAATGCTTCTAACCAACAGGGGTTGCATGACGCCTTGTTCTTTAATGCTTTCAGAAAGTTCTTGTAATGATGCATCAACCATGTTTTTACGTGGCTGATACTTTCCCGCCTGCAGTTGGTTGAGAGAAAGCATTGCAACGCCAGCATTGGCGTTGCTCTTATCGCTAGCGCCTAAGAGGGCTTCTAGGCCGCGTCCCAAGCCCTTTTTTTTGATTGTTGTCATATTCTTTTCTTATCGATTACATTGTTTTAATGCGCTGAATCATTTCTGTGCCAAATTGCATATAAGCTTGCGCGCCCCGCGAGGCCTTATCAAACGTCACGCCAGGCATGCCATATGAAGGCGCCTCAGCTAAACGAACATTTCTTGGAATGATGGTGTTAAACACTTTATCGCCAAAGTGAGCCATTAACTGGTCAGAAACCTGTTGCTGCAAGGTTGTTCTTGGGTCAAACATCACTCGCAATAAACCAATGATGGTTAAATTTGGATTGAGATTTGCGTGCACTTGCTTGATGGTATTAACCAAGTCTGACAAGCCTTCTAGAGCGAAGTACTCGCATTGCATCGGCACAATCACACCATTTGCTGCACACAGGCCATTCAGTGTTAATAATGAAAGTGCAGGGGGGCAATCAATCAAGATGAAGTCATAATCATTGAGGACTGGTGCCAAGGCGTCTTTGAGCCTTTCTTCACGCTGATCAAACTCAACCAACTCAACTTCAGCGCCAGCAAGCTCTCGGTTTGCTGGAAGTACGTCATAACCACCTGTTTCTGATTTAACCCTTGCAGTCAAAACATCAGACATGCCAATCAAGACGTGATAAACACTTTGCTGCAAACCCATCTTATCGATGCCCGAGCCCATGCTGGCATTGCCTTGCGGGTCAAGGTCCACGACCAAAACCCGTTGCTTTTGTGCTGCCAAGCTTGCTGCCAAATTAACCGTGGTGGTGGTTTTACCAACACCACCTTTTTGGTTTGCTACGCAAAATATTTTTGCCATAAATGTCTTCTTTTTGTTAAGCCTTCAATTCTCTCACGCGAGCCAACTCATAGAGCCTTCTTTCGGCTTCAAGCCCCGGGACACCAAATAAATAATCGTTTTGAATCTTCCAGGTGCTCGGGATGGTTTTTAGGTCTTCGTCGAGGGCTCGGGCCTTCATGGCCCACAATAAACCGTCTTTCTTCAGCATTGGCTCAGCCAGCGTTATAAACTTGCCAAAGTCCGAAAAAGCCCTTGAAATACAACAGCTTATAGAGGAAGTGAGCGCTGGCGCAGCATCTTCAATTCGCGCGCCATGTACTTTTACATTGTCTAAATTTAGCTTGGTCACGATGTGCTGTAAAAATACGGCTTTTTTCTGAACCGCTTCCATCAAATGTAGCTTCCAAGCAGGGCGACAGATCGCCAAAGGAATTCCGGGAAGACCTCCGCCAGAACCAAGATCTGCCATAGAAAAAAGCTCTTCAGATTTTGGTAATTGCTCAACGTATTGATCTAAGTACGGTAGCACCGCCAAAGAATCTAACAGGTGCAAGGTAACCGACTGATTTAAATCATGAATTGAGGATAAATTATGAGTTTTATTCCACCGCTGAAATTCGATCAAATAGTCCAATAAGCGCTGAATAGTTTCAGCGGACAGATTTAAATGAAGGTCTCTGATGCCTTCGCTTAATTGAGTAAGCAGGGCTTGTTGTGAATCTTTTTCCATCAATCAGCGCTCGGGCGTCGACCCAAACCCTTTTTTAAATGGATCAAGAGCAAAGATATGGCTGCTGGTGTCACACCAGAAACCCTTGAGGCTTGACCCAAGGTGCTTGGCTGATGAAGGCTGAGCTTCTGCTGAACCTCCATCGACAAGCCTAAAACCTTTGAATAGTTGATGTCTGGGGGCAGGGTCATTTCTTCATGATAGGCATGGCGGGCAATTTCTGCCGCCTGTCTATCAATATAGCCTTGGTATTTAATGGCGATCTCAACTTGCTCGGCAATTTGATCTCTTAAAACAACGTCTTGATCAAGCGGCTCAGCCGACCATCGACCATCAAATGATGTTGTGAGGTTTTCGTAGGTGATCCCGGGCCGCTTTAATAACTCGGCCAAACTGTATTCGTGAGCGATGACCTGACCAAGCAAAAACTCTGATTCTGCTGGATTAATCAGCTTTGGGCTCACCCAAGTGGATTTAAGTCGCTGTGTTTCACGTGAAACAGCCTCTTGTTTTTTGCAGAAGAACTCCCAGCGACGATCATCGACCAAGCCCAACTCACGACCTTGTTCGGTTAATCTGACGTCAGCATTGTCTTCTCTTAGGCTCAGACGATACTCGGCACGACTTGTGAACATTCGGTAGGGCTCTTGAACGCCCTTGGTGATCAAGTCATCGACCAAAACCCCCAAATAGGCTTGGTCGCGCTTTGGATACCATGCATCTTTGCCTTTGGCGCTCAATCCAGCATTGATACCGGCCAATAGACCTTGCGCTGCAGCCTCTTCGTAACCAGTTGTGCCATTGATTTGGCCAGCGAAGAACAGGCCCTTGATTGCTTTGGTCTCCAAGCTTGGCTTTAAGCCCCTTGGGTCATAGTAGTCATATTCGATGGCATAGCCAGGTCGGACAATCATTGCATTCTCAAGACCGCGAATACTTCTCACCAGATTCCACTGAACATCAAATGGAAGGCTGGTTGAAATGCCGTTTGGATAAAACTCATGGGTTGTTAAGCCCTCAGGCTCCAAGAATATTTGATGGCTGTCCTTGCCAGCAAATCGATGTATCTTGTCTTCAATGGAAGGGCAGTATCTTGGGCCAACACCCTCAATCACCCCCGTATACATTGGTGAGCGATCAAGTCCACCACGAATAATGTCATGTGTTTTTTCATTGGTGTGGCTGATCCAACAAGGAAGCTGCTTGGGGTGAAACTCCGGCCTGCCCAAATAAGAAAAGACTGGCAAAGGGTCTAAATCACCTGGCTGCTCTTGCATCACAGAGAAGTTAATGGTGCGCCCATCAATCCTAGGAGGGGTGCCTGTTTTTAAGCGTCCCTGCGGCAGTTTTAATTCTTTTAGTCTAGAAGATAGTCTAATAGCGGCAGGATCACCCGCACGGCCGCCCGAGTGGTTATCTAAACCAACGTGGATTTTTCCATCTAAAAAGGTTCCTGCGGTTAAAACAACTTGCTTGGCATAAAAGCTCAAGCCCAATTGTGTTGTTGCTCCACACACCTGATCATCTAGAACTATTAAGTCATCAACTGCGGCCTGGAAAATAGTCAGATTTTCTTGATTTTCTAACTTGCTGCGCATGGCAGTCTTATAAAGAGCCCGGTCTGCCTGAGCTCGAGTCGCTCTAACAGCTGGGCCTTTACTAGAATTTAATATTCTGAACTGTATGCCCGCCAAATCAGTGATCTCGGCCATTGCGCCGCCAAGAGCGTCAATCTCTTTGACGAGGTGACCTTTTCCTATGCCACCAATTGAGGGGTTGCAGCTCATTGCACCCAAAGTCTCTATGCTATGAGTCAAAAGCAGGGTGCGGCAACCCATTCTGGCTGAGGCCAAAGCAGCCTCGGAGCCAGCATGACCGCCGCCAATCACTATCACATCATATTTAATTGAAAAGTCCATAGAAAACCTTGCTTAGGGCGGCGATGATATCACCCCCGCTTGTTTGACTCAATCGTTTTGCCAAAATGTGAGTGTTTCACGTGAAACTTTTTGAGCGCCTAAGCAATGACCTCAAAATAGCGCAAAGCATCAAACATCGTCTTTAGAATCAGTGCCGCAACAACCCCAACAAACACCTTTCTAATAAACGTGTTTCCATGGCGCAAGGCGTAATGGGATCCAAAGATGCTGCCCGCAATGTTCATGGCCATCATGGCAAAACCAATTTGCCAAGCAATATGACCAAATGAGGCAAACAATAAGATGGCTGCAAAATTAGTGGTGACATTCACTAGCTTGGTTGCGGCTGATGCGTGCAAGAAGTCAAAGCCAAAGATTCGAATAAAACCAATCAGCAAAAAACTGCCGGTTCCCGGGCCAAAGAAACCATCATAAAAACCAATGGTGCCCCCCAAGAGGAGTGCATGAACAATCTTTTTTCTTCCATCAATCACCGGCGCATGAGCCATGCCCATTGAGGGTTGCTTGATGGTGTAAATCAACAAAGCAATCAAAATGATTGGCAACAGCACTCGAAATACATCAGCAGACATGCTTTTAACCACGGCGGCACCCGAAAAGGAACCAATGAATGCCGCCACAATGGCTGGAATTACAATAAAATAAGGTAACTTAACAACTTTTAGATATCTTTTGGCAGCAATTATTGTTCCGCCAATTGAACCAAGCTTGTTTGTGCCCAATAAGGTTGCAGGATTTGCATTTGGGTAGATAGCAAATAAAGCAGGGACTTGTATCAAGCCACCGCCCCCAGCAACTGAATCTACGAAACCGGCGCCAAACGCAGCAACAAATAACAACAGCGTTGTCCAGTGGAAAAGATCAAATTCCATTATTGATGGTCAGCCAAAATCTTGTCGGCTATTTTTTGAGCAATCATCATGGTTGGCGCAGCAGTGTTACCAGAAGTAATGCTGGGCATAACGCTCGCATCCACAACTCGCAGGCCTTGCAACCCAATCACGCGTAATTCAGAATCAACCACTGCGGTTGGATCATCAACCTTGCCCATTTTGCACGTTCCAACAGGATGGAAAATCGTGGTGGCAATTTCTCCAATTTGCTTTAACAACTCTTCATCAGATTGATAAGCTGAGCCAGGACGAAACTCTTCAACATCAAAACCATCAAATGCTTTTTGCTTCATGATATTTCTTGTGAAGCGAAGTGCATCAAGAGCCACTTGTTTATCCTCACTAGATGCCAGATAGTTCGGGTTAATGGCCGGCGCTTCACTCAACTCTTTAGAGGTGATGTGAACGCTGCCTCTAGAGCTTGGCCTTAAATTGCAAACGCTGGCTGTGAATGCATTGAAAGAGTGAAGCGGATCACCAAACTTATCAAGAGATAGGGGCTGAACGTGATACTGAATGTTTGGTCGATCATGTGTTGCGGATGAATGCGCAAAAGCTCCAAGCTGAGATGGCGCCATAGACATTGGGCCACTTCTGGTTAAAACATATTGGAGTCCAATTAATAGCTTTCCCCACCAACGAGAAGCCAAGATGTTCAGCGTTTTTAAACCACTTACTTTATAAACCAATCTGATTTGTAAATGGTCCTGTAGATTTTCGCCAACACCAGGCAAGTGCTTGGCAACTGGGATATTCATGGCCTGCAATCTTTTTTCATCGCCCACACCTGAGCGTTCAAGAATTTGCACGGACCCAATCGCCCCAGCAGACAAAAGAACTTCTTTATCAGCAAGAGCGATTTGTTGTTGACCATCATAGAAAAAAGAAATGCCTTCGCAGCGATGATTTTTGATCACCAAACGATCAATGATTGCACCAGTCAACACAGTTAGATTCTTACGATTTTTTATTGGCTTAATGAAAGCTTGGGAAGCATTTAAGCGCCAGCCATTTTTTTGAGAAACATCAAAATAAGATGAGCCGAAATTATTGCCGCAATTAAAGTCATTGATTGGGGGAACGCCAGCTTGCTCAGCGGCACCCCTGAAAATATCTAAGACCTTCCACTTGAGTCGTTGTTTATCAACTCGCCACTCGCCGCCAACGCCGTGAAACTCTGAGGAACCAGAGTGATAGTCTTCCATCTTTTTAAAGTAGGGCAAAACCTCGTGCCATGACCATGATGAATCACCAGTTTCGCGAGCCCACTGATCATAATCTTGGGCTTGTCCACGCATATAAATCATGCCATTAATGGATGAGGAACCGCCCAATACTTTGCCGCGTGGATAGATGAGGCTTCGATCGTTGAGGCCGGTTTGAGGCTTGGTTTTGAACATCCAATCAGTTTTTGGATTGTTGATGCAATACAAATAACCAACTGGTATATGAATCCAAAGATAGTCATCCTTGCTACCAGCATCAATCAGTAATACGTTATTTTGCGGATCTGATGAAAGCCTATTGGCTAGAACACAACCTGCGCTACCAGCGCCAACAACAATGTAATCAAATATGGCGTGGTC
This sequence comes from Pseudomonadota bacterium, assembly GCA_039805465.1. Classification (GTDB taxonomy): domain Bacteria; phylum Pseudomonadota; class Gammaproteobacteria; order Burkholderiales; family Burkholderiaceae; genus Polynucleobacter. Next base: position 15,669 of record JBDLUD010000017.1, read on the forward strand.
GCTCATCATTAACCTTTACGCAAGAGGTATTCTTTCCAGGCGGTTTGTGCAGAGTCACTTAACCCATCCAAAGGTACTCTCTGTGACGATTGAATGATCATCAGTGCATAAGGCTTTGCCAAAGCAGACGCTTGGGAGCATAGTTGCAAAGCTTCGCCGTGAGAGGGAGATTGTTCCCGCCAAAAATTAATGGCTGCCTCAAGCTCTTGAATGCTAATGAACATATTGCTTATTTGTTTTTTGCCAACATGGTTTTGCGGCAATTTTTTTGGCCGCAACGACACTCATATTCTTTTTTTAACTTTTTTGTTTGTTTACCCTCAACAACCAAACCATAGTCGTAAAAAAGCTCATCGCCTGCGTCAATATTTTTTTTGGCATACAAGAAAACCCTAGTGGTTTTACCAAAGTCTTCCTCTAGTGCTTCACAGTTTGGCTTGCAAGAATGGTTTGCCCACATTGCAGCATTACCACCGTATTTAGCATCGATGGTTGAGCCATCTTCTAAACCAAAATAAAAGGTGTGATTTGGTTGCGATGGATCGTGTGGATGGCGCTTGACAGCCTCCTTCCAACTGATTCTCTCACCGGTATATTCAATGATCTTGGTGCCCTTTGGGATGTCGCGCTTTGCGAAAACGCCATTACCGTGAACTCCTGACTCACGAACCGCGACCAATTTGTTACCCGCCAGATTCTTAGACATCAATGTTTCTGGCAATCAGCGCGTTGGACTCAATGAAGGCTCGACGAGGCTCAACCTCATCACCCATCAGAGTTGTGAATACTTGGTCTGCCGCGATGGCATCTTCAATTTGCACTCTCAACAAGGTTCTGGTGTTGGTGTCCATCGTTGTTTCCCAAAGTTGTCCTGGGTTCATTTCACCAAGACCCTTGTAACGCTGACGACTAACGCCTCTCTCAGCCTCTGAAAGCAACCACTCCATGGCTTCGCGGAAATCTTTAACATTGGCTTCTTTAACTGTTTTATCTGGGTCACCGCGCTTAACGGTGGCACCGGCGCCCAATACATTGGTTAGGGCTGCTGATGCTTTTGCCAAAGAATCATAATCAGCGCCATGCACAAAGTCAGAATCAATCAAAGAAAGTTTTGTGTTGCCGTGAACTTTTCTTGAAAGCAACAAACGGTAGCGTTCTGTGCGCTCATCTTTTTGAACAATGATCAGTGGCTTGGCGATGCGCTCGTGAGAGTTTGCAAAATAGTCGTTAAGGCCTTCTGCAGACTTATTGGCTTCAGCCTCTGTATCTAGATTTAAACGCACGCCATTTGCGATAGCTCTTAATGCGCCCTCATCCATGGTTCTTGATAGGCGATCAACAATGCTTTGAATGGTTTGATAATCAGATGACAACTTAACCAAACGATCGTTATCGATTGAAGAGCCATCAGCCAGTGAAACACTCGCGCCCTGAAGAGCCAAGTTAAGCAAATAAGCATTTAACGCCACATCATCTTTGATGTATTGCTCGTTCTTGCCTTGCTTGACCTTGTAAAGAGGTGGTTGTGCAATATAAATATGGCCACGCTCAATTAACTCGGGCATTTGACGATAGAAGAAGGTTAACAACAAAGTTCTGATGTGGCTTCCGTCAACGTCCGCGTCGGTCATGATGATGATGCGGTGATAGCGCAACTTGTCTGCGCTGTACTCTTCCTTGCCAATACCGGTCCCAAGCGCCGTGATTAAAGTAACCACCTCTTGGCTGCTTAACATTTTGTCAAAGCGTGCTTTTTCAACGTTAAGGATTTTTCCCTTAAGCGGCAAAATGGCTTGGAATTTTCTGTCGCGCCCCTGCTTAGCAGAGCCACCCGCAGAATCACCCTCGACGATAAATAGTTCTGAGTTAGCTGGATCCTTTTCTTGGCAATCAGCAAGCTTGCCTGGAAGACCCAAGCCATCCAACAAGCCTTTGCGTCGTGTCATGTCGCGTGCTTTACGAGCTGCTTCACGTGCTCTTGCAGCTTCGATGATTTTTGCGCAAATGATTTTGGCGTCTTGTGGGTTTTCTTGTAAATAGTCAGTTAACAGGCTGCTGACTATTTCTTCCACGGGACCACGAACCTCGCTTGATACCAACTTGTCTTTGGTTTGGCTTGAAAACTTTGGCTCAGGAACCTTGACCGAAAGAACACAAGTCAAGCCTTCGCGCATGTCATCGCCGGTAATTTCAACTTTAGCCTTCTTGGCCAATTCTTCTTCATCAATGTACTTGTTGATGACTCGCGTCATTGCTGCACGCAAACCAGTTAAATGCGTACCGCCATCACGCTGAGGAATGTTATTGGTAAAGCAAAGAACTTGTTCGTTAAAACCATCATTCCATTGCATGGCCACTTCGGCCGTGATGGTTCCGCCTAAGTCAGACGGTCTTTCACCTTCAGCATAGAAAATGTTGCCATGAAGAACGGTTTTGCTCTTGTTGATGTACTCAACGAAACCTTTTACACCGCCGGAAAAAGCAAAATTTTCTTCTTTGCCAGATCTCTGGTCAATCAAACGAATATGAACACCGTTATTTAAAAACGATAGTTCTCTGATTCGTTTAGAAAGAATTTCATAGTGGTATTCAACATTACCGAAAATTTCTACGTCGGCCAAAAAGTGAACTTCTGTGCCGCGCTTGTCTGTATCACCAATGACTTTGATTGGTGAGGTCATGCTGCCAGCTTCTTCGATCAATTCACGATTCTGAGCAACACCCCTTGCAAACTCCATGAAATGAACTTTGCCATCACGCTTAACGGTTAAACGTAACCACTTTGATAGTGCGTTCACACAACTCACACCCACGCCGTGAAGACCACCAGAAACCTTATAGCTGTTTTGGTCGAACTTACCGCCTGCGTGAAGTTCGGTCATCACGATTTCAGCTGCGCTTCTCTTTGGATCGTGTTTATCGTCGTATTTAATGCCTGTTGGTACACCACGACCATTGTCAATAATTGATATTGAGTTGTCTGTATGAATTGTTACGGTGATTTCTGAACAATGACCAGCCAAAGCTTCGTCAATGGAGTTATCAAGAACTTCAAAAACCAAATGGTGTAAACCAGTTCCGTCTGAGGTGTCACCAATGTACATCCCCGGTCTTTTTCTTACTGCCTCTAATCCTTCTAAGATTTGAATCGAGGATGCGCCATATTGTTCTGGTGTTTTTGCTTCAACAGTCATTGATTATTCTTTTCTAGTAACTCTATTAAATGCGCATTGGCATTACTACGTATTTGAAACCTTCTTGTTCTGGAAGGGTGATCACTGCACTGCTATTGGAGTCACCCAAACAAATTTGAATTGATTCATTTTTTAGATTCGCTAAAACATCTAACAAATAAGACACGTTGAAACCAATATCAATTTTGTCACCGCTGTACTCAGTTTCAATATCTTCTTGCGCTTCTTCTTGTTCGGCGTTCGTTGATTGAATGGTCAAGCAGTTATCAGAAAGAATGCAGCGCACACCCTTGAATTTATCCGTTGTTAAGATCGCTGCTCTTTGCAATGACGCTTGTAGTGCATCACGACTGACCACCAACTTGTTGTTCTGACCTTTTGGAATCACTCTCTGGAAATCAGGGAACTTACCTTCAACAAGTTTTGATAAAAGTTCAACATCACCGAAGTTAAATTTAACTTGATTGCTTGCCAAAGAGACAACCACTGGATCTTCCGAATCTTCCAATAAGTGTTGTAACTCAAGAATTGTTTTTCGTGGAATGATCACTTCTTGTTTTTGACCATTACCAGATGGTGCTTTATCAAGATCAACATGACTGTATGCCAAACGATGACCATCTGTTGCAACCGCAATAATTCTTTGGCCCTCTAAAACAAAGAGCATGCCGTTCAAGTAGTAACGAATGTCTTGTTGTGCCATTGCAAAGTGCACTTGGCTGATCAACTGCTTCAATGATTTTTGAGACATTTCCCAACTGGCTGAAACATCTGCTGATTCAGACATGATTGGAAATTCATTCGCTGCCAATGTTTGGAGTGTGAAACGGCTCTTACCGCTTTGAACAACCATCTTACTGTCTTTCAAAGACAAGGTCATCGCACCCTCTGGTAGTGCACGCAAAATATCAACCAATTTTCTTGCGCCTACAGTTGTGCTGAGATTATCTGAACCAACACCAAAATCTGCATGAGTTGTGATTTGAATTTCAATATCAGTTGAAATCAAAGAAACAGATGATCCATTTTTCTTGAATAACAAATTAGCTAAGATCGGTAGCGTGTGACGACGCTCAACAATGCCACTCACTAGTTGAAGTGGTTTTAGTAATTTGTCTCTTGTTGTACTGACCAGTTCCATGGTTCTTATTCCTGTATTTATTTATATGTATATATATTTATAGTAGTAGTTAATAAAGCAACAAAATTCTGTGGATAACTAAAAATTCATTTATTAATCAGCATTTTACCTTCAATAAATACCTGTGGATATGTTTTGTATAAGCTTTGAATAAGATTTAATAACTTTTCTGTTTTGTCATGTTTGTTGTACTTATCCACAATTCATCAACAATCCATTCACACACTTATAAACATACTTATACAGCAATTATCCACAAGGATTTCCACAAGCAAAAATCAATTTTTTAGAGACTGTTCTAACACATGTAATTCATGGTTTAGTTGATTGTCTCTTGATCTTTCTTCGGTGATTTTTCTAACGGCATGCAACACCGTTGTGTGATCCCGACCACCAAATAACTCACCAATTTCAGGAAGGCTTTTTTGAGTCAATTCCTTAGCAATATACATGGCAATTTGTCTTGGCCTAGCAATATTAGCAGGTCGTTTTTTAGAGTACATGTCTGCCACTTTGATGTTGTAAAAGTCAGCGACTGTTTTTTGAATGTTCTCAACAGAAATTTGTCTGTTTTGCACGGAAAGAAGGTCTTTGAGGGCCTCTCTGGCAACCTCAATCGTGATTTCTTTTCCATGGAAACGAACGTAAGCCAGGATTTTTCTTAAAGCACCCTCGAGCTCTCTAACGTTAGAACGTAAATGTTTGGCAACAAAAAAGGCAACATCTTCGGTCAGCGGCAACCCTTCTGCCAAGGCCTTTTTCATCAAAATAGCAACTCGCATTTCAAGCTCGGGCGGCTCAATAGCAACCGTTAAGCCTGAATCAAACCTTGAGATTAGGCGATCATCAATACCCGAAATTTCTTTCGGATAAGTGTCGCTGGTCATGATTACTTGGGATTTGTTGGCCGTTAATGCCTCAAACGCATAAAAGAACTCTTCTTGTGAGCGTGGCTTTCCAGCAAAAAATTGAATATCGTCAATTAACAGCAAGTCCAATGAGTGGTAGTACTGTTTGAATTTATCAAAAGACTTTTGTTGATAGGCCTTCACCACATCAGACACATATTGTTCAGCATGAATGTATCTGATTTTTGCCTTCGGTTTTTCTTGTAATAAATGATTGCCGATCGCGTGAATCAAATGAGTCTTACCAAGCCCCACGCCCCCATACAAGTACATCGGGTTATAAGAAGACCCGGGATTGTTGGCAACCTGTATGGCCGCGGCGCGCGCCAGCTGATTGGCTTTACCAGTAACAAAACTATCAAAAGTAAGACCGGGGTTTAAGCGCGAACGACCATCAATACCAATGCTGGGTAGTTCGTTGACTTCGTCTATGCCAGCACCAGGAAATCCGCTGGAAGAGTTTGTTTGTCCAAGATCCTCGCTGATGAACTCAGATTGTTGTTCATCCGTGTTGAGAAGCTTTACTTTTGGATCTAGCACCCAATCAAGCACAATTGGGGCGCCAAAATGGACTTGAGCTAATTCTATAAATCTTTGATTAAATTGATTTTTTGCCCAATCAAGCTTAAAACGATTGGGCGCAGCCAAGGATATTGTTAAGTTTTCTTGGTCGAAAGAAATTGGAAAAAGAGGCTTGATCCATGTTTTAAACTGTTGTGGAGAAAGCTCTTTAGAAAACGAATCTGCTACAAACACCCAAAATGTCTCAAGGTTTGAATTTGCTATTAACGCGGAATTTGTCAGGGTATTTGTATTCACGGAGCAATTGTAGATGCTGTTAAAAGTTATCCACAAAGGATAAGTCGGTGGATAAGCTGTGGATAACATGTTGATAACACAAAATATTTATTAAAAACAACAAGATAAATGTCAGAATAAAAAAATATACCGTAAATAACTATTGACGGTGATAACGAAAAAAGCGAGAATCTAAGGTTCGCTAGGAAATAATTATGAAACGTACATATCAACCATCAGTAACCCGTCGTAAACGCACCCACGGTTTTCGTGTTCGCATGAAAACAAAAGGTGGTCGCCATGTTTTGAATGCGCGCCGTGCCAAGGGTCGTAAACGCCTCGCTGTTTAAGCAACAGCAAGAAAAAGATAGAAAAGCGAGCAAGCAAATGGCTCGCTCTTTTTCCCTTTCTGACGCCAATTTGATTCGATCAATATTGGCTCAAAAACCAA